>JBGAWJ010000100.1:0-5390 GCA_044227605.1 Alphaproteobacteria bacterium
CTCCAACCACACAGCTAACAATTCTCAAACGTTGGAAATTAAAATACCTTATCTAGGCCAGCCCCAAGAAATAAGCAACCAATTTTTTAATCATCACCGTTTCATTCACCTAGTTGAGCGGCCAGACCATGGTTTTTGGTTTATTGATTATCAAGGGGATACCGGCTTTTCCTCTCTCGGTCTTTTGAATAAAAGTTGCCAAAAGGTAGCTGATCAACCCTTAAATCTTCCCACTCATGACCTTAAAGGAAAAGTGTATAACGACATTACAGCAATCGCCATTGCCCCTAATCATGATTTACTGATTTTCTACCGACAATCTGACCTGAAGGCAGTTGAAAACCACTTACCTAGCATGTATTTGGCCCAAATCAACCAGAAGGGTGAGTTGGTTCATGATATTGGTATCATTACCGGCCAAGACAACAATAGGGACTATTTAGGGTTTTATTTTGGACGCGTTTTCAAAACGACTGTAACAATTCTACCACAAACGAATGAGATTCTTGTTTCTATTCACAATGGGTTTTCTCTCGATACTCTTATTTATTCGAGGGATGATATAGGATTGCCGCAGAATGACCCCATACTTTACCGGGTCAAGTTGCCGTAAAAATTAGCAAGAGAATCAAGTATGAAATAGCATCAGGTGGGACTTATTCTTCTCCTGATGCTATCGGCATATTTTCCGCCCCATGATTGCGAAAACACGGTGCGGGATTTGCAAGGGGTCTTGAGGAAAATGCTGCTCTAAAATTTTCTGATGTTCTTGGTCAAATTTTTCCACAAGGTCAGCAGAAAGACTAGCGGCAACGCCGGAACTGGCCCGAATCCGCCCCCGCCAACTAGCCGGGCTATAGGGTAAATTAAGGTCAAAACTAAAACTTTCTAATCCGATGAAACCCGCCATATAAAGATGCTCGGCCCATTGTCCGTAAAAGCCGTTGCCCTTTGCAAACGGCCAATTGGGGTTATATTTCAGGATTAATTTTTCCGTGGCTTCCACTACGGTCTTGGGTAACGGTAACCAATCGACATGACAAATGACAAGGGAGCCATTGCGACGCAATAAACGGTATGCTTCTTGGGCAGCTTTGATCCCTTGAAACCAATGCCAGCATTGACCTGCGCTTACAACATCTGCAACTTGATCCGGTAAAGCCGTTTGTTCGGCTGAGGCCCGTTGGTACGTGACAGTTAAATTTTCTGCCTTAGCAATTTTGTGAGCTTCGTCCAACATCGGCTGAGAAATGTCTAAACCAATAACGCGGCAGTTCTGGCGTGCAAATTGATTGGCTAACGTTCCAGTGCCTGTTCCCAAATCAATAATATTTTGTCCGATAAGCCCAACCCCTAACACTTTTAGGCGAATAAAAAGATCTAAGGGGAAGCCAAGGCGATGTTGACGATAATCCGCTGCTGTTTGGCCAAAATCAACAGAATTTTCTGCCATCGTAAACCTTCCTTTTCGGTCGAATAAAAGTCATTCTAGATAGCGGTAAGTGGGTTGACAAGTGTGCAGAAATATTTTTCCATTATACTGAGTTTTATGTTAACTCTTACCTTATTTTCTCAAAAAAACAGCTAGGTTCAAGTTGCCGGTTTGCATCAGTCAAGATAAATGACTGAATGGTTTATTAAGAACGTCTGGAGTTTTTTTATAAGTTTGTTATGCTTGGCACCAATGACATCGGTGATGGCTTCTTACGTCAGTGTCCATTGATCGTTCCATATCTTTAACGGGGAAAATGCATGAAATCCGTAGCATCCAATACTAATTCCGTCACGCAACAAAATATGTCTAGTGAAGCCCTGGTTAATAAGGCCCTTCAGCGCAAAGAGGGGGTTTTGGCCAGCAACAAAGCCTTGGTTGTGGCAACCGGCAAACGCACCGGCAGATCACCAAAAGACCGTTTTATCGTTCGCGACCAAACCACCGATTCGGCAGTTGATTGGGGCAGTGTCAACCAGGCGGTTACCCCGCAAGTTTTTGAAACCTTATGGCAAAAAGCCCAGCAATATATGAAATCGCGGGAAACCTTCAGCACGCGCCTGAAAGTTGCGGCTGATCCCGCTTACCAACTCAGCGTGCATGTGACCAGCGATTTGGCTTGGCATATTTTGTTCTGCCAGAATTTGTTTATTCGCGAATCAGGGTTGATGGATGATAAGAAAAGTTGGACCATGCTGAACGCAAGCGGCTTGGCAACAGATCCCAAACAAGATGGCGTTAATAGCGATGCAGCCTTGATGCTGGATTTTACCAACCGCCGTATTTTACTCTGCGGGTTGCGCTATGCTGGCGAGATGAAAAAGGCCATGTTTTCCGTGTTGAATTTCCTGGTTCCTCCGCAAGATGTGTTGCCGATGCACTGTGCTGCCAATGTGGGGGATAAAGGCGATGTTGCCCTGTTTTTTGGCTTATCGGGCACGGGGAAAACCACTCTTTCGGCTGATCCTGCCCGCTTTTTAATTGGCGATGACGAACATGGGTGGAGTGCGAAGGGAATTTTCAATTTTGAAGGGGGTTGTTACGCTAAATGTATTAATTTATCGCAAGAGCGGGAGCCAGTGATTTGGAACGCCATCCGTCAAGGCACGGTTTTGGAAAATGTCGTTCTGGAGCCGAAATCCCTGCAGCCAAAATATGAGGATGACAGTTTAAGCCAAAACAGCCGGGCGGCTTATCCGCGGGAATATATCGAAAAACGGGTGATTGCCAATCAAGCAGGCCATCCTAAGGCGGTTATTTTCTTAAGCTGCGATTTGTATGGTGTCTTGCCGCCGGTTGCGCGCTTAACCAAGGAACAGGCTGCCTATTATTTTTTAAGCGGCTACACCGCCCGGGTGGGCAGCACGGAAGTTGGCAGTACCGCGGGGATTGAGCCCACTTTCAGCGTTTGTTTCGGCGCCCCTTTCTTTCCGCGTCCGGCTAACGTATATACGGATTTGTTATTGCGGCGCTTAGAGCAAACGTCTTGTCCGGTTTACCTGGTTAATACCGGCTGGGCGGGGGGTGGGTTTGGAAAGGGGGGGAAACGGTTTGATATTCCGGTAACCAGGGCTGTTATCACCGGGATACTTTCAGGTGATTTGCAAAAAGCCGAATACACGGAATTGCCCGGATTCCGTTTTGCTATTCCCCAAGCGTTGAAAGGGGTGGATGCGGCGTTGCTTGATCCACGTAAGGGATGGAAAAATCAAGCCGAATATAGCGAAAATGCTAAAAAATTGATTGAGAACTTCCGCAACAATTTCAAAAAATTTAACGTTTCAGCTGCTGTATCAGCCGCGGGCCCTGTATTGTAAGCCGACACGCAATAACGGGGTTGAGAGTGCCGGAGGTTTTGTTATCTCCGGCATTTTTTGTATCCGACAGATCTTTGGTTTGTTGGGGTTTGAACGCACCGTGGTGCATTCCACCATAAAAATAGCCAAATAAATATGCCTGCTTATTGCTTGGAATAAAATCGCTATGAATCAGGCAATCAGCCGGTGTTACGGAATGAAAGCAGTGTTATATAGGAATAAGCTTGCCTTTCAATTGTTGATATGTATAATAGCGCCTGAGTTACCGTATATACTCTTTGCTTCTGCAGGCTGCTGTTTTGGTTAAAACCTTTCACAGCAGGGTATCCCCAGGATACATAAGATTCCCAAGATTATAGGATCCTTATAGCGTTTGTCCAAGAGTTGCTGGGCTTCCCTTCGTGGGAACGTTTAGCTACAGGACTCGGTTTACCCGTTTTGGGTAACAATGTAACGCGATGATCTTGCGGGATAATGATCATCACCTTCTTGGTGATGTTTTCTCCTGATCAAGGTTCTGGCTTTATTGGGTTGAACTGCAAAGCAACGATGGTCATTGGCGCACTTTTTATCTGCCGATATATAATCTGCATCGTTCTTGTTCGGGCTGGTCATCTTATTTTTATCAAAATAAGAGCGATGGCCGCCTGATCAATTGGATCAATCCTTTTTATTAATTTTTACAACATAACGGGTTGATACCCGTTGAAGGATATCACAATGCAAGATTTTCTATCGATGGGGTTACCCCAGCCGCTGCTGCGCTCACTTGAGCAAATGCAATTTTCAATACCGACCCCTATCCAGGCCCAGGCTATTCCGCCTGCCTTGGAAGGACGGGATATTTTGGGTTCGGCCCAAACAGGCACCGGCAAAACCGCAGCCTTTGCCATTCCGATGATTGTTAAGTTATTGGCCAACCCGCGCAGCCATGCGCTGGTTTTAACCCCAACCCGGGAATTGGCAACCCAAGTATTGGATATGATCCAAAAGCTGCTTGGCAAAAACAGCCCGATTAAAACCGCCCTTTTAATTGGCGGTGATTCCATGCAAAAGCAGTTGCAACAATTGCGGATGAGGCCCCGCATCATTGCGGGCACACCGGGCCGTATTAACGATCATTTGACCCGTGGCACCTTGATGCTCAATGAAACGGATTTTCTAGTGCTTGATGAAACCGACCGGATGCTCGATATGGGATTTGGGGTGCAACTGGAAAGAATCGCCAAATATTTGACGGCGAAACGTCAAACCTTATTGTTTTCGGCAACCATGCCAAACGATATTATCAAATTATCGCAAAAATACGTGAAAGACCCGGTGCGCATTGCCGTTGGGTCAGCTACTACCCCGGTTGAGAAAATCAAACAGGAATTGATTCACACCTCCGAAGCAGAGAAATATGGTCATTTAGTCACCCAGTTGGATCAACGCCAGGGGTCTATCCTGGTGTTTGTGAAAACCAAGTGGGGTGCGGAAAAACTGACCGGCAAATTGGATAAGGATGAACATAGTGTTGATACCATCCATGGCGATTTGCGGCAAAATAAGCGTGACCGCGTGATCCATGCTTTCCGTAATCAGAAAAACCGGATTTTGGTGGCAACCGATATCGCGGCCCGCGGCTTGGATATCCCGCATATTGAGCATGTCATTAATTATGATTTGCCGCAATGCCCGGAAGATTACATTCACCGGATTGGCCGCACGGCACGCGCCGGGGCGGAAGGTTCGGCAGTCTGTTTGATCACCCCGCAAGATGGGGCTAAATGGAAGGCAATCCACCGCTTGATTAACCCGAATGAAAAAATTGCACCGGGGCCGAAATCTGGTCATAAGTCAGCTGCTGGCGCAGGTTTTGCGCGTAAGCGGGGCGGGGAACGTGCGGGTGAGGGTCGTCCCAATGGGTTCCGGCCGCGTCAACCGCGTCAAGAAGACGGAGCTTCAGGCGACCGTCGTGGCGGGTCGGGTGCTAGATTCCGTGGTGGCGAAGGCTTCCGCCCCCGCAAAGAGGCTGGGGATGCCGGGGAAAGAAGGCGTCAACCGGCCTCATTTGAGGCCAAAGCCGAGCGCAGCGGTGA
>JBGAWJ010000101.1:0-5275 GCA_044227605.1 Alphaproteobacteria bacterium
CCCTTTTGGTTTCGCCTGGTTCGGGTTCCACTTTTGTCACGCCTTTGATCCTTTTGCTTTTTCATCACCCGGTAATTGCAACATCCCCTCCCAAGGGCTTATAAAATCAAAACGGCGGAATTCTTGAGCAAGTTTGACAGGTTCATACACAACTTTTTTCTGCACTTCATCATACCGCACTTCCACATAACCAGTTAACGGGAAGTCTTTGCGCAGCGGATGCCCTTCGAAACCGTAATCAGTCAATAGGCGACGCATATCGGGGTTACCCTCGAAAGGTATGCCAAACAAATCCCATGTTTCCCGCTCATACCAACCCGCATTTGGGAACATATCAACGATTGAAGGTGCAGGCTCGCCAACCGACAGCGGTAATTTCAAGCGGACGCGTATGTTGTTCCGTAAGCTCAACAGGTGATAGACGACTTCAAAACGTTTCGGTCGCGACAGATGATCCACACCACATATATCAATCAATTGATCAAAAAGGCAGCTGGCATCTTGTTTTAAGAACATTAACAACGGTTTTATATTTACCGGCGAACAAACCAAAGTGAGCTCATTCAACGGCCAGGTAGGTTGAAGAAAGTTCTTAGGAAATTGTTGCTGAACAGCGTTAGCCACCAATTGTAATCGCAGTTGCTGATTTTCAAATAGGCTTTCATTCATGGCAGCATGTTCCTATCATGAGCGGGCAATCGTGCCAGTGCGGCGAATTTTTCGCTGCAGCTGCAGGATGCCATATACTAAAGCCTCAGCGGTAGGCGGACAGCCCGGTACATAAATATCGACCGGGACAATCCGGTCACAACCACGTACCACAGAATAGGAATAATGGTAATACCCTCCCCCATTGGCACAAGAACCCATGGAGATTACCCAGCGCGGTTCGGCCATTTGGTCATACACTTTACGTAAAGCTGGGGCCATTTTATTGGTTAAAGTGCCAGCCACAATCATCACATCCGACTGGCGGGGGGACGCACGCGGAAAAATACCAAACCGGTCCAAATCATAGCGCGGCATATAGGCATGCATCATTTCCACCGCACAGCAAGCCAGCCCAAAAGTCATCGGCCATAAGGAACCGGTACGCCCCCAATTAACCAATTTATCTAATTGCGCCACCACGAAACCCTTATCTGCCACATCGGCAGAAACCGCTTTCAATAATTCGTCAGGCGTGGCTTTTTCCGGCAATTTCGCCGCTGCTGGCAATAATGACTCTATTCCCATTCCAAAGCCCCTTTCTTCCATTCATAAATAAACCCGATGGTCAAAATACCCAGAAACATCATCATCGACCAAAAGCCGAAGGTGCCTATCGCACTTAATGAAATCGCCCAAGGAAAGAGGAAGGCCACCTCTAGATCAAAAATAATAAACAGGATTGAAACCAAATAAAACCGTACATCAAAAGGGCGACGCGCATCATCAAAAGGTTCAAATCCGCATTCGTAAGAGCTTAGTTTCTCGGCATCCGGCTTTTGCCAGGCCGCTATCAAGGACGCCGCAACCACAGCACTAGAAATAACAAAAGCGACCCCTAAGAAAACCACAACAGGTAAATATTGCCCTAACAATTCTTGCATATGCGAAAATACCTAAATGAAAAATAATCCTTCATGGTTATAGGGTATTCTATTATTTTTTCAACCAACAAAGTATCATGATTGCGGATTGGAGTCGCGTTTTTTATCGCTTCGTTTTGATCTTGCGATTATTTGCCACAAGCCTATCAACCCTAATATCACGCCGCCTATAATAAACGGGCGCAAGGCCAAATCAATCACTACGATATTGGTCGAGAATACAAGTAAAATTACCCCAATACCCACAGAAAAAAAGCCAAAAATTAACCATAGCATATAGAAGTTCTTTCAGATTTTACGGTTTCTAAACAGGTCTATCAAGCTTATCATTGTTGTTTTAAGAAAACAAATGGGCAAATTAAAAAATAAGCCTAAATAAACGAGCGAGTGGCTTGAATAACTTACATCAAAGAAAGCCTGACCTGCGGCAGAAGAAGCATAGGAATTTTTGGTTATAACAAGCATTATTCTAAAAATATCCTGCAAATAGATAAGTTTTTTACCTCTTCCCTTTTCTTTGTATATTTTGCAGCGAAATACTTTTTAACTTACTCCCACTCCATCGTGGCCGGTGGTTTGGTGGAGATGTCATAAACCACCCGCGAAACATCAGGCACTTCGTTGACAATCCGCGAAGAAATGTTTTGTAAAACATCATAAGGTAGTTTCGCCCAGGTTGAGGTCATGATGTCAAGCGATTCATAAGCCCTTATGGCTACAACTTCGGCAAATATCCCCTCATCACCCTTAACGGCGGTACTATGGGCACCGGTCATCACCGGGAAACATTGGAAAAGTCGATGATAAATACCAGCTTTTTGCAGTTCGTCGGCCAAAATTGAGTCTGCCAATTTGACTTGGTTTAACCTTTTTTCAGTAACCTCCCCACGGATACGCACGGCGTACCCAGGACCTGGAAATGGGTGTTCCATCAGCACTTTATCGGGAATCCCCAGAATTTTGCCAATTTCGCGCACTTCATCTTTATAATATTCCCGTACAGGCTCCAGCAATTGTAGTGATAATTTTTCGGGCAACCCGCCCACATTATGATGTGATTTAATTTTTGAAGCCAATTTTGTACCCTGGGATTCAATAACGTCTGAATAGATCGTGCCTTGGGCCAAAAACTTTGCCCCTGGATGTTTCAGGGCTTCGCGCTCAAACAAATCAATATATAATTTGCCAATAATTTTCCTTTTCTGCTCGGGATCTGTAACATCCCGGAGCGAATCCAAAAACAATTTTTCCGCATGGATAATGGTGGTGTTTTTAAATAAAGAAACAACCCTTTCCTTAGTTCCTTGTCGCATGAGGCCGTTTTCAACGTAAAGAAGGTGAAGTTTAGAATGGATGGCCCGGTCAATTAAGGTTGCAACCACGGTTGAATCCACCCCCCCAGATATCGCACAAATCACCTCATGCCCCGCCACTTGCGTGCGAATTTTTTCAAGAATTGCCGGAACGTCAATATCCTTAGGTGTGGCACTGCATCCAGCCACCTTGATGGCAAAAAACTGTAAAATATCAAACCCTTGCTCCGTATCATTTAATTCAGGGTGAAATTGAATGCCATAAAAACGTTTTTTCGGGTGGATAGCCGCCGCGCAATCCACATTTTTGGTGGATCCAGCAATTGTAAAGCCCGCGGGGATCTGCTGAACGGAATCGCCGTGGGACATGATCACGCTGAAAGCGGTTTTCCCCAGGTGAAAGATGTTGTCAACAAACTGGATTTTTTCAGGGCCATATTCTTTCCGCTCGGAAACCACCTTACCACCAAGTATTTTGGCCATTAATTGCCAGCCGTAACAAATGCCCAGAATGGGAATTTTCAAGTCAAAGATCTTGGGCGGGAGAGTGGGCGAATTCGCGCCGTTAACCGACGCTGGCCCGCCCGAAAAAATTAATCCCTTAGGTTTTAAAGTCGTTATTTTACTTAGCACATCATCCGGCGACGCATAAGCCACGGCCACCCCGAACTTTTTCAACCGTCGGCCGATCATATGGGCGGTTTGCGAGCCGAAATCAACAATGACAATCATATGTTTTTCCAATCATGGGTTTTGGATAATGGTATGAGGATTTGATTCAGCCACTCCTGCCGACGTGATGGTTACGAATTGCGCCTTTTCTTGAAGCGCTTTGATATTAGCGGCCCCCAGATAGCCACAACCCGATCTGATGCCCCCTAAAATCTGATACAGCCAATCCTTCAAAGGCCCACGACTGGGAATCAAACCCTCCACCCCTTCTGGCACCAATTTTTGTTTCTCACCAACGGTATAATGTTGACCATAGCGCGCAGCGCTTCCCTGGACCATCGATTTGACCGAACCCATCCCCCGGTATGATTTATAGGACACCTTATTATATTCAACCAATTCACCCACCGATTCATCCGTACCCGCGAGTAAGGAGCCAAGCATCACCGCAGAGGCCCCTGCCCCCAACGCTTTCACAATATCACCACTATTGCGGATACCGCCATCGGCAATAATGGGGCGCTTATATTCCCGGGCGGCCTTTGCACATTCAAAAATTGCCGACAATTGGGGAACACCCACACCGGAAACAATCCGGGTCGTGCAAATGGAGCCGGAGCCCATCCCAACCTTGACCACATCAGCCCCGGCCTCAAAAAGCGCCTTGGCCCCTTCATAGGTGGCAACATTCCCAGAAATTAGGCATATAGCTGGGTAACGCTGTTTAATAAATTTCGTTGTTTCCATGATATTTTTGGTGTGCCCATGCGCCGAATCAATGCACATGACATGGGGCTTGAGTTGAGCCAGCGTTTCCACCCGGCTTTCAAAATCCGCCCCGAAACCGACCGCTACACCAACCTTAACCTTGGCCTCAAGGGCAATTTTCAGTTGCCTCACCTGATCCGCAATGCTTAAATTGCGGTGCAAAACCCCTAAACCCCCCATTTTTCCTAAAGCAACTAACATATTGCTTTCGGTCAATGTATCCATCGGTGCCGATAAGATAGGAATGTTTAAGGACAACCCTTTGGCTAGCTCTGTAGACAAACTGACATCCAGGGGGGTGATATCTGAATAAGCTGGCAGCAGCAAAACATCATCAAAAGTCAGGTAATGGGGTAAGGTTTTGAAGTTTGGGTTAATCATGCTGCACCAAGCTTGCATAGGTGGCTGTTTGGTTCGCCTGCCGCCAATCAACAAGATTTAAAATTTTTTGATACGGGACGGCAGGTATTTTACATAGGGAAATCAGGTACATCTCGTGCCCCTCGCTGTTGATTGTCAACAAAAACCCTCAATCATATCTTTTGCCTTAACCGGCATCATGACTAACCGGCTTAAAGCGTTTGGACGTTTATAGGGATAAAATGGCCTCTCGTCCAGCACAATCATTGATTGACGGCAGCAAGCCTGTTAGCAGCCAAGACTAAGGCTTAATATCTTGATCAGCCTGAATGAATTTTCGAAAATATGGAAGGTGGGGTTTAGGCGATATCCGAAGCCTAAATAGGGTATCCCGCCTTGCGGCGGGAGGAACCCACGAATTTCTTCTTATTATAACAACCATTTCCACACGGATGACCTATAAGAGAAACTATTTGAATAATATGAATTTTATCTTTAAAGTCAATAGAACAAAACAGAAATAATGGAGGAAAAAGTGAAAAAAATCTTAGGGCTTGATATAGGCATTGC
>JBGAWJ010000102.1:0-263 GCA_044227605.1 Alphaproteobacteria bacterium
ATTTATTGGCAATGCCACGGCAGCCACCGCCCATTATTTTAACCGTTCCGATGCCTTAGGCACCATGCCACATGCCTTAATTGGGTATGCAGGATCAACATTACGGGCAGTTGAATTATACCAACAAACTTTCCCAACGGAGCCTGTAACGGCCTTGGTCGATTATTTTGGCAAAGAAATCACCGATAGTTTGGAAGTTTGCCATAAGTTCCGTCATCTGGTTGCCCAAGAAAAGCTAAGTATCCGTTTAGATACGCCAGGCA
>JBGAWJ010000102.1:273-5249 GCA_044227605.1 Alphaproteobacteria bacterium
CGGAAGCAGAATTGAAATATCTGGTGGGGGCCGGGGTTTCTGCCGCTGCAGTTTTTTGCTTAAGGGAAGCCTTAGATGCGCACGGTTTTCAAAAAGTTAGAATTGTTGTTTCTTCTGGTTTTGATCCTGCCAAATGTAAAGTGATGGCGGAAGCCAAAGCGCCGATTGATGTGGTTGGCACCGGTTCTTATTTGCCGCTGATTTGGACGGAAACCTATGCCACGGGTGATATTATTGAGTATAACGGCCAACAACGGGTCAAAATTGGGCGTGAGTTTTTATTTCGCAAAGACTTAAAACCTAAATTAACAAATGTCCCTTAGGATAGGGTATAGATAGCCAGATTTTCTATTCACTTCTTAAACGGCCTTTTCACGAAACCTGGTTTTTTTTGAGCCCTGGTATTTCTGATAAAGCCGGGGAACCTTAGCCAATAATATGGCTTTTTCGCAAAGCTGCAATTTCAGCTTTGGAAAGCTTTAACAAGTCTTTTAAAATTTCGTCCGTGTGTTCACCAAGGCGAGGGGGGGCTGTCCGGTAAGTAACCGGGGTGGCTGACATTTTAATGGGATTGCCGATTAATTCAATCTCTTGGGAAGAAGACAAGGGATAATCCATCTTTATTTTCATGTCCCTTGCTAAAATTTGGGGATCCTCAAAAACCTGTGCAATATTATTGACGGGGCTGCAGGGTACGCCCATGGCTGTTAATTGTTCGACCCAGTATTTTTGGGGATGCTGACGAGTAATATTGTGCAACAACGGATATAAAATACTGCGGTTTTTGACCCGTTGATGATTGGTGTTAAAGCGGGGATCTTCACTAATTTGGAAACATTGAGCCATTTGGCAGAATTTTTGGAATTGCTGGTCATTGCCGATGGCTAAAACAAAATGCCCATCTTGGCAAGGCATTACGGTATAGGGGACAATATTGGGATGTTCATTGCCAAAACGTTTGGGTGTTTGGCCAGATGTCAAATAATTCATCCCAACATTAGCAAGCCAGGCCACTTGGGTATCCAACAAACCCAAATCAATATATTGCCCGTGCTGATGGCGATGGCGATGGTTAAGGGCTGCTAATATCGCAACAGCTGCATACATCCCACACATCAAATCGGCGACCGCGACCCCGACTTTCATGGGCGCTCCTGCAGCCTCCCCCGTAATACTCATTAACCCGCCCATCGCCTGCGCTAAAAAATCGTAACCAGGCCGTGCAGCATAGGGGCCATTTTGGCCAAATCCCGTAATGGAACAATAAATTAATTGTGGGAAATCTGGCGATAATTGCGGATAGGACAGGCCATATTTTGCCATATCGCCAACTTTGAAGTTTTCAATTAATATATCGCAACTACCTGCTAAATTTTTAATTAAATCCTGGCCGGGTTTTTGGGCAATATCGATGGCTAAGGATTTTTTATTACGGTTTGCAGATAAATAATAAGCGCTGTCCGTGCTTTCCTGGTTCTTACTGTTTTTGACGTAAGGAGGACCCCATTTTCTGGTATCGTCCCCTGCGCCGGGTTTTTCTATTTTGATCACCTCTGCCCCCAAATCACCCAAAAGCTGCGTGCAACTGGGGCCCGCCAGAATCCTTGTCAAATCAAGAACCCGAATACCTGTTAAAGAACCGATCATTTTTCCCCCAATTTTCACATGTTTTTTATATGCTTGGTGATGTCGCGATCAAGGTGGATGAGAAACTATCCAGAAAACCTTGTAATATATAACTGGCTGCCAGTTTATCAACCAATTTATCCCTTTTCTGCCGGGAGATGTCCGCATCAATCATCTGCCTATTGACGGCCATGGTGGATAGCCGTTCATCCCAAAAAATAATAGGGATGTCTTTTTTTTGGATAATGTTTTTGGCAAATTGCTGCACTGACTGGCATCTAGGCCCTTCACTGCCGTTCATATTGAGGGGAAATCCGATGACAACCGCATATATCTGAAATTCATCAATGGTTTTTTGCAATTCCATGTAATCCAAGTGGAATTTTTGCCGCTTGATGGTGCGTAAAGGGGAGGCAATGATTAATCCGGCATCACTCAGGGCTATGCCAATGGTCTTCTCCCCGACATCCAAACCTATAATCCGTGAATGGCGAGATTTTTGCAAAAGTAAAAATTCTTGTCTGGTAATAATCATGGGGTCCAATTTTAACAGGGATAAGATCAGTTGATTATAATACGAAAATATAACTGGCTTTACCAACGATATGCTATTATTTTCTGCAGGGTTAAGGGATCAGCATTTGGTAAATCCATGAGACAGGGATAACATTCAATTTGTTTTTTATAATTACCTGTTATATTGCATTCTTCAGGTAAAAACACCTAATTCATGATGACGACGGAAAGATAAACGATTGATTGACGATAAAAAATTGCCGTTATTTTTATGCCCAATGAGACTGGCCGGCTATCCATTAATTTTTGGCGATAAGCGGTCTTAGCCATGGGTGCAGAAGAATTTGGGTTGCTGATGCTGGTAATCAAGGGCGCCTCAATCGGGTTTGTGATCGGCATTCCCGTTGGGCCGACCGCCTTGCTGCTGATACGGCGCACCATTGTATCGGGTTGGGCAGGGGGATTATCTGTAAGCGCAGGGGCAGCTTTTGCCGATGCTGTTTATGGAGGGATTGCGGCCTATGGGTTATCGCTAGTAGGCGATTTTTTTATCCATTACAAAGAATGGGTTAGCGTGATCGGTTTTATTATTCTCGTTAGTTTAGGGATTGTGGAATGGCGGTCCCATCCACCCGATCCTTTAGCCAATAACCCAACTGACCCGAAAACCCTTATCAGGGGTTTTGTGGTTTCTTTTTCCATTACCTTTTTTAATCCCATGACCTTGTTTTCGATGACAGCGATAATGGCTGGATTTGGCGTATTGGGACAAGGGGTTGGTAAATTGGGTAATCCGGTTTATGGGGATTTTGCCATTATATTATTTATTACGGCCCTTTTTCTAGGGTCTTTAATCTGGTGGGCATTATTAACCTTAGTTACAAAATTTATTAAAAACCGCTTAAGCCAAAAAATGCTCTTAAGGTTAAGTCGTTTTTCGGCCATTTTATTGGTTGGTTTTGGCATCTACGTCTTGACCCATACCTTTCAAATTACCGAAGAGCAGAGTAATAACCATCTTGATGATCTTGCCCCAAATTCCATTAGTTGCTTGCCCACGGGGGTAGGCTTTTCCCCCCTTGGATTAAGCCCTTACAGGAAAGTTGCATTGGTCTAAAGGGTACTCTCAGCCATACAGTAAAATGGATGGCAAGAATCGATTGTTTTTTACAATAAAGCTGATGGGCTATAAATTCATGACCCTGTGCCAAAAAAATGATAGGGATAAACCTAATATAGATGTCAACCCTTAAACTTTGGGTGGGCTACATCTCTAATTGATCCAACTTTCTTACAACGTCAAGGGCTGCATAGGTTAAGATTGCATTGGCACCTGCCCTTTTAAAAGCTAGCAAACTTTCCAGCATTAATTTTGTTGAATCCCCCCAACCTTGTTTAGCAGCGGCTTTTATCATAGCATATTCGCCACTTACTTGATAAACAAAAGTCGGCATTTGGAAGGTGGTTTTCACCCGGTATAGGATATCCAAGTAAGGCAATCCCGGTTTAACCATTAAAATATCGGCGCCTTCCTTGATATCCAAATCGCACTCCCGCAAGGCTTCATCACTGTTAGCGGGATTCATTTGGTATGTTCTTTTGTCTTTTTTGCCAAGGGCTTTGGCTGATCCCACCGCTTGCCTGAACGGGCCATAGAAAGAGGACGCGTATTTGACGGCATAGGAAAGGATGGCGCAGTTGATAAAGCCTGCTTGATCCAAAAATTGCCTGATAGCGCCAATACGGCCGTCCATCATGTCAGAGGGGGCAACTATATCTGCCCCTGCTTCTGCCTGGGCTAAGGCTTGCTTACATAAAACTGCAATGGTTTGATCATTATGGATTTCTTCGTTGATCATTAAGCCATCATGGCCGTGGGGCGTATAAGGATCTAATGCAACATCACAAATGACGCCGATTTCAGGCACATTTTTTTTAATTGCCCGGATGGCTTGATTGCAAAGATTGTTGGGGTTATATGCTTCTTTCGCATCATTAGATTTTTTCTCGGTAGGTACCACCGGAAAAATGGCAATCGCCGGAATGCCAAGTTTTACTGCCTGGGAAGCGGTTTTCAATAGGTGGTTAAGCGATAATCGATGGATCCCCGGCATTGCAGGTATTGGTATTTGGTCTTCCCTACCGTCATGAATAAAGACCGGTAAAATTAGGTCAGTTGCCTGCAAAGTATTTTCCGCCAATAATCGACGATACCAAGGATGTAGGCGGTTGCGCCTTAAGCGGATGGCAGGGAAGCTGCCATTTGCTGAAAAAGGGGGTGTAGATTTTTTAATAAAAGAAGGGGCGGAAACCATGGGTTTATCCTATCAAATATGGGTCAAAAAGGGCGTATTTGAATTACCCTTATTATAATAAAAAATCAGAAAGAAATGATTGGCAATTCCAAAATAGAGGAACAGCCCCCCATCACTGTAATGGCATCTTGCTCAGCTTGGGGTAAAATACTGTCAGCATAAAATTTGGCAATCAATAACCTGTTTTGATGAACAGCCGGATCAATTTTTGCCATACCTAGTAACCGCTTGCTGGCGATAGTTCCTTCCGCTAATAACCAACCCATATAGACTGTCCCGAATAAATGGATATAGGGGTTAGCACCGGCTAAAATCCGTGCGGAATTTTGGCGGTAATTTTCTAAAATCCAATCCGTGGTTTCTTCTAAAGCATCAATGCCCGCCTCGAGTGAAAAACGGATAGAGGCTCCATCTTCAGTCAATTCACGGGTTAAGGCGGGGATGGTTTCGCGCATACCATCTAAAAATATCCGGACGGAAGCCCCGTTCTTTTCCAGCAATTCACTGGTGATAACCTGC
>JBGAWJ010000103.1:0-5211 GCA_044227605.1 Alphaproteobacteria bacterium
AAAGCTCGAGCCAATGATTCTAGAACAAACGAATAGTTTATTTCAGAAAAAATCCTTGGTTGTTTTTACGAATCTAGAACTTCAAGAATATGATTCTGATCAGGCGGCCTTTTTCCTAGATTTCTCAGATAATAGCTATTTATCGTATGATTCATATCCATCTGCTCATGAGGATATCGCGTTAACTTTTGACAATGGGCTCAGTTCACAACTTGGTTTGTTAACAAGGAAGAAGCTAGAAAAATCACGCAACAAATAGGTCGTAACAGAGCCGTAGTGGCGATTATTGAATTTGTTCCTGTTGCAGCTAAACGTGGGAAATTATCTGATTCTGATAAGGAGAGTAAAATTATCCAAGCTAATATTATTAGGATGACCTTTCAGACACTTGATACAAGAATACAATTAGGCTCTATTGAAGCAAAAGCTAAATAACAATCCTATTATCAAGTGCAGGCAATCCTAAATAGAAAGTTTTTTAATAGAGCTCACATAACGTCAATTAACGTCAATAAAAACATTCCTTTTATTACCAAAAAGCTCTAACTAGAAATTCATTCTTGAATAATTTGGAAAAATAGAAACACACGATTACAAGTAAACCTCTTATCTCACCACAACCATTTTCGCTTCACCTCCGCTAATGTCCCTTGCGGGATGGGTGCTCGGATATCACGCAGCAATCGGTTCATCAAGAAAATGTTATAGACGGCCACAAAATTGCCAAAATTATTTAAGATCATGCCTAAGGATGATGGGTTTAAGGGCTATAATAAGATTGCAAAATGAAAACCATTATTCAAGGTTTACAGGAATTCAATTAATAAATTCGGATGAGTTGGAAGTGAGGCGATGTGCACTTTCATAAAAAAATATTGATTTTCATGGTTGTTTTTGCAGCTCTCACCTCTGTCCATACATCCTCAGCGCAGCAAAGCCGATTAGGGGAGCATTTTGTAGCGGGGACAAGGGCGTGTCCTGCCTGACCTCAGTCGCATTCAACCGAATACGGCCATCCGTTTTATGCGGTTGCGACAGTTGCTAGCCAGTAAACAGCCCAGCTATAAATTATCTGGAACCCTTAGCTACTTCAATTTCTAAAATAATTTGTCATAAATTTCACGGATTATTATAAATCTGTTATGTACTTCATATATAAATCAATGGACAATAACGTTCTTGTTTCGTATTGATAAGACATCATCTTGAGTAAACCGTAGGGATATTTAGTGGTCAGACGTGCCGTCCTTAAAAAAAACTGATTGAAATGTGAATTGGGTTTAAATAATGAATAATGATACCAACGAAATCTTCCGCCACGGTAAAATATCCATTCGTGGGGCAAGGCAACATAATCTTAAAAATATTGATGTTGATATCCCTCGGCATCAATTGGTAGTGATTACGGGCTTATCCGGTTCCGGTAAATCTTCCTTGGCTTTTGACACGATTTATGCAGAGGGGCAGCGCCGGTATGTAGAATCATTGTCTGCCTATGCGCGCCAATTTTTGGAATTGATGCAAAAACCGGATGTTGACAGCATTGAAGGATTATCTCCGGCGATTTCCATCGAACAAAAAACTACCTCGCGTAACCCGCGCTCAACGGTTGGTACCGTTACGGAGATCTATGATTATTTAAGACTTTTATATGCGCGGATTGGTATTCCTTATTCCCCCGCCACTGGGTTGCCCATTGAAAGCCAAACAGTCAGCCAGATGGTTGATATGGTTAAAAAAATGCCGACTGGGCAGAAATTTATGTTATTGGCCCCCATTGTCCGCGGTCGTAAGGGCGAATATAAAAAGGATCTGGCCGATCTTCAGAAACAAGGCTTTCAGCGGGTAAAGGTGGATGATCAGCTGTATGAAATTGACAAGGTGCCTGCTTTAAATAAAAAAATCAAACATACCATTGAGGTGGTAGTTGATCGGTTGGCCATTCGTGAAGGGATAGAAACCAGGCTTGCCGATAGTTTTGAACTGGCTTTAAAATTGTCGGATGGATTGGCTTATTTGGAAAATACTGAAACCGGCCAAAGAACGACTTTTTCGGCCCGGTTTGCTTGTCCTGTTTCCGGATTTACCATTGATGAAATCGAACCCCGTTTATTTTCTTTTAACAATCCTTTCGGGGCTTGCCCCACTTGTGACGGCTTAGGGGTTAAAGTGGCTTTTGACCCAAATTTGATTGTTCCTGATACCCATTTAAATTTGCAGCAAGGGGCGGTTGCCCCGTGGGCGGGTTCAAGCTCGGTTTATTACCAACAAACGTTGGAAAGCATTGCCAAGCATTATGGGGCGAGTTTAAAGGCCCCTTGGGAACAATTATCAGAGGAGGTTAGAAATACCATTTTATACGGCTCCAAAAACCTTAAACTCCCATTAAGTTATGATGACGGGGTGCGCCAATACCAAACCAATAAGGTCTTTGAAGGTATTATTCCCAATATGGAGCGTCGCTGGCGGGAAACAGATAGCAGCTGGATGAGGGAGGAATTTGCCAAATATCAAAGCAGCTCTCCCTGCGTTGATTGTCAGGGGATGCGCCTAAAACCCGAAGCCTTAGCCATCAAAGTGAACCGCCTGAATATTTCAGAACTTTGCCAAAAATCAATTGGGGAAGCAGTGAATTGGTTCATAGATTTGCCTAAACATTTAACCCACCGGCAAAATGAAATTGCTAATCGGATTTTGAAAGAAATTAATGAAAGACTAGGTTTTTTAAAAAATGTAGGCTTGGAATACATTTCTTTAGGCCGTGCCTCAGGAACCCTCAGTGGGGGCGAAAGCCAGCGCATCCGGTTGGCTTCACAAATTGGGTCGGGGTTAACGGGGGTTTTATATGTTTTGGATGAGCCATCAATTGGCTTGCATCAGCGGGATAACGCCAGGTTATTATTAACATTGCGGCGCTTGAGGGATTTAGGCAATACAGTCTTGGTGGTTGAACATGATGAAGATGCCATTCGTCAAGCGGATTATGTCATTGATATGGGGCCAGCAGCCGGCAAATTCGGTGGTCAAATTATTGCGGCCAGTACGCCCCAAGCGTTACTTGATCATCCTGAGAGTATGACGGGTGCTTATTTATCGGGCAAACGGGCTATCCCGGTACCGGAGGTTAAAAGAACAGTTAAAGAAGATCAGATGCTGACAATTATAGGCGCAACTGGCAATAACTTAAAAAATATCGATGTCCAAATTCCTTTGGGGGTTATGACCTGTATCACCGGCGTTTCGGGTGGCGGTAAATCCACTTTGATCATTGAAACGCTTTATAAAGCTTTAGCAAAACACTTGTTTGGCAGCCGTGAGCAACCAGCAGGATATAAAGAAATAAAAGGTCTTGAATTGTTAGATAAGGTTATTGATATTGACCAATCACCCATCGGGCGTACCCCCAGATCTAACCCCGTTACTTATACCGGCGCTTTTACGCCGATTCGTGAGTGGTTTGCCTCGTTACCCGAATCGAATAGCCGGGGCTATAAAGCAGGCCGTTTTTCCTTTAACGTCAAAGGGGGGCGTTGTGAAGCCTGTGAAGGCGATGGGGTTACCAAGATTGAAATGCATTTTTTGCCCGATGTTTATGTTCCTTGTGACCAATGTAAGGGCAGGCGATATAATCGAGAAACATTGGAAATCATGTATAAAGGCAAGTCCATTGCCGATGTTTTAGAAATGTCGGTGGATGACGGGGTAGATTTTTTCCAAAGTATCCCCCCCGTTCGGGATAAATTAATTACCTTGCAGAAGGTGGGGTTGGGATATGTCCATATCGGCCAGGCAGCCAATACGTTGTCGGGGGGGGAAGCGCAACGGATAAAATTATCTAAGGAACTATCCAGGCGGGCAACTGGCAAAACACTTTACATTCTCGATGAACCGACAACAGGGTTGCATTTTGAAGATGTACGTAAATTATTGGAAGTTTTAGGCACCCTGGTGGATCAAGGGAACAGTGTTTTGATTATTGAACATAACCTGGAAGTCATTAAAACTGCAGATTGGATTATTGATCTTGGGCCTGAAGGGGGGGATAAAGGGGGATATGTAGTTGCAGCCGGAACACCTGAACAGATTGCAGCCGTTTTAGGCAGTTACACGGGTCAATTTTTGGCCCCGTTACTAAAAAATTATCTAAAAAATGGACAAGGACTGGCTGACACATCCAAAAAATTGAAAAGAAGTAAAAGCAAGACAAAAAGGTAAAAAAGGTCAAATTTGTAGTGTAGGAAATGAATATAAAAAATGAGTAATGTGTTGGTAACGGGCGGGTGCGGCTTTGTGGGAAGCCATTTGGTTGCCTTATTAAAGAAAAAAGGATTTTTTGTACGGGTTTTAGATATTAGGGTGCCTGCCCATCCTATTCAGGATGTCGAGTACCGCAAAGGCTCGATTTTAGAGACTCAAGATATTCAATCGGCCTTAAAAAATATAGAATATTTATATCATGTTGCGGCCAATCCTAATCTTTGGGCTAAAAATAAAAAGGATTTCTTGTCTGTCAATTACATCGGCACAAAAAATGTTTTAAGGGTTGCTGAAGAGATGCCGCTCGAGAAAGTCATTTATACATCGACCGAATCGATTTTAAGCAGTGCGCGACAATCTAAGCGGAGCGGAATGACTGACGAAACAGTGACCCCCATGTTATCGGAAATGCCCGGTCCTTACTGCCGCTCTAAACTATTGGCTGAACAAGAGGCTTTTTTGGCATTTAAACGGGGGGTGCCTATTACCATTGTTAATCCAACCTTGCCTATTGGACCCGGCGACCAGCAATTAACGCCGCCTAGCCGGATGATTTTGGATTTTTTGAATGGAGATAATCCAGCTTTTTTGGAAGCAACTTTTAATTTGATTGATGTGCGTGATGTAGCCATGGGTCATTATTTAGCGATGGTTCATGGGAAACCAGGCCAGCGTTATATTTTGGGGGGCGAAAATTTACGCTTATCAGAAATCTTAAAGTTATTAGAGCGGATGACCGGCTTACCCATGCCGCAGCGGCAAGTTCCTTATTGGGTGGCGTTAACCGCTGCAACCATTAGTGAAATCATTGCAGATATTAGAAAAAAACCGCCGCGTGCCCCATTAACAGGTGTTAGGTTAGCAGCGAATCCTATGGCCTTTAATACAGTCAAAGCCAGAGAAGAATTGGGATTAATTGTAAGGCCGGTAATCCAATCATTCCAAGATATGATT
>JBGAWJ010000104.1:0-281 GCA_044227605.1 Alphaproteobacteria bacterium
GATTTTGTTCGATATTTGATAACATCTGTAAATCATTACTGGAAACTGAAGAAGCGGGGATACGGGCAATCTTGGCAACGATATTCTCAATATCCGCGAGATCGATAATTTTCTTCCGTTTATCGACAGCTATTAGGCGTTGTGCAGCCCCTGCCTCATCCAAAACATCAATAGCCTTATCGGGTAATTTTCGGTCATGGATATGTTTAACGGATAATTCCACCGCGCTGCGGACCGCTTGGTCTGTATAGGAAATTTGGTGATGGCGCTCGTAGGCTGAT
>JBGAWJ010000104.1:291-5115 GCA_044227605.1 Alphaproteobacteria bacterium
TTTCACACTGTCTTCCAAAGAAGGTTCCTGAATATCAATTTTTTGAAATCGGCGCAGTAAAGCACGGTCTTTTTCAAAATAAGTGCGAAACTCCTGGAATGTGGTCGACCCAATGCAACGCAAATGGCCGCTGGCTAAAGCTGGTTTTAATAAATTAGCTGCATCCATAGTGCCGCCGCCTGTCGCCCCAGCCCCAATAATGGTATGGATTTCATCGATAAACAAAATGGCATGAGGTTGCGCTTGCAAAGCATTCAGAACTGCCTTTAAACGCTCTTCAAAATCTCCACGGTATCTTGCCCCCGCAATGAGCGCACCCAAATCCAAGCTATAAACAACCGCTTGAGCTAGGGGTTCGGGCACTTGCTGATGGATAATCTTGTATGCCAAGCCTTCCACCATCGCTGTCTTACCAACCCCTGGATCCCCTACATATAAGGGATTATTTTTTGTTCGCCTGCAAAGAATCTGGATCGTTCTTTCCAATTCGACATTCCGACCAATTAAGGGATCAATTTTTCCATCTTGGGCTTTCTTATTCAGGTTGATACAATAGGTGTGCAACGGGTTGTTTTTGGTCGTTTTATCAGTCTGGTCTGGGTTTATATCACCTTCCAAGGGATTAGCCGTTTTTAAAGGACTGGCGGAAGAATTTTTTCCCGTTCCGTGGCTAACAAATTGCATCGCATCAAGCCTGGACATATCCTGCTGTTCTAGAAAATGAATGGCGGCACTTTCTTTTTCAGAAAACATCGCGATTAGCAAATTAGCCCCCGTAATTTCCTGTTTACCCGCCGATTTCGCTTGCAGGATAGCCCGTTGAATGGACCGCTGAAAAGCAATAGTTGGCTTTGATTCTTTGGTTTCGGTGAGCATAATGGCGCCCAAATTATCTTCAATAAATTCGGCAATATCCGCCTTTAATTTTGCAATATTTATCTGGCAAGCTTGTAAGACAGCTAAGGCGTCTGGATCATCCGTCAAGGAAAATAAAAGATGCTCAAGCGTTGTATATTCATGCCCATATTTGATAGACAAGTCAAAAGCACGGCGAATAGTTTTTTCAAGATGAACACTAAGCATGTTTATTCTTTCTCCATAGTGCATTGAAGAGGAAACCCATGATGACGAGAAAATTCATTCACATGAGTTACTTTAATTTCTGCAATATCATATCCATAAACCCCACATATCGCTACCCCTTTTTGGTGAACTTGCAGCATAATATGGGTTGCTTCTTCATACCCTTTGTCAAAGAATTTTTTTAATACATTTACCACAAATTCCATGGGGGTAAAATCATCATTTAATAATAAAACTTTGTATTTAGGCGGCTTTTTGGATTCAGCCCTTGGCTTACTTCTAATCAAGACAGCAATTTGGTGATGTTCTAATCCACCCATCTTATCATGCTGGCCACCCCCACCGTGACCCACCGAGGAAAATGCTGTATTGTCCATGTAATATATTGTTTACCCTTAAACTTTAAAAAATATGATGGCACTTATTGCCCTAATATAGTGATAAAATCAAAAAATCTCAAGCCTAGGAAATGAATTGTTATACATCCTTTTAATATTCATCAAAATGCATCCAATAAAATTGATACAAACCTTTCGATGATTTTTATAGTTGCGGGATTAAAGCGAATCACTTAGATTTTCGGGTTGTTATAAAAATATATATGTTGTGCATCCATGTTTTCTTTCTTAAGAACTACATTTTCAGAGTTATCTGTAAAATTGCAATCCCGCCCTATTGTACGACAGTTTTCGCCTGTTTTCTTATTTTTAGCTGCCCTTCATTTTATCATTGTTATCGTTGCTAGCTTAAATTTTGCCCAAGCCCGTATGCCAGTTTCTTCCTATGTAGTTGTTAATGCGAGCAACGGCTTGGTAATCGCCGAATCAAAATCTAATGTCGTTACGTATCCTGCATCTTTAACCAAAGTGATGACCTTGATGTTGGTTTTTGATGCCTTGGATAAAGGGCAATTAAGACTCGATCAAAAACTTTTAATTTCCTATCGTGCCTCCCTTATGCCCGCTACAAAAGTAGGGCTAAAGGCAGGGGATACGATTACAGTTGAAGATGCCATCCAAGCCTTGATCGTTCATTCAGCCAATGATGCGGCCGTTGTTATTGCCGAGAACTTGGCTGACAGTGAGACCAGTTTTGTAAGATTAATGAATGAGAAAGCAAAAAAAATTGGCATGATCCAAACAACCTTTGGTAATGCTTCAGGCTTACCCCACTTTAAACAGGTAACCACAGCCGCAGATATGGCCAGATTATCTTTGACCCTTATTCGGGAATATCCAGAATATTATCAATATTTTTCTAAAAAAAGTTTTACCTATCATAACCGGCGGTTTTTTACCCATAACAGTTTACTAAAAGAATATGATGGCGCTGACGGGTTGAAGACAGGCTATATAAGGGCCTCGGGATATAATCTCATTACGTCAGCCCAACGTGGTAACAATCGCTTAATTGTTGTCGTGATGGGTGCGCGTTCCTCAGCTCTGCGTACAAAGCAAATGATTCGCTTGTTAAATATGGGTTTTAAAGAGATTAATAAACCTCTCACCCAGCAAACTACTTTATTTGCCTCTCCTAACCGTCAGCCCGTCCGAAATGCCAAGCCATTACCCAATCCTGCCTCTTTAAAACCTGCCTTGAACCCAAGCGTTACTATATATATTAAGCCGTTGGGCCAGGAAAAGAATTGGGGCATCCAGATAGGCGCTTTTGCGACCTATAGCTTAGCGCAGGACAAATTAAATCAAGCGATTACCGTATTGAGGCAATCATCTTATGGGCAAGCCAACATAACCGTTTATCATGCAGGCAACGGAAAGACATTTTATCGGGCTAGGTTGCTGGGTTTAAGCAATCAAAAAGCATCTGAAGGTTGCAAATTGTTAGTCAAAAAAACCTTCCGTTGTTTCCTGGTTAAAAACGTCCCGGCGACCGCTGAACGGAACTAACTTTAGTCGCGCCTTGCCTTTTTTAATACGTACTCTTTAGGCTAATCATCATCCCAAACCCCTGAACCGAATGTGGCACTTGGGCTAAGCCTTCTTTACTGTTCTTGATTCCCCGCACGCGGGTCTAAAGCGCTTGTTTCCAAAGCATTTTCTGGCATGGGTAGGAAGGCCGCTTGTTCTTCCAAAGGTTTAGGGGGTCGGCGACCCATCCGATATTTAATAAAGCCTACCAGGAATACAGAAACTACAGCAAGGTAAAGAAAAAAACCCGCTTCCCCTAAATTCCGCATTAGCACCCCTGCCAATACTGGCCCTGAGGAAGCGCCAAGGGCCCAGGTCAATAGTAGCCCGCTATTCGCAGATACCATATTGCTTTTTTCAACATAGGTAAATGTGTGGGCTAAACATAGAGGATATAGGGTGGCAGCTGTACCCCCAAATATCAAAGCAATGATCAGTAAAATATGGAAGTAATAGCCGGAAATAAATGACCAGCCGAAAGCAAAAATACAAATAATACTGATACAAGCGGCAATCCATAATAATACCTGACGGCGGTCATAACGATCCGATAATTTTCCAATCGGCCATTGGATTAATAATCCCCCGAGGATGGCAGAAAACATAAATAATGATTTCTCGAGGGTATCCAAGCCAGCTTTATCAGCAAAAATCGCCCCCATTCCGTAAAATCCGCCACTGAGTAACCCCGCCCCGATTGTGCCAACTATTCCCAAGGGTGACAACCGGTACAAACTTCGGAATGATAAGGGTTTAATCTGCTTGACATCAGGACTAGCATTTTTTGTCAGAACAATTGGAATTAAGGAAACAACCACAATCAATCCAGCCAAAGAGAATAATTCAATCCCCGTGGTCGGCTGCACATTGACCAGCAATTGTCCCGAACCGCTGCCAAAATACGAAGTCACCATATACAAAGATAAAACCTGGCCGCGATTATGGTTGGCGCTGCGTTCACTTAACCAACTTTCAATGATGGCAAAAAGTACAGCCATGGCAAAACCGTTCAGGCCGCGTAACATTCCCCAGGATATCGCCCCCGGCACCAAGCCATAAGCCAAAATCGCTGCCGCAACGGTTGCCGATAAGGCGGCAAAAGCCCTGACATGCCCGATATTGCTAATAATACGTTGGGCCATTCTGGCACCTAAGGCAAAACCAATGTAATAACAAGCCATAATCAGCCCGGAAACTTGTTCGGAATAATGCAAATCACTCATTTTAATTGGCAACACAATCCCTGCCAGCCCATTGCCAATAATCAGAATGCCAATACCAATTAACAAGGGTGCAATGGAACGGATGAGATGCATGATTTAGTGCCTAAGTTTTGTGAACAAAATCTTTTTATTGAATATGCGGGCTCCCTTTGCTTTTATAGAAAAATCCTGATCTATGCAAAAAGAAAATTATGATCACCTTGACTAAACTTGCAGCACGCTATACCAAAATAAAAAGCCCCGGTATAAAATACCGGGGCCATCTGGTGGTTATAAAAACCACCCACGATTATCAATCAATGTTGAACAACTTACCGTTTGCGGGGCCGCCACGTTTCGAAAGCCAACTGGGTGCCTCCCAAATACGCATATGTACCCTCAAAAGTCCGATCTGCATTAACCTTATAAACGATCAACCCCGGCGGCAGATCATTGCCTCCTACCCATACAACAGCAAAAGCATCTCCCTGAAGGATACCCGTACCTACATATTGCTGATCGCCAACCGCCCAAGCAACTTTATAGGTCTGGCCGGACTTACTGACTGCTACAACAGCTTCGTATCTTCCGCCATCGGGATTCACACCTGT
>JBGAWJ010000105.1:0-229 GCA_044227605.1 Alphaproteobacteria bacterium
GAAAGGAAAACGGAAGTAAACAATGGCAAAAGCCGATAAAAAGGAAATGAATATTTTGCCGATGGCAATCGCCAAGGCCATAATCAAACTATTGACCATCATGATGCGAACCGGGACGCCCCCGGCCTTTTTCATGCCTTCATCCAGAACGGTGCTGTAATTTTCTAGCAAATGGCTGCCGGGCCAAAAAGGCATCCGCTCATTAACCAGGCGGTCTGCTGAATGGGTA
>JBGAWJ010000105.1:239-5094 GCA_044227605.1 Alphaproteobacteria bacterium
AAAGCCAGCCAAATAGGCAGGAAAATGATTAATACGCCTAGGATCAGGATAGCATGCGCTAGGTATCTGTTGAGGGGGCGATTTTCAACCATTAGTAATGAACCCGCCGTTCAATAAAACGAAATTGGATGATGGTTAACAGGCAAACAATAATCATTAAAACAACGGATTGCGCCCCCGCACCGCTCCAATCATTTCCTTCCACCCCATCTTTATACACTTTATAAATTAATGTCTGCGTGGCTTGGGAGGGCCCGCCCCGGGTGGTTGAATGGATAACCGCAAAGGTATCAAAAAAAGCATAGACACAATTGACGACAATGAGGAAAAAGGTCGTCGGCGATAACAGGGGGAAAATAATAGTCCAAAAACGTTTGTTGCTAGAGGCACCATCAATGGCTGCTGCTTCAATTAACGATTTGGGAATCGATTGCAATCCCGCTAAGAAAAACAAGAAATTATAACTGATTTGTTTCCAGGCAGAGGCCAAAATGACTAAAATTAAGGCATCTTCGCCATTCAAAAAATGGTTCCAATCATATCCCAATCCTCTGGCGGCATAGGCTAACAACCCAATGGTTGGATTGAACATAAACCACCACAAAGCCCCGGCAACGGCAGGGGCAATAGCATAAGGCCATAGCAAAAAGGTTTTATAGGTTTGGTTGCCTTTCATTAATTTATCGGCTTTGCAGGCCAAAAGCAACGCAAAACCCATGGAAATGCTAGCAACTGCCGCACTAAAAACAATGGTGACCACGAAGGAATGTTGATAAGCGGGATCGGCAAATAATTTCAGGAAATTATCAAACCCTACAAATTCGCGGTTAATGCCGAAGGCATCTTCCTGCCATAAGGATTGATATAAGGCTTGACTTGCGGGCCAAATAAAAAATAGCAGGGTAATGATTAATTGGGGTGCAACCAATAACCAGGCAATTCCTGACTTGCTAAATGTGACGCGTTTTTCAGACATTACATAACGGATAAATAAAAGATAATAAAAATGGATCGAGTTATAGTAAAAAACCAGGGCTGTTGTGCAACCCTGGTTTTATCTTGCATTTATTTATTGGTGCGTTCAAATTGGCGCAGCAATTCATTGCTACGTTGAACGGCATCATCAAGAGCGGATTTTGCTGTTTTCTTGCCTGCTAACACGGCCTCAATTTCGTCTTCAATAACATCACGGATCTGAGCGAAATTCCCTAAGCGTAAACCTTTGGAGTTTGCGTTAGGAGTTCCACGGGTTAACTGTTTGATGGGAACATCCGTGCCTGGGTTTTTATCATAAAAACCCTGCTGGCGGCTTAATTCATAGGCTTTGGTAGTAATGGGGAGATAACCGCTAAATTGATGCCATTCCGTTTGTATTTCTGGTGATGACAAATAGGTAAAAAATTTGGCAACACCTTTATAATCGCTCTTCGGATAGCCGTTTAATACCCATAAAGTGGCACCACCAATAATGCTGTTTTTAGGGGTTTGGATGGCGTCAGGCCAATAAGGCAACATGCCCACACCAAACTCAAACTTCACACTGGCCTTAACGGCAGCATAAGCGGAAGATGAATTCATGTAGATAGCACATTCCCCACTATAAAATTTTGGCCCGCTGTCGGAACGCCGACCACCATAATCAAAAATTTTGCTTTTTTGCCATTCCGCCAATTTGGCGATATGGCGAACTTGTAAGGCCCCGTTCAATTGTAAGACGGTATCCAATCCATCAAAACCATTGGCCCTGGTAGCAATCGGAATATCATGCAAAGCACTGAAATTTTCCAATTGTATCCAAGATGGCCAGCCTGAAGTAAACCCACAAGGATAACCCGCTGCCTGTAATTTCTTGGCAGCAGCCTCGAGTTCCGGCCATGTGGCAGGGGGCTGATCGGGATTTAAGCCAGCTTTACGGAAAGCATCCTTATTGTAATAAACGACGGGGGTAGAACTATTGAAAGGTAAAGAAAGGATATTGCCCTTACTGTCTGAATAATAACCAACCACCGCCCCTAAATAAGCTTTCGGGTCAAACGGTTCTTTTTGATCGGCCATTAATTGATAGACCGGGTATATGGCGCCCTTCGCGGACATCATCGTGGCGGTACCCACTTCAAAAACCTGAACGATATGGGGTTGTTGCTTGGCGCGGAAGGCGGCAATAGCGGCTGTCATGGTTTCCGTATAGTTTCCCTTATAAACGGGGAGGATTTTATATTCTTTCTGTGAAGCATTAAAGCGGTTGGCAAAATCGGTTAATTTTTCCCCGAGTTCGCCGCCCATGGCATGCCAGAATTGAATTTCAGTCTGTGCTTTTGCTGAAATAGTGCTGACACATAACATAGAAGCAATCAAGGAGATGAGGCGAATAAAACGAATTCCTATCATGGCGGTTCCTGTCCTAAAATAGTTGGTTTTAAGCAATCTGTAGGATAACATCGTTCAAGCAAAAAATGTTATGACTAACAACTTACTTCTTATGATTTAACTCTCTTAGACAAACATGACAATTTGATGAAGTAAAGTTTTTTTTATAAGAGAATTTCCATTTAATTGTATGATGTCTTGTAAATTTCAACGATTCATTGGCTTTTAAACTATTATATGTAGGTATTTGTTTTATCCTTGATCTATCAATTGACCTAGGGCTAATTTTTGTTAGGCTAAGAAAAAATCTCAGCTACTCAATTGAGGGGAGTTAGGAAAAATAGATGACCACCCAAATGAAAGAATTTACCCAAGCGGCAAAAGCCTGGCCATTCGAAGAAGCACGGCGCATTGTAGACCGATTGGCTGGCAAAAAACCCAGCAAAGGTTATGTCTTATTTGAAACCGGTTATGGCCCGTCCGGCTTGCCACATATTGGGACATTTGGTGAGGTGGTGCGAACCACCATGGTGCGCCAGGCTTTTCAGCAATTAAGTGATATTCCCACCCGGTTATTTGCGTTTTCCGATGATATGGACGGGTTGCGCAAAGTACCAACCAATATTCCCAACCGGGAAATGGTTAGCCAGCATTTGGGCAAACCCTTAACCTCGATACCCGATCCTTTCGGCAAATATGAAAGCTTTGGTCATCATAATAACGCTAGGTTGCGGTCTTTCCTTGATTCCTTTAGTTTTGAATATGAATTTCAAAGTGCTACCGAATGGTATAAAAGCGGTCGATTCGATAAAGCTTTGTTGGCCGTTCTCACAAAGTATGAACAAATTATGGAAATTATGCTGCCGTCACTGCGGGAAGAGCGCCAGCAAACCTATAGCCCTTTTTTGCCGCTTTGCCCCAAAACCGGGCGGGTGTTACAAGTGCCGGTGATTCGTCATGATATCAAAGCGGGGACGATTGTTTATCAGGATGAAAATGGGAAACAAGTGGAAACCCCTGTCACGGGTGGGCGCTGCAAATTGCAATGGAAACCCGATTGGGCGATGCGGTGGATGGCTTTGCAGGTTGATTATGAAATGTCAGGCAAGGATTTAATCCCATCGGTTAAATTGGCCACGGAGATTTGTGAAGTGTTGGGCGCACCGCCCCCCGTCTGTCTCAGTTATGAATTATTCCTGGATGAGAATGGCGAAAAAATATCCAAATCTCGCGGCAATGGCTTAAGCGTTGAGGAATGGTTGGCTTACGCGCCGCCTGAAAGCCTATCGCTTTATATGTATCAAAAACCCCGCACCGCCAAACGCTTGTATTTTGATGTCATTCCCAAGGCGGTTGATGAATATGTGGATTTTTTGGAAAAATTCCCGAAAGAACCCTTGGCCGCGCAATTGGAAAACCCGGTTTGGCATATCCATAATGGCAAGGTGCCAGCGCTTGGGGCCATTCTCAATTTCAGCATTTTATTAAATTTGGTCAGTGTGTGTAATGCCGAAGATAAACAGGTGTTATGGGGCTTTATATCGCGCTATGCCAAAGGCGCAAATGCCGCCAATTCCCCGCTGCTCGACCAGTTAGTCGGCTATGCCATTGCGTATTATGTGGCGCGGGTGAAACCCACCCGCAAATTCCGGGTGGCCAATGATATGGAGAAGGCCGCAATCGCTGATATCCGGCAATTATTGCAAAAACTGCCCGATAACCCCCCGACAGAAATGATCCAAACCCAGTTTTATGATGTGGGAAAACGCCACGCTTTTGCTGATTTGCGGGCTTGGTTCAAGGCCCTTTATGAAATTATTTTGGGGCAAGAGCATGGTCCGCGTTGGGGAACTTTAGTGGCACTTTATGGCATTAAAGAAATGATTGCGTTGCTAGAGAAGGCAGAAAAAGGCCAACCGATTGTCTAAGGTTCGGGTAAAGGAATGGGGCTTGCTTAGGTAGGGAAAAAGGTTGTCATGTTGCAACGGTTGCTATTTTTGCTGAAACCTGAAACAGCCCATCGGGTCGTGATCAATGGCTTCCATTATTTTCCTCACTTGATGCCGATGATTTGCGGCGCTGGCAGTCAAAAGGCTGACCCTTTGTTGCACCAGCAATTATGGGGTCGGGATTTCCCCAATCCCATTGGGTTGGCGGCGGGCTTTGATAAAAATGCCGAAACGTTCCAAGCCATGTTGAATGTAGGTTTCGGATTTGTCGAGGTGGGAACCGTCACCCCTAAACCGCAAATCGGCAATGATAAGCCGCGGTTGTTTCGGTTAGTTGAAGACCAAGCCGTGATTAACCGGCTGGGGTTTAATAATCAAGGTCAGGAAGCCGCCTATCAGCGGTTAAGCAAAAACCGGGCGAAAACTTCCGGCATCATTGGCGTGAATATCGGCAAAAACAAAGATAGTGCGGATGCGGTTGCTGATTATGTGATGGGTTGGCAAAAAATGGCGGGGGTTGCCGATTATATTACCGTCAA
>JBGAWJ010000106.1:0-4861 GCA_044227605.1 Alphaproteobacteria bacterium
AAAATATTCAGGAAAAGACCACGCAATCAGCTGGCCACACGCTTTTTTTCACTTTGGAGATCAACAAAATTCCCGTGCCGCAACTACAAGAATTATTAAAGGATCAAGCCTTGCAAAAATTTCAAGGCTGGTTAAGGGTCATTCGTGCTTTTCGGGCCCACCAATTGTCAGATGAATTAGAAAAATTTAACTTGGAGAAATCCACGAGCGGCCGCAGTTCCTGGATTCGCTTATATGATGAAACATTGGCCAAACTCCGGTTCAATTTGGATCATCAGCAAGTAACCATCAGCCAAGTGTTGCATGTGTTAGAAGAGCCTGATGGTTTGAAACGGGAGCAAGCGGGTAAAGAAATCGCGCGTGTCTTAAAAGAAAATCTGGCCTTGTTTAGCTTGGTAACCAATACGTTAGCCAAGGAAAAAGAAACCGAAGACCGTTGGCGCAAATTTGCGTATCCGGCAGCGGCCAGGCATTTGGCAAACCAGGTTGAAGGAGAGGTTGTGGAAACCTTAGTCCACACCGTACGCCAGGCATATCCCGGTCTTTCCCACCGTTATTACCGCTTGAAAGCTAAATATATGGGTCAAACGCGGCTTCATTACTGGGATCGCAATGCGCCCTATTTATCGGGGGGCCAGCGGAAATTTACTTGGAAGGAGGCTTGTGATATTGTTTTAAGGTCTTACCAACAATTTTCACCAATTTTTGCCAAAATCGCCCGGCAATTTATCGACCAGGGTTGGATTGACGCCGCCATGTCAACCGGCAAAGATTCCGGGGCTTTTGCACATCCAACGGTACCAAGTGTGCATCCTTATATCCTGTTAAACTTTCAAGGCAGCATGCGCGATGTCATGACGTTGGCTCATGAACTGGGTCACGGCGTTCATCAAACACTATCTGCCAAACAAGGGGCGCTGATGGCGGAGGCACCACTGCCGCTGGCCGAAACGGCCTCAGTTTTTGGGGAAATGCTAACCTTCCAAAATTTATTGGGCTTGGCAACTGATCCGCAAGAAAAGGGGGCATTGCTGGCCCGTAAAATTGAAGATATGTTAAATACGGTGGTACGGCAGATTGCTTTCCATCAATTTGAAACCCTGGTCCACCAAGAGCGTCGGCAACAAGAATTATCCCCACAGCGGCTGGGAGAGATATGGATGCAAGTGCAGAAAGAAAGTTTGGGCGATGCCTTTGATTTTGCAAATGAATATCAGTATTATTGGGCCTACATCCCTCATTTCATCCACTCGCCTTTTTATGTTTATGCCTATGCTTTTGCTGATTGTCTGGTCAATTCGCTCTATGGCATTTATCAGAAAAAAGATCCGTCTTTTATGGATAATTACATGAATCTGCTGGCAGCGGGGGGTTCCACCCCTTACCAACAATTGCTAGCGCCTTTCGGCATAGATATCCAGAAAAGCGATTTCTGGCAGCAAGGTATAAGCCTACTTGAAAATATGATTAACCAATTGGAACAGCACCTAAAGGCACATCATCATGGATGAAGGGGAGAAAGGGGGATGGATCGCCAAATTTGGGCGTGTCACCAAAATGGGGTTGGCAACCGGCGGCATTGCAGCCCGTATGGCCGGTAGTAAACTGGGGTTGGTTATCGATACCAAATCCCATGCGGAACAATTGGTCAAAGTGATCGGCAATTTGAAGGGGCCTGCCGTGAAGGCAGCCCAGATCCTTGCGATGGTTCCGGATTTATTGCCCACGGATTACAGCCAGAAATTATCCGAATTGCAAGCCAATGCCCCGGCTATGGGGTGGTCATTTGTGCAACGGCGGATGGTAGGTGAATTGGGTGTGGGTTGGCAAGGACATTTTCTGTCATTTTCTGAAACCGCCCTCAATGCAGCTTCGCTGGGGCAGGTGCATCAGGCGCGGTCAAAGGATGGCCGATTATTAGCTTGTAAATTGCAGTATCCCGATATGCAATCCATTGTTGATACGGATTTGCGTCAATTGAAAATGATGTTGGGCATTTTTGAAAAAATCGATGGCAGCATCAATACAGAAGAGGCTTGGCTTGAATTACAAGAAAGATTAAAGGAAGAGTTAGATTATCAGCGCGAAGCGCGCCATATCCTTCTATACCGGCATCTTCTAGCGACACATCCGGAAATCCATGTGCCCGAGGTGATCGCGTCTTTATCAACCCGCCGCCTTTTGACGATGAGCTGGCTGACCGGTAAGCCTATTAAAGCATTTTTTCAACAAGGTGATAAGGCACATTTGTTAGAACCTGTTGCCAGAAGCTTGTTTTATGCCTGGTATTTGCCTTTATACCAATATGGGATCCTGCATGGTGATCCGCACCCAGGCAATTACACGGTGCGTGAGGACGGGGAATTGAATTTGCTGGATTACGGCTGTGTCCGCATTTTCTCGCCCCTGTTTGTGGAGGCGGTAATCGATCTTTATCACGCCTTACAACAAAATGATACGGAGATGGCGGTTGCCGCCTACCAAAAATGGGGTTTTAAGAATTTAAGCAAAGAGCTGGTATCCATTCTTAATCAATGGGCAAAATTCGTGTATGGGCCGATTTTAGAAGACCGGGAACAGATTATTTCCGAGAATTTAGGCAATTCCTATACGCGCGATTTGGCGCTTAAAGTGCGCACGCAATTACGTGCTCATGGTGCGATTACCTTGCCACGGGAATTTGTTATGATGGACCGGGCAGCGGTTGGCCTTGGATCTATATTTATTTATTTGCGCGTGCGGATGAATTGGTATAAGCTGTTCCACGAATTAATTGACGGGTTCCAAGGATCACAACTGGCACAGCGGCAACAGCAGGCTTTATGTGTGGCTGGTATTAATCCCTAAAGCGATAGGTAGAAACGCCGCCCATTTTATACAAATTTCAGGTGTATATGACAGATAAAATTGAGATGATATCGGAAAAAGCCGAACATCAAAGACATATTGAGGAGATTCTTGATCAAGCTTTTGGGGTGAATCGCACCAGCAAAATTTCCTATCGTTACCGTCAACATATCTCGGCAATCAAGCAGTTATCCTGGGTTTTAGAAAGTAATAAAGAGGTGATCGGTACCATCCGCTATTGGCCCGTTACGGTCAATCACGTGACAAATGCCTTGTTGTTAGGCCCTTTGGCTATATTGGGCAGTTACCGGGGCCAAGGATTAGGGCAACGATTGGCTACCCATACTATGAATGTAGCTAAAAACCTTGGCTATAAGATTATTTTCTTGGTTGGAGATCACGCCTATTACCACCGGTTGGGGTTTAAGCCGACGATCCCTTATAGCATTTACATGCCGGATGAAAAGCCAGAAAGGTTATTAATCCATGAATTGGTGCCTGAAGCTGCCAAGGGCATTCAGGGACCCTTATGCCAGGCGCAGCCATCGTCCTTAAAAGTGGCTGGTTAATCGACATGTTTTTTCAAAGGCCCGATGACAGGGAGGCCAGGCTGGCCCTCTCATTCATGAAGGCTAGCCTTACGCCTATTTCACAGTAGGAATATTGAATTCTACCCCCTGCCGGCTGCCGGTTGGCCAACGTCCCGTAATCGTTTTCAATTTAGTATAAAACCGCACCCCTTCCATCCCGTGCATATGATGGTCGCCATATAGGGATTGTTTCCATCCGCCAAAGCTATGAAAAGCCATTGGGACAGGAATGGGGACATTCACCCCCACCAAGCCTACTTTAATCCGGCTAGAAAAATCGCGGGCGGCATCCCCATCCCTGGTAAAAATAGCGGTGCCGTTCCCATAAGGATGGTTGTTAATAAGGTTGACAGCACTTTCATAATTGGGCACCCGTACCACCGCGAGTACTGGGCCAAAGATTTCTTCCTGGTAAATCCGCATAGAGGGCTGGACATGGTCAAACAGGCATCCCCCCATAAAATAACCGTTTTCATATCCTTGTAAGCGTAAATTACGTCCATCCACCACGAGTTTGGCGCCTTCTTTAATACCGGTTTCCACGTAATTTTCTACCTTGCTTAAATGCTGTTTGGAAATCAATGGCCCCATTTCCACCTCGGGATCATTGCCGGGACCGATTTTTAACGAACGTATGCGGGGTGCCAGTTTTTCAACTAATTTGTCTGCAACCTTGTCCACCGCAACCACCACGGAAATAGCCATGCAACGCTCGCCTGCCGATCCGTAGGCGGCACCGATCAAACTATCAGTCGTCATATCCAAATCCGCATCGGGCATGACCAACATGTGATTCTTGGCCCCCCCTAAGGCTTGTACCCGTTTGAAATTGCTGGAAGCTTTGGTGTAAATATGTTGGGCAACCGTTGTTGAACCGACGAAGCTGATGGCGGCGATGCCGGGATGGCTCAAAAGTAAATCCACCGCATTCTTATCACCCTGGACCACGTTTAATACCCCATCTGGTAAGCCAGCTTCTTTCATCCATCCGGCCAACAGCAACGCAGCGGACGGATCCCGTTCCGATGGCTTCAGGATAAAACAATTGCCGCAAGCAATTGATAGGGGGAACATCCATAAGGCAATCATAACCGGGAAATTAAAAGGGGTAATACCAGCACACACCCCCAACGCCTGGCGTGTGGACCAACTGTCAATCCCTTTTCCAATATTTTCGCTGAATTCCCCTTTAAGTAAATGCGGGATACCACACGCAAACTCCACAACTTCAAGCCCTCGCATGCAAGATCCTTTTGCATCGCTGATGGTTTTACCATGTTCTTCACTGACAACCGCTGCAAGCTTATCTAAGTTGGTTTCTAAAATCGTTTTAAAGCGGAAAAGAACGCGGGAGCGTTGCAGGGCAGGGGTGGCACTCCAAGCGGGCCATGCGGCTGTTGCAGCAGCTACTGCCTGATCAACTT
>JBGAWJ010000107.1:0-4822 GCA_044227605.1 Alphaproteobacteria bacterium
AGGTTGCGCATATCAAGTACCAACTAATATTAAGCCGTCCTATAATGTTTATACGGCCTACGATGATAAAATTCCGGGGCACGCTGCTATATTTGTAGATGCATCAAAAGGAAACGAGACTATTAAAGTAACTGGACTCGCATGTTCTGCACATACATTTCCAGTCGAGGCAAGAGATAGTATAGAAACGGCAATAGTTGAGACTTTAAAGAACTTAATGGATGAGGTGCAAAAAGTAGACCGACCGCTCACCAGTACACAGTTAACTGGTGTTGGGAGTAATGTAATGGTAATGGTGGCGCTAGAAGATATGGATATAGATCTTATGGTTATTCCAGGATTTTGGACAGCGACAATGAAGAGTGAGGCTGAAATTGTACTTGGAGTAAAGGTAGATACTAAAGATGGTCGCAAAGTGGGAACAATGGTCACCGGTCGAGGTGAAAGTACCTCAGATAGCGGTGGAGCATGTGAGGGCGGCTCAATTGCGATTGGAGAAGCGCTGGAAAAAGCGTTGAAACAAGCTTTATCTCAAATGGGTGAAGCTATTTCTAATTCAGACCGACTGCGAACTGCATTGCGTGGATCTGGAAAAAACGTTCTTAGTATCAAATTTCGGTAGTGCCCCAATCAGTAGGATAGCGGCTGGGTTAAGCTTTTTTATCAGGGTAAATACCCTTCCTATTATTTATGCACCAACGCTAGTTGGAATCCAACCACGTTCTACGCAATCTCTAAAACACCATGCAGGGGTGGTTTCGGTTTTGTAATTCCAGAAAAACCACCCCATGTATTTTTCAAAAGTCAGCATCTGCGCGGCGGCATAACCACGATAGGCCAATGACATTTGATATTCATCCATATTTTCTAAAGCATGATTAAAAGGACCTTCTGCCCACAGAGATACTTCTTGTAAATTCATGCCTAAACTCCATTCACCACAATACACAGGCAGTTTTAATTCTTTTCTGATGCTGTCGGCTTCGTTTTTCAATTCAATCACGCTTTTGTTTATGTGTCCGTAAATATCTAAATCTATGTCTTCGCGGACAAAACATTGATAGCGATGAATGTCAAAAATGACATTCTCAAATTCAGGTGGCTGCAGAAATCCTAAATAACATTTATGCGTGCGGAAGCCATCATGAAACACCATAGCCACTTTATCTGGTGAACAATATTTACGAATGCGATGATAGGCGGCAGTGTAATATTTTTTCAAAATTTCCGTATCTATATCCCAACGAGGTTCATTTAACACTTCTATGCCGTGCAGGGCTGGCGCACTGTGATAACGCTCGGCTAACCATTCCATAACATTTAATGCGTGGTCTATATATTCGTGCTGGGTATGCCATTCGCAAACATCCATGATGCCGCCATTATCAAAGCCGTTTTGACATCCAGGGGCGGCATGTAAATCAAGCAGTACGGCTAGTTCAAATTCTTCTGCCCATTGCATCACATTATCCACAATCGCTAAACCGTCTTCAACATAAGGATAACGGCTTTCACCATAAGCACGGTGATACGGATAATTTTTTCCAAATAACCAATGTCCAACAGGTAAACGTACAGCATTAACGCCGACAGAGGCAAGCCACTGAAAATCCTCTTTAGTGATAAATGTATTCCAATGCTGATGTAAGCGTTTTGTCGCGGCTTCTATGCCCAGTTCTTTGCAAAATGTGGTTTCGTCCCTAGCCGCAAGTCCTTCAAATAAACTCGGGGTAATCCATTTTTCCAAAACTAACCAACCACCTAAATTTACGCCGCGTAGTTTTTTTGGATGCAACACGTTATTCTCCCGGGAATTCTAAAAGCTTCTCGTGTAATATCGGTGCCATTTCTAAGTGAGTGATGCTTACCAAAGTGGCATTGGGTAGGTATTGAAAAATTAAACGAAACATTTTTTCTTCACTTTCAGCACCTAGAGAATCGAAGGCTTCTTGCAAGAATATCCACTGCGGTTTGTTTAATAACAAACGCACCATGCCTAAGCGTTGTTGTTCTTCACGCGATAAACTGTGTGTCCAAATATCTACGTGGTCCAGTTGTTCGATCAGATGTTCTAACTCGACAATCTTTAGCACTTTTTTTAATTCATCATTAGTAAAACAGGCTCCTGTTTTTGGATAACAAATCGCTTCACGCAGGGTAAAGTTTGCGGGAAGATGAGGACGTGGCGGCATGAAAAATAAATTATCATTATTTGGTAATTCAATCTTTCCCGTTCCCCAAGGACGAATTTGCGCAATGGCGCGAATTAATTTTGCCCCGGTGAACGTATTGCCTGTGATTAAAACATGATCGCCTTGCTGAATTTCCATGTTAATACCACTGGCAAGCACAGGACCATTTAATTTAGAAATAGTTAAATCACGAAACGCCAATACTGGTTTATTAGTTTGCTCAATCACTATCCAATGATGTTCTGGCTTGGCGATTTCTTCATCGACTGTGTCTAATGCTTTAATTAAACCCAACACCCGTTCTACAGAAGCACGCCACAAGGCAATACTTGCTAGATTATTCACAGGCCAGGATAAAGCCGATGCCATTTCTTGAAAGGCTTGTGCGGATTGCATCAATGCGCCCAAGGTGATTGCACCGGAAATATAACGTGGTGATGAAACTAACACAGGAAAGGCCATAGACAACAAACCATAGCCTGTACTAAACGCCAAAATGTATTGCCACGCCCCAGTTTGTTGTGACCATACTTCCTGGATTTGAGTAAATAATTTTTTAAAACGATTTATTTCAAAACTTTCTGCTTCAATCAAGGCAATTGCTTGGCTGTTTTCACGGGCATCAATTAAACCGGAACGATAATTGGCTTCTGCCGTTTGATTGGCATTGGTGGCTTTAGTTAAAGGGATACCCACTAACCAACCTGACCAAGATGCTAACCCCGCATAGATAATAGCAATCCACACTAAATGACCATGTAGGTTAAACGTGAAAATAAAATCAACGGTAATGACACCTGACAAGGACCAAAGAATCTGCGTAAAACTAATCAGTGATAAACACGAATAAAATAAAGAATGTCCCAATGAAATCGCTGATTCCGTGGCAATACGGCAATCTTCAGCAATCCGTTCATCTGGATTATCATGCTCCCCCGGCATATGTGATACCAGATAATGCCGACCATTATTCATCCAACGGTCTGTGACTTTTTCGGTCAACCAAGTACGCCAATCAATCATTAATCCCCGTTTAACGGTTAAATGCAATACCGTAATTACAATGCTGGCAAGCATGATTACTAAAAGCAACATGATCTGCTTGGTTAAGCCGGACATCGAATGCTGCTCTATCGCATCAAATAATGCCGCATTCCATTTATTTACCAGGACCGCCATAACAATTTGTAAAATGGTCAGTCCTATTAAAATCGCCGTTGAAAGCCGTATGGCTTTTTTGTTTTCTGAAAACCAGAACCGTCCTGCAAAACGAACAAAATCCATAAAAAATCTTTGCGAGAGTCGCACCGAAACATCCTCTTCATTAATATTTTTTAGCGCCTATTATACCTGATTAACCAGCGCATCAAAACTTAAGATTTCCAATCCAATGTTGCAAGCAAAGGATAATGATCCGATGGATAGACATCATTTTCATGATAATAATCTATTCGGCTGCTTTTGATTTGAAAATGCGTAGACACCAATATCCAATCAAACGGGCAACCCGTGTCAATCTTGCCGTAGTCATGAAATGTATTATCATCATTTAGGCGGGCATCCACTAAGTGATTTGTTAAAATGCAATAGGGTTCAGACTGTTTATCGGCATTAAAATCCCCGGTAACAATCACTGGCGTGTCGGAATTTTTTCTAAGCCAAGTCAATAAAACTTTAGCAGATTCAATCGTGGCAATCGGTTGATAATCGAAATGCGTGTTTAAAAAAATTAACTCTCTTTGCGTTTTGCGATGCCATAAACGAAACCACAAACACGTACGCGGAAACGCTGCGTCCCAATTCAGACCACCTGATTGCTCCGGTGTTTCACTCAGCCAAAAAAAACCGGGTTCTATTAATTTAAAACTAGATTTTTTAAACAACGCTGGAGCCATTTCCATTGCTGCGCCACTATTGCCGCCACGTTGTACACCATAAAATTTATAACGCGATAAACGCTTTTTTAAAAAACCGGCCTGTGCCTCATCATCACAGCACTCTTGTATGCCCAGTAAGTCTGGTTCAAAGGCGTTGATTCGTGCTAAAGCTAATGACTTTCGGTGCCGCCAATGATTTATGCCATCATTAGCCAAGCCCATGCGAATATTAAAACTCATTACTTTAATCATACGGTAGTGCCTCAATCTGCAGGATGGCGGTTAGATTAAGCCTTGCGTACCAGCCTGTTAGGCAAGATGCGCCCTACGAATTGGGGCGCTACCAAATCAGCATCTCCTTGGCTCCCCCTGCCCCCTCATAACCCGCTTCGGCGGGTTTTTTATTGGCTAGAGAAAATGCCGGAGGAGATAAACATCATGAAGCACTTGAAATCCGCCAGGTAATAGGCGCAATTATCGCCCAAGGAGCAAGCCTACCCGATAGTCAAAAACCTGGAGGAAGGACTGATGATCCATTCCCCAACGGGTCGCGCTTATGGCCCCGATGATGATGGCTGGATTGCCCTGGCCAAAGAGCAAGATGTCGATCGCGAGATCACGGAAATCTGATCTGATTGGAAACTTGCCGATGTGGCCTGGGAAGGGACTTCCTATCAGGACGGATTCTGGAAAGCCATTTACCCTGGCGTATAACGAGAAGGGATTTGTCATCGTCATTCCCGACGCACCTTG
>JBGAWJ010000108.1:0-4538 GCA_044227605.1 Alphaproteobacteria bacterium
TATTTAATTCCTGGGGGACGATGCCGATGGCGGATGCGGCCGCCCGCGGATTTTTCTCCTGGTCAATGCCCCAGATTTCAACTTGGCCTGAGGTTTTGTTGACCATTTGCCCCAAGATATTAATGAGGGTTGATTTACCGGCGCCGTTCGGCCCCAGCAAGCCAAAGAAACTTCCCCTGGGTATTTGCAGGGAAATGTTTTTCAGGGCGCTTACAGCCGGTCGGCGTTTGGACGCCGGGTAACTTTTTGATAAGTCTTTTACCTGGATGGCAAAATCAGGATTTTGCTGGTTTTCTAAAAAAATGAAGGACATGCATCCTCAAAGGGTTAGGGGGTAAGGAAAATATGATGGATGAACCGATATATACATATCTTCCTAACATTCTTGATCCCAATCAACAAGGGGGAAATATTTTTTGGCCGGGTCTCAATTTAAATTGTTTTCTAAACATAACCACCCTTGACCCATTAGACGACGTGGCTCACAATCTGAGGCACTATCTATTTTTTGATGGATATTATGTCTTGATCCCTCCGATGATTGGATCATAATGACAGGGATTTAAAATTTTAGGAAATCATGGCCATGACACCAGCAATTAGTCGTCCAATGATCACATCACCCACTAAAACCGTCAATTGCGATGGCGGCAAGGGGGCGGCAGGTCACCCCAGGATTTATATGACCATCGGCTCCAGGGGTTGGGTGGAATGCCCCTATTGCAGCAAACGGTTTGAATGGGACAGTGCTGCGAATGTGACAGCGGATCACTAAAATAGGATGTTGATTTTCTCCGAATCACTTAACCGGCGGCAAAAAAATTGAACAGTGACCACCCCCCGCATTCCCTAGCTTCTATTTCCCCCACAGCCCCGCATGTGTATTTGGTGGATGCGTCGGGATATATCTTTCGGGCTTTTCATGCCTTGCCACCCTTATCGCGGGCGGATGGCACGCCGGTGAATGCGGTTTACGGCTTTACCACCATGATGATGCGCCTGCGCGAGAAAAAAGAGGATGCCATCATCTTGATTATTTTTGATAGTGGGCGCTATACGTTCCGCAGCCAGCTTTATGATCAATATAAAGCCCACCGTCCGCCACCGCCACCAGAATTAGTGCCGCAATTCGCCCTTATCCGTGAGGCGACCACTGCCTTAGGTTTTAAAGTCATTGAGGCGGCCGGTTTTGAAGCAGATGACTTAATTGCCAGTTATTGCCGGATTGTCCGTGAGCGGCAATGGCCGGTGACCATTATCTCATCTGATAAGGATTTGATGCAGTTGGTGGGGGAAGGGGTTGAGATGCTGGATCCCATCCGTCAACGGCGGATTGGGCGGGATGAAGTGATCGAAAAATTTGGGGTGCCGCCAGAAAAAGTGGCCGAAGTTTTGGCATTGATGGGGGATAGCAGCGACAACATTCCAGGTGTTCGCGGAATCGGCCCCAAAACGGCTGCCGAATTGATCATCCAATATGGCAGTGTTGAACAATTATTGATGCAATTATCAACCATGCCAGTGGGCAAGCGGCGGCAAATCCTTGAAGAATCAGTTGATATATTAAAATTAAGCCGCCAATTGGTGAATTTACAGGCCGACGTCCCGTTGCCTTTTACGCTTGAGGAATTGGCGGGGCAACAATTAGAGCTTTCCCAACTGGCCGCATTTTTGCAGGAAAACGGGTTTCGTTCGATTTTAAGCAAAGTTCAGCAAGGCCAATCCCTGCCTGTAGTTGAAGCCAAGGCAACGCAGCAACCGGTACCGGACAATCAGCCGGATGTGGCGGTTGCCCCCATCGGGCAAAATCAACCGGCGATTTTTACGGTCACGCCAAGCGCTTATGAATTGATCCAGGAAGAAGGCCGCCTGATCAGTTGGATTGGGCAAATCAGGCAAATAGGCATGGTTGCCATCGACACGGAAACCACGTCGATTGAGGCCATGAAAGCTAATTTGGTGGGTATTTCGCTGGCTTTGCCCTCAGGCGCTGCCTGCTATATCCCGCTGGCCCATCAATTGCCGTCAGCCAATGAATTGTTTGCAGAAAAGTCCGATGCTTCCGCCATCCGGCAAATGCCGATGATGCGAGCTTTAGAACTGTTGAAACCCGTTTTGGCGGATCCCTCAATCCTTAAAATTGGCCATAACATTAAATATGATCAGATTATTTTTGCCCATTACGATCTAGTCATTCGTTCACTTGATGATACGATGCTGATGTCTTATGTATTGGATGGCGGCGCGCATGGGCACGGGTTGGATGAATTGGCCCTGCTGCATTTGGGGCATCACACCATCAAATTCCAAGATGTGGCAGGATCTGGCAAAAATCAAATCACTTTTGATTACGTGCCTTTAGATAAAGCGCGGGATTACGCGGCGGAAGATGCAGCGGTCACCATGGCCCTTTACCTTGTTTTAAAACCTCGGTTGGTGCGGCAATCTTTATTAACCATTTATGAAACAATCGATCGGCCTTTGGTGCCGGTCATTGTGCAAATAGAAAGGAACGGGGTTAAAATTGATCCCCAGGAGCTTGCTACATTATCCCGTTATTTTTTCAATAAAATGCAAGTGATTGCCAATCAGGTTTATCAGGTGGCGGGGGAGGAGTTTAATATAGGATCGCCCAAACAATTGGGAACAATTTTATTTGATAAATTGGGGTTGAAATCCGGGAAAAAAAATAAAACAGGCGCTTTCAGTACGGCGTCCGACGTGTTGGATGATTTAGCGGAGGAAGGGCATCCCTTGCCCAATATGATCTTGGAGTGGCGAGAACTGAGTAAACTTAAAAACACCTATTCCGATACCTTGCCAACCCAAATCCACCCGAAAACCGGCCGGGTCCATACGTCTTTTGCCCTTAGCTCCACGTCAACGGGTCGTTTAAGCTCAAATGATCCCAATTTGCAAAATATTCCCATTAGAACCGAAGACGGCCGTAAAATCCGCCATGCTTTTATTGCGGAGGAGGGGAAGTGCCTGTTATCGGTCGATTATTCCCAAATTGAATTGCGCTTGATGGCGCATATCGCGGATGTGGAATCACTCAAGCAAGCTTTCCGGCAAGGGATAGATATCCATGCCCTGACGGCCTCGCAAGTGTTTAATATTCCCTTGGCGCAAATTGATTCAAGCACCAGGCGCCGGGCCAAGGCCATTAATTTCGGCATTATTTATGGGATGAGCCCGTTTGGGTTGGCCCGCCAGATTAATGTGGGGGTAAATGAAGCTAAAAATTATATGATGCAGTATTTCAGCATGTATCCCGGTATCCGCGATTATATGGAACATATCCGCCAAGTGGCCAGGCAACAAGGGTTTGTCAAAACCTTGTTTGGCCGAAGATGTTATGTGCCGGGAATTAACGATAAAAATGCGGCACGCCGGGGATTTGCTGAGCGCGCGGCCATTAACGCGCCACTGCAAGGATCAGCCGCAGATATTATCAAACGGGCGATGATCCGGGTGGGTGCGGCTTTAGGGGAAACCCCCCTGGATATCAAAATGATCCTGCAGGTCCATGATGAATTATTATTTGAATTACCGTTAGGGCAGGTTGACGCGGCCAAAAAACTGATCTGTCCTTTAATGGAGCACGCCCATCAACCGGCGGTCAATTTATCGGTCCCCTTAACCGTTGAGGCGGGGGCGGGCGCCCATTGGGCCTTAGCACATTAACAAGAAGCCCCTCTTAAACACATCTATTCTGAGGATGAGATGTTTGGGCAACTTAGCTATTTGGCTAAGGATTTAAAGCGTTCCATGGCCCCAATCAAATTGGTTTTAATGCCTGGTTCAATCGCTGCATGACCCGCGTCATTCACCACAATGTATTCCGCCTCTGGCCAATGGGCAACCAATTCGGCCGCGGTTTCAATCGGGCAAACCAGATCATACCGCCCTTGCACGATGGTTGCCGGAATGTGTTTGATCCTACCCACATTTTCAAGCAAGGAATTGGGGGGCAGGAAAATATCATGCAGGAAATAATGCGCCTCCATCCTAGCCAAGCCTAACGCCATCCGATCATCGCTGAAGCTGGCCACTAAATCAGGATTGGGGAGGAGGGTGCAACAACTGCCTTCATAAATGCTCCAGGATTTGGCGGCTGGCATATAAACCGCCGGATCAGGATGGAAAAGCCGCCGGTAATAATTTCTTAACAGATCCGACCGCTCATGTTCGGGCAGGAATTCCGAAAACATTTTCCACTCGACCGGCGCCAGCATCTTTAGCCCATATAAGAACCACTCAATTTCACGGGGGCGGCATAAAAAGATGCCACGCAGGGTCAGGGCGATGCAACGCTCGGGATAGGTTTCCGCGTAAGCAATGGCCAGGGTGCTGCCCCAAGAGCCGCCAAATACCATCCAACGGTCAATTTTTAAATGACGGCGGATGGTTTCGATATCGGCGAACAGCGACTTGCAGCGCGTCGGGTCGAGGCTGCCCACCTCGACGCGGCGGGCGATGTCGCCAAGACGCTGTTCCGTCCTGGCAAAATAGCCCTGCGCATCCGCCGCTGCCAC
>JBGAWJ010000109.1:0-4462 GCA_044227605.1 Alphaproteobacteria bacterium
ACTAGAATAATGATCAATGAAGCCAAAAAATATGAGAGGGGGATGGTTTTGCCAAAAACCATATCTCCCTCTCTTTTCTTTTTCTTTTCTTTTCATCTCTTTTCCCTCTCCTCTCTCAAGAGAGGGAGAGGAGAGGGACGCACAGTGTTGTGGCTAAGACTGTATACAGAACTGTGCACAGAATTGTGGACAATAATGTATACAGAATTATGCACAAAACCGCTGACGGTTCCCTGATAGCATGATATACGGATCAAATAATCATCGTTTTTTTGGAGGTAAATGATCATGAAAACCATTGGGTTAATTGGGGGGATGAGCTGGGAATCATCAGCCGAATATTACCGCTTGATCAATCAGCAGGTGAAAGCGAGATTGGGCGGCCTGCATTCCGCAAAAATTTTGATGTTTTCACTGGATTTTGCCGAAATTGAAAAGCTGCAATCTCAAGGAAAATGGGATCAAGCGGGCGAAATTCTCATTGATGCCGCGCAAAGATTAGAAAAAGGGGGTGCAGACTTTTTGTTGTTATGTACCAATACTATGCATAAATTAGCCGGTGACATTCAAAAAAATATATCTATTCCCCTATTGCATATTGCCGATGCCACGGGGTTGGAAATTAAGAAAACCACCATCAAGAAAATAGGTTTATTGGGCACCAGATTTACCATGGAGCAGGATTTTTATAAGGGGCGCTTAAGGGATAAATTCGGATTTGAAGTCCTGATCCCTGATGCCGCCGACAGGCAGATGGTGCATGATGTCATCTACCATGAATTGTGTTTAGGGATTATCCAGCCACATTCAAAAGAAAAATATAAAATAATAATTCATAATTTAGTCAATAGCGGCGTTGAAGGGGTTATTTTGGGATGTACGGAAATTTCTTTGCTGATTAACCAGAAAGATTCCTTGGTGCCGCTTTTTGATACCACTAAAATCCACGCTGCCGCAGCGGTGGATAAGGCGTTGCAACCATAAGCCAGTGCTCTATATTTTAAAAGCAAATAAATCCTGCAACATCAGGATTGATTGGATGCTGCCAGTATCTGATTAACATCTGCCAATAAATCATCTACCCGCGGATCGGCTTTTAATTCGCCAGCTTTTTCAGCAGCTAGTTTGGATCTTTTATAATCACCTAGATGGTAATAACAAGCGGCTAAATATAAGGTTGATAGAAAATCGTTGGGTTCCATGATAAGGGATTTTTGCAAATCGATAAGTGCATCTGCATAGGCATTCAATGACATCTTGGCCACTGCCTGATTAAATAACGCTTTATAAGAAAGCGGAAATAATTGATTCGCTTCCTGATAAGCCTCAATCACTTCTTGATATTTTTTCTCTTTGAATAGGCGCCTTCCCAACTCAAAATACGGATGGGATTGCTTGATCGCTTCCCAAGCATATTGACCGCGTGCTTTTAGTTGCTTTTCAAATTCCTGGTGCTTGCGGTTGCCATAATAAGCGGGCAATTCGTCATTATAACCAGGAAAATCTTGAATGGAATTGGTATATTCCGGTTGGGTTTGGGACATTTTAATACGGATTTTGGTTAAATATTCTTGTCCTAAGGCATCATTCTGCAACTGGATATATTTTTCAAATTCTTCTTGGGCTTGCGGATATTGGCCCAACCGGTAATAACATATAGCCAAATTAGACTGTGCGATTGGCATATTGGGGGCTATATGTAAAGATTCTTTAAAATCCCACACAGCACTGTCATAAAGCGCCAAATCCATTTTCGCGCAACCTCTGTGATCAATGGCTTCATAGAGAGTGGGGAAAATATCAACGGCTTCGTTATAAGCTTCAATTGCTTCTTCAAACTTGTGATCACTGGCTAGTTTATTACCAAGCTCGTAATAATGGTGGGCTTTTTTAGCCAAATCCTCAACGCTTTGCCCCGTTTCTTCTGCATATCGAATGTAATCCGTGTGTTTCCGATAAGAATAATATCCATCTAATTCATCTTCTGTAACCGGCAGGTTAATAATAAAATTAGCCTCTTTCTCAAAAGAACTATGTGGTCCATGATGGGCAAATACCTCAAATTTTTTAACATCGGCAGGTGTGGGTTGATAATTGATTTTTTCATAGACACGAACATGCCAGACTTTGGAATTATCAGGCCAGGTTTCAATCCGCAAAATTTTATAGGGCCAATATTCATGAGCTCTCTTGATATAGATAATATCGCCCTCTTTAAACGCGCCTTCTTGGCGGGGTTTATTGACAGGGGATGGCTGTTTTTTGCGGAAAAACCACATGATTGATTGCCTTGTGCAGTATAAAATATACTATTATCGAGGAATTATCCTGCAGCTTTTATCAAAAAGCAAGGACAAACCGATCCTTTTTTGTTCTTTGCCATAAAAAAGCCGTAATTCATTTTTAGATTGAAAGGATGATCGTGAAAAAAAAGGCTATTGATGATGTTGGTGGAAACAACTGCTACTTCTGTAAAATCCCATCGGGCAACCCAACCGGAAAAACCAATATTACGCATTGAAGGCGGGCGGCCATTAACTGGCATTATTCCCATCAGCGGCTCAAAAAATGCGGCGTTACCATTGATGATTGCCACCTTATTAACGGCCGATAACATCACTTTACAACATCTGCCGCGGATTAGGGATGTGTTGGTACTTGCCGATATTTTGCGCGATTTGGGTGCTGCGATTGATTGGAGGAATGCTGCCAATGGGTTAGCCCAATTGCAAACCAGCCATGTCAATAAATATCAACTCAATCATCCCCTGATTGGTTCGATGCGTGCTTCTTTTTTACTGGCTGGCCCCTTGCTGGCGAGGCTGGGCAAAGTTTCATTGCCCCTGCCTGGGGGTGATGCCATTGGCCTGCGCCCGGTGAATTTTCACTTGCAGGGGTTCCAGCAAATGGGGGCAATAGTTCAGATCAATCATCCTTATATCACGTTGGAAGCGCCTCGGGGACTGAAAGGGGCGATGATCACTTTGCCCTTTCCATCGGTTGGGGCCACCGAGAATTTGATGATGGCTGCTTGTTTGGCGCATGGGGAAACCATCATGACCAACGCGGCCTGTGAGCCTGAAATTATTGATCTGGCCAATTGTTTGCGTTCTATGGGGGCTGTTATTAACGGGGCGGGAAGTTCGATCATCCATATCCAGGGTGTATCCTCCCTGCATGGCTGCAACCACCGGGTGATGCCAGACCGGGTTGAACTTGGAACTTATGCCTGTGCGGCGGTCATGACCGGTGGGCAGTTAACTTTCCCCTATATGGATAAAAATATTTTAGGGGAGGGGACAGAGGCGGTATTGACGGCTCTGGGAGTGGAATTACAGCAAGAAAGCGGCTGTTTGATCGCGCGGCGCGGCCAGCATATGGCACACAACAGAAATTTTATCACGGCCCCGTTCCCTGGTTTTGCCACCGATATGCAGCCAATGATCATGGCTTTAGCAAGCCTAACAGCAGGAAGCACGCATATCACGGAAACTTTATTTGAAAACCGTTTCCAGCATGTGGTTGAGCTTCAGAAAATGGGGGCCTCTATTAAAATCAATGATCATAGGGCCTGGGTGCGGGGCGTTTCTGCTTTACATGGGGCTTCCGTACAGGCAACTGATATTCGTGCCGCCGCGGCCTTGGTGATCAGTGCGTTGGCCGCCAAGGGGGCAACAGACATTCACCATCTGGAACATTTAGATCGTGGCTATGAAGCCATGGAAGCCAAATTATTGTCCGTCAATGCCCGGATATCAAGGAAATCAGGGGTGGATAAAGACTGATAAATTCCTCAAACAACCCTTAAAAAAAACCGCCTGTTCTAAGCGGGTTTTTCATTAACGCTAGTATCATCACATTTTATGTGAGTATCTTTTTTTGTTAGGTATTATTGCCCCGCTGTCCTTAAATTTCTATATAACCCATTCAAAAATATGTTGCGGCCACGGGAAGCTGTTGGTATTTTTAGGGAGTGACCTTAAAAAATTGCCGCTCAGGATTTAGGGGGAAGCAAAACCGGATTTTTTCCCCTATAAAAGAATAAGGGCTGCTGGAATATGAAGATGATTGCCAAACCCTTATCACCGCTGTATCACTGGATCATACATAAGAAACTCATTAAAAAAAGGAATAAAAATGGCTTTCTCAAACACCCCGTTAGCGCCTTATTTGATTATTAAAAATGCGGCAAAAGCCATTAAATTTTACCAAAAGATATTTGGGTTCAAAGAAATCTTTCGCCTGGTTGATGACGATGGTAAAATTGGTCATGCGGAATTAAAAAGGGGTGAATCGAAATTGATGTTGGCGGATGAATATCTTGATTTTCAGGCATTAAGCCCGGAAACTGTTGGTGGAACCTCTGTGACCATTCATTTATATGTGGGTGATGTTGATCAGGTGGTTGCAAAGGCGGTTGCAGCGAAGGCCATCGTCCTTGAGCCAGCTAAGGACCAATTTT
>JBGAWJ010000010.1:0-25749 GCA_044227605.1 Alphaproteobacteria bacterium
GATTACGGGCAAACAGCCTTGTTGCAAGAATACGAAGAAAGTCGCCGTCCTGATAATTTGTTGTTAATTGCCGCCACCGATTTTTTGGATCGGTTGTTTTCCAATAGGTCGGTACTATTGCGCCATGTCCGAGATGCGGGGATGGGTATGGTTGACCGGATGCCTTCCCTGAAAAAAATATTGATGAAACAAGCCATGGGATTATTGATGGGGCATCCTTGAAATTTTAGGATATTTCATCTCATACGCTTAACAAGCTTCAACACAACAGAAGGCTGTTAAAGGCAAGATCACAAAAGGGGGTGTTATCTTTGGCATGGAAATTGCTAAGCTGAGGGCTACCCCCGACATGATGGGTAGGGAATGGGCACGGCGTTCTTTGATTGGGAATGGTTGGTATGGCGGTAGAATTTAGGCAGGCATTGCTTACCCCTTTACCGGAACAGGGTTGCATCATACCGATCAGGCGCGGATAAGCCAAAGAAGGTTGACCCACCCCAATAGTGAGGGTTAAAAAAATATTCACGGGCAACAGCAAAATCCTAGCCAAAGGAAAAACCGATAAGATAGGGGTAATTCGTCAAAAAATGGATCAAAAATATTGCCCGAAGTCATTTATGAAAATAATAGGGAGGATAATTTCCGCCTTCCGTCTAAGGTACAGGGATGTGAAGCACCCAAAACGTCAAAAGCCTTCAGCAATTGTTGATGCGCTTGCCCATCGTTCCAGGTACGGTTTTGCCGAATAAGCCCTAAAAGCTGTTCAATGGCTGCCCCCGGATTTTGATCACGGAAGTAAGCCATGGCTAAATCAAATTGATATTGCAGGTCTTTAGGGGTTCCAGACAATCGGGCCTCTAAATCTTTCGTGCGGCCAATGTTTTTGAAGGATTCAGTAAATTCAATCGCTGTTTTTGCATTTTTAACCAAAGGGTCAGAAGATTTTTCCGGCGGCAATTGATCCAATACTTTTTTAGCGTCAGCCAGTTTTTGTAACCCTAAATAACTTTTGACCAACCCATTGGCTGCTGTTAAATGATGGGGTTGTTGTTGTAAAATTTTGCTATAAATGGCTGCTGCGGTGCCAAAATGTTGTTGCTGCAACAAATGATGTGCCTCCGTTAACGAGGCCTCAACCGTGGTTGCAGTTGCCGGTTTATTGGCACCAGCTAATTTTTTTAAATTTTCGATAAAAGTCCGGACTTGGCTTTCCTGCACATTTCCCATAAATCCATCAACAGGTTGGCCTTTATAAAAAGCATATACCATCGGGATAGACTGAATTTGCAACTGGGCCGCTAAATCCTGATTGCGGTCAACGTCAATTTTAACCAATCGCACCAGCCCCTTAGATTCGCGGACAACTTTTTCTAAAATCGGCCCCAATTGTTTACAAGGTCCACACCAACTTGCCCAGAAATCCACAATAATTGGTGTTTGCTGCGAAGGTTCTATAACATCTGCCAAAAAATTCTTGGTGTCGCTATCTTTAATTAAAACCTGTCCTGAGGCGGGTTGTTGAGCAGGGGTATTTTTCTTTAAGCCGATCAGTTGTTCCATGATTTATCTCTTATGAATTATTAAAAGAAAGTATTTTTGCAGATGATATAAAAATAGATGGCGAAGGGTAGTTCAAAAAGGGGCGATGTCATTTTTTTTATTTTATTTAAGAAACCTAGGCGGGTGATGCACAGCTTCCATAAATTTTAATAACCCTTCAATAGGTAGTGATAGGGTAATGTCATTCTGTAGGGGGTGACAGGTGACCACCGGATGATCCAATAACTGCTCATCAAAAATGGCTTGGACGTGACATTCCGGATCATTAATCACCGCCAGCGGGCTTACAGAGCCGGGCATCACAGCTAAATATTTCTGCAAACGCTCTGCACTGCCGAAAGATAAACGGCCACAACCCAATTTTTTTTCAAGCTCTTTTAAATCAATTGTCTGATCCTCGGGAGCCACTAGCAACCACATTTTTTCTTTATTGTCCCGTAAAAACAGATTTTTGAGATGTAAGCCTTCAATTATGCCACGATGTTCCTTAGCCGCCGCAACGGTTGGTAGTGGAGGGTGATAGTAAATCTTTAGGTCAATTTGCAATCGTTGCAGAAGCTGAACCAGCAATCGGTGGCTGATACGAGAAAGGTCAGAAGTTTCTACCATGATGATTGAAAGGACTAATCCCTTATCTTCTATGAATTGGTTAATGACTAAGGATCCATGATAAAAGATCAGTTCAAGATATTCAATCATATAAAATCTTTGCAAGTACTCAAAAAAAGATTATAGCTTGTGGGTATGACCTTTCCCAATTTATCCTTATGATCGGTTTTTGGTAAAAATGGATATTCAAGATAAACAACGTGTTTCCGAAATATTAACAGCGCTTGCCGAAGATGATCAGCGTGAAAGGATTTCCTTAAAAGATCTTTTGACAATTTTGGGGGAGCGGGGTTTTGGTATTTTAATTCTTGTTTTAACTTTACCAAATTTAACCCCTATATTTTTACCAGGCATGTCGGCGGTTTTGGGCATACCTATTGGCGTCTTGGCCTTACAAATTATGGTGGGGGCAAAACGGCCATGGCTGCCCAGTATATTACTTAAAAGATCACTGGCTAGATCTGATTTTGCCAAAGTTATCAAATATTCTTTGCCGTTGCTTAATCGTGCGGAAAGGATCTTAAAGCCTAGATGGGGGATTTTCACCTCTTTTCTATTTCGCATTCTGATGGCGTGGGTGATTTTGTTGTTGGCTATTTTCCTGGCGTTACCACTGCCCTTCACTGGCATGATCCTGGCTTTTCCCTTATTTATTATGTCGGTGGCTTTGCTGGAGCATGATGGGTTATCAGCGTTGGTGGGGGTTATTTTAGGGATTTTAATCAATGCGGGCATTGTCTATTTCTTTTGGACAATCTTTGTTGAAATTTGGGCCTGGATATTAGGATTATAGGAAAAAACCGCGGGATATTATTTTTTCTTGATCTTCTCTAAAAAAGCCTTTACATGTTTTGGGTAAGTAGCAATGACACTTGTTCACGCGGGCGTAGCTCAGGGGTAGAGCACAACCTTGCCAAGGTTGGGGTCGAGGGTTCAAATCCCTTCGCCCGCTCCAGTTCCAAAACTGGAGTTGTTGGGGAAGTGTATGTCGACGATAATTCTTAAAAGTCTGTCGAGGTTTCTCAAATATTAGGCTTTTCCTAAGGAATGCTGAATTTTTGTGGTTTGCCCTGTCGGCAGGTAAGTTTTTATAGGATGGATTGTGGATTGATAAATATACCCTATATACACTCACTAAAAGCTTGCGCTCAAAAGAAATGATGAAAAGGGTTAAATAATGAATTTTCGCAACCGGCCTACCGACCAAACAAAACCAGAGAAAACAATTCAGAATCCTATCACGGTTGATGATCATCGTCCCAGCCGAATGGATGCGGAAGCGGCGGTGCGGACTTTGATTCGTTGGGCGGGTGATGACCCGGAGCGCGAAGGGTTACTCGAAACCCCAAAACGGGTGGTAAGGGCTTACGAGGAATTTTTTTCCGGCTATGGCCAAGATCCCCAGAAAATCCTTTCCCGTACTTTCGATGAAGTGGAGGGGTATGACGAAATTATCTTGTTGCGGGATATCCGGGTGGAATCGCATTGCGAACATCATCTGGTGCCAATTATTGGGAAGGTTCATCTGGCCTACCTGCCATCCACCAAAGTGGTAGGGATCAGTAAATTGGCACGATTAGTGGATGTGTTCGCTAAAAGATTACAAATCCAAGAAAAATTAACGGTACAAATTGCCCAAACCCTTCAAAACGCCTTGCAACCAAGAGGGGTTGCGGTGGTGATTGAATCGGATCATGCCTGTATGACCACTAGGGGGGTGCACAAGACTGGCGTTAAAATGGTTACCTCCCAGATGTTGGGGCTTTTTAAAACTGATCTTGAAAAAAGAAAAGAATTTTACACCCTGGCGGGTCTTTCCGGGTAAGTTCTCAAGAACTTTATTGGCCTATGTCAAATATCATGGGGTTATTTGATACCTATTGTTCGATGAGTAGGGGTAATTGTAGCTCAATGGAAAAGGGGCTTTGGTTAATCAGCAGGGAACCTTGATGAAGTTCAACAATGATTCGAGCCACGGAAATTGCCAAATTATTGTTAGATAAAGCTAAGTGACTGGGCGATGAATCGGTTTGCATCACCCAACAGACAAAGCCTTTTTTGAAGGAAATATGAACTTTTAGAAAATAGCCGTAAGATCGGCTGGTTTCTAAAAGGTTGATCATGGCCCTTTTGAACAGGGTTTCGTCAATCGCTACCAGCCTTGAGGTATCAAAATCATCCCGATCCCAATGAATTTCATTGCCTGGCATATATTGCTCAAGGGATTGGCTGATGAAAAGATCAATCTCAGAAATCGAAATTTCTTTTTTCTCCAACCCGATTTTCTTTTGTTCATAGTCGCTGAGGAACCTGAGATTATGAACAAAACGGTCAATATTCCGCACATTTTGATGAATGTTGACATATTCCGGTAAAGAATGATCTAAGGAAAGATCTTGGATTTGTTGGATCAATTGTTGCAAAAAAGGGTCCAAATCTTGGGTAATCCAAGCAAGGAATAAGGAACGGAAGCGTCCGGTTTCTGAAATAATCTTGGCCTGATCAATATCCTCTGCTAAATGCACCCGCTCAATTGCCACGGCTGTTTGGTCTGCTAGGGCGTCTAAAAGCCTTTTTTCGTCTGAAGAAAGCGTGAAATCTTCTTGATCACGGTATAATCCCAAAAGGCCTACTTGATCACGCTCAGTTTTTAAAGGGATAAAAAGCCTTTTGGCACCCGGCAATGTATCCGTTCCAGGCCCAGTCATAGTATCATGGTCCCATGCCCATTTTGCGGCGGCATAATCGGAATCATCTAAGATTTCTTGTAAGGGGTATCCAGCTTTTACCAGCAGCTTGTCTCCCTCTGGTTGCAATAAAACCACCTGTAGTTGCAACATTTCTGCAATTTGTTGGCTGACAACATTTAAAAGGTTATCGACATCCCCGATGGCTGCGATCCGGCGGCTGAAATTATATAAAGCGGTAGTGGTTTTGGCGCGTTGTTGGGCGCTGGTTGCTTGGTTGCGTAATCGAACGTTCAATTTACTAGCCAAGATGGATACCAGCAATAATAGGCCAAAAGTAATAAAATTAACGGGCTCGGCAATGGTCAAAGTATAAAAGGGCGGTGTTAGAAAGTAGTTATAGGCCAGCGCGCTTAATAAAGAAGCGTATAAGGCGGGCGCTAAACCAAACTTTGTCGAAATCAAAAAAACGGCGGCCAGGAAAAATATAGCCAAATCCCTGCCTTGACCAGTAGAATTCAATAACCAACCCAGCATTAAAGCCAACCCCACCAACCCCGTGGCCGCAATATAGCTGAAAAGGCTGCCAAAATCAGCTTTTAGGGAAGTGGTTGAGGATTTGCCTAAAGACTCATCTTGGGCTGCAATCACATGGATACCAATTTTACCCGAATGGCGGACTAGGTCACGGACAATTGATCCATGAACCATTTCAAACCATTTTGAGCGGGGTGATTTTCCCAAAATAATCTGGGTGATATTATGTTCCCGGGCATAAGCTAATAGATCCGCGGCAATTTGTCGGCCTGGTATGATAACGGTATCTCCCCCTAACTGTTCGGCGAGCCTAAGGGCCCCTGCAACACGGTCGCGCGCTTCTGCAGATAAAGTGTGATGCCTGGTTGATTCAATATAAACCGCCACCCATTTGGCCTGGATTTTATCGGCTGTCCGCCGGGCATAGCGGATCAAGTCGTAGGAGCTGGGATTTTCATTGACGCATACCAGGATTCTTTCACCGGCAGCCCAAGGACCTGAAATTGAATGGCTTTGCATATATTGCACCATGTCATCATCAACATGTTGGGCGGTTTGCCGCAAAGCCAGTTCCCGCAAGGCCGTTAGGTTGCCTTCCGTAAAATAATTTTGTAAAGCCCTTTGGGCTTGATCACCCACATACACTTTGCCCTCCTGGACCCTTTTGATAAGATCCTGGGGGGTTAGGTCAATCAATTCGATTTCGTCAGCTTGATCGATCAGGCGATCAGGGATTGTTTCGCGCACCCGGACATTGGTGATTTGGGCCACTACATCATTCAAACTTTCCAAATGTTGGATATTGAGAGTCGTATAGACATTAATACCGGCGGCTAGTATTTCTTCAACATCCATATAGCGCTTTGGATGACGACTATCGGCGGCATTGGTATGGGCAAATTCATCAACCAACACCAATTGGGGGGCACGTTTTAAAATGGCGTCCAAATCCATTTCTTCGAGTAGACGGCCTTTATAAACCAAGCGTTGCCGGGGGACAATTTCTAAGCCCGAGATCAGTGCTTCTGTTTCACGCCTACCATGGGTTTCAACTAAACCTACAACAACATCTATCCCTTGCTTTTTTTGGTTTTGGGCATTTTGCAGCATCTCATAGGTTTTACCAACCCCTGGAGCGGCCCCTAAGAATATTTTCAGTTTACCGCGTTTTTCACGGTTGGCTTCTTCAAGCAAGGCGTCAGGACGGGTATAGCTGTTCATCGGTACAACTTTTATGGGTTATAGGGAAATAAAAGATCTAGCTGAGTGTTCAATACTAGCACATTGACCCGCGGATCACCTAAAATAAATAGGGTCCTGCCATCGATATGCTGGGCCACCAAATTCTCAAGATCCCTCTCAGTTATTGCCCGTACATTGGCAATACGGCGAATCTGCAACCGGGCTGCTTCGGGGCTTATATGAGGATCAAGGCCGCTTGCGGAAAACGTAATCAAATCTATGGGGATAGGTTTTTGCTCGCCTTGATAAGATACGGCTTTTTCGGCGATATCTGCAACCAACAAAGGATTAGCGGGGCTTAGGTTCCTGCCTCCCGAACTCATGGCATCATAGCCTTGCCCTGCAGCCGAAGGACGGTTATGGAAATAGTAATCCCGTTGGAAATTTTGGCCAATGAGGGATGAGCCTTGAATTTTGCCGGTCGGGGATAGGACAAAACTCCCTTGCGCTTGATCAGGAAAAGCAAGGTTTCCCAGTTCAGTGATCAAGAAGGGATAGACAATCCCCGTTAAAAAGGTCAAACCAAAAAACAAGATGAAAACCGGGCGTAGGATATTCAACACAAAACACCTAAACAAGACCAAGGAAATTAATGATCACATCGATGACTTTAATGGCAATAAAGGGGGCAATAACCCCCCCTAAACCATAAATTAAAATATTTCGTTTTAAGGCGTACAACGCCCCTTTATTAACGTATTTTACCCCTTTTAAAGCCAAGGGGACAAGGGCTATCAGGATCAGTGCGTTAAAAATGATAGCCGATAACATCGCGCTTTCTTGATTGCCCAACCCCATGATATTTAAGGTTTCCAAAGGCGGGTAAAGATCGGCAAATAAAGCAGGGATCACGACAAAATATTTAGCGATATCATTAGAGATGGAAAAAGTCGTTAAAGAACCACGGGTCATCAAGAGCTGTTTGCCAATACGGACAATTTCAATTAGTTTGGTAGGATTGCTATCCAAATCAATCATATTGCCTGCTTCCCGCGCTGCCTGTGTGCCGGTTTGCATGGCAACCCCCACATCCGCTTGGGCCAAAGCAGGGGCATCGTTCGTGCCGTCCCCACACATGGCCACTAATTTTCCCTTGGCTTGTTCTGTGCGGATCAATCTTAACTTTGCCTCTGGCGTCGCTTGGGCCAGAAAATCATCAACCCCGGCTTCCGCAGCAATGGCCGCAGCTGTTAGGGCATTATCACCGGTGATCATGATGGTACGGATCCCCATCCGGCGAAGTTCAGCAAAACGTTCCTTGATCCCTCCTTTAATTACATCTTTCAGGTGGATAACTCCCAAAAATTGGTTATCCTTGGCTACTGCTAGCGGGGTTCCCCCTTGTCTGGCAATTTTTTCGGTAATTTGGATTAATTCAAGCGGAATTTGAAAGCGTATTTCTTGGGACTTTTGTTTAACGAATTCAATGACTGCATCCACCGCCCCTTTGCGGATGACATGTCCATCGACATCAACCCCGCTCATTCGGGTTTGGGCGGTGAAGGGGATAAAATGTGGCGGTTGTTTAAATAAATTTTTGCCGCGTAAGCCGTATTTCTCTTTTGCCAAAATAACAATTGAACGGCCTTCAGGTGTTTCATCGCTTAAAGAAGCTAACTGGGCGGCTTCCGCCAAATCTTGTAAGGAAGCGGGGGATAGGGCAAAAAATTCGTGGGCTAGCCTATTGCCCAAGGTGATGGTGCCCGTTTTATCCAGCAATAAGGTGTTAACATCCCCCGCGGCTTCAACCGCCCGTCCAGAGGTTGCCAAGACATTAAAACGGATCAGGCGATCCATGCCGGAAATGCCAATAGCTGAGAGTAAGCCCCCGATGGTGGTTGGGATCAACATGATAAATAAGGCCAATAATAGGATCATTGAACTCTGCCCCCCGGCATAACTGACAAAAGCGGGGATCGTTGCTGTTGTAAAAAGCAGGATCAGTGTCATGCCGGATAATAAAATATTAAGGGCAATTTCATTGGGGGTTTTTTGGCGTTTAGCACCTTCCACCAATTTAATCATGCGGTCGAGGAAGCTATGGCCAGCATCCTGGGTAATTTTCACTTTAATATGATCAGAAATAACTTTAGTGCCACCCGTCACGGCGGAACGATCACCGCCGCTTTCCCGGATAACAGGGGCGGATTCTCCGGTGATGGCTGATTCGTCAACGGAGGCGATGCCCTCAATCACTTCGCCATCTCCCGGAATCAAGTCACCTGCTTCGACGAATACGATATCCCCTGCTTTCAGATCAGCCGCAGCGATTTTTCGCACTTGGGTGGAAGTGATGCTATCCAGTTTTTTAGCAACATTGGTTTTCTGGCTGGCCCGCAGGGAATTGGCTTGAGCCTTGCCCCGGCCTTCCGCTAACGCTTCAGCAAAAAAGCCGAATAAAACGGTGAGCCACAACCAAATAACCAGCTGTAATTCGAACATAACATCCGATCTTCCGGCATACAAATTGTACAAAAATAGAATCGTAGCGCCGATCGCGGTTAATTCCATCACCCACATAATGGGGCTTTTGATTGCTTGGGCAGGATTAAGTTTGACAAAGGTTTGCACCAATGTTTCCCGGCATAAAGCCCCGTTCATTTTTTGCGAACGCTTCGGAGTCAACATATCTGTCATGATAGTAGACCCTGAATTTGCAAGAGGGTCATGATAGCCCCTTTATCAAGGATAAATGCTCTGCCAAAGGGCCTAAGGCTAGGACAGGCAAAAAAGTCAAAATACCAAAAATAAGGATGACAGCAATTAGCAGGATGATAAAAGTTAAATTATGGGTTGGCAAACTGCCGTTGGTGATGGGGCTAAATCTTTTAGATGCCAGGGAGCCTGCAATGGCAAGTACCGGAATCACCACCATCAGTCGTCCCAACAACATCGCGATGGCCCCGGTGATGTTATAGAACAGGGTATTGCCGTTAATGCCTGCAAAAGCGCTGCCGTTATTAGCAGCACTGGATGTATAGAGATATAAAATTTCACTAAAACCATGGGGGCCTGGATTGGTAACGCTGCTCACGGGGATCGGATCATTGGCTGCAATACTGGTCAAACCAAGAATAATTAAGGGGGTTATAAAAGTTGCGAGCATCGCCATTTTGATTTCACGGGATTGTAACTTATTACCATTATATTCCGGTGTTCGACCGACCATTAACCCCGCGATAAAAGAGGTCAGGATAACGAAAAGTAGCATCCCATATAGCCCTGATCCGGCCCCGCCGATCATGATTTCCCCCAAAACCATATTGAGGATCATTAATCCTCCGCTTAAGGGCATAAAACTGCTATGGAGGGAATTGACGGCCCCGGTTGAAGTGGCGGTGGTTAGGGCTGCAAAAAGCGAGGAGTTAAAAAGACCGAAACGGACTTCTTTCCCCTCCATATTATAGCCTTCCGTCGCGATATTTAACTCATTTAAAGCTTTGGTTAATAAAGGATTGGGCTGGTTTTCAAAATAATAAATCGCAGCCATCCCCATGACCAATAGAATCCCCATGGCTGTAAAGATCGCCCAACCCTGCCGTTGATCTCCTATCATGCGGCCAAAAACATTGGTTAAAGCTGCACCAATCACCACCATCATAACCATTTGGAAAAAATTGGTCAGGGGGGTAGGGTTTTCATAAGGATGGGCGGAATTGGCGTTAAAAAAGCCACCGCCATTCGTGCCGACAATTTTAATGGCTTCTTGCGAAGCAACGGGCCCTTGGGGAATAATTTGGGTTTGGTGCTCAAGCGTACTTATTTCTATATTTGCCGAGAAATTCTGTGGCACCCCTTGCCAGATTAGGAAAATAGCAAAAATCGCAGATAGGGGTAAAAGAATGTACAAAATTGCCCGGGTCATATCAACCCAGAAATTGCCAATTGTCTGGCGTTCTTGGCGGCTAAACCCGCGGATTAGCGCAACCGCAACAGCGATGCCGCTGGCAGCAGAAAAAAAGTTTTGTACTGTTAGACCGACCATTTGGGAGAAATAAGATAAGGTTTTTTCCCCGGCATAATTCTGCCAATTGGTATTGGTTAAAAAACTGATGGCGGTGTTTAGGGATAAATCAGCGGGAACATTTGGCAGCTTAGAAGGATTAAGGGGCAAGTATGCTTGCAAACGCAGAATGGTATAAAGGAATAGAAACCCAATAAAATGGAATAGTAAAAAACTGCCCGCATAGCGGATCCAATGTTGCTCAACCGTTGTTTTAACACCTGCCGCACGGTACAACAAAAACTCCATTTTTTCAACAGGACGGCGCAGGAAAAAAGGTTCCCCATTAAAGACTTTGGTTATATACCATCCCAGCGGTTTAACCAAAACAATGACGGTGGCGGCATATAATAAAAATTGAAATAAATCAGCAATTGTCATAATGAAGGCGGGTTCCGGTTAAAATTTTTCTGGCCAAAGCAAGGTGATGAGCATGTAGATAAAAATAATAATAACCAACCCACTGCCTATAATCAGGTCAAGCACAATAATAACCCTTTAAATGCGCGAACAAAAAAGGCTGTATAAATAAAGCCCTAAGAAAACAGCAGATGTTGCGGAGAGAAAAATAATATCTAAATACCACATAATACCTATATATATCCTATATTGAAGACAGGGAATATAGGGATTTAATAGGGTTTTGTCAAATGTGGGATGAAAAAAGTTGATGAAATCAAAAAACACATCACGCGGTTTCTGAAGCTGGCCCCTATTAAAAAAGGACTATTGTTTTTCCTTAAGTGTCGGCCTAAATTGGAAAGTGGTTGAAAAAATATTTATTTGAGATGTTGATGGAGATATGGAACAGATAGCATTAGACCAAGAATTATCTGGTCACCCCCTTTATGATTTGGTGGTGATTGGCGGTGGCATTAATGGTACTGGCATTGCCAGGGATGCGGCGGGACGGGGGTTGAAAGTATTACTGGTTGAGCAAGCGGATCTGGCTCAAGCCACTTCCTCTGCCAGCAGCAAGCTTATTCACGGCGGATTGCGTTATTTGGAATATTATGAATTCCGCTTGGTGCGGGAATCTTTACAAGAGCGGGAAGTGCTTTTGAAAAATGCCGCCCATATTATCTGGCCGCTCCGTTTTGTCATGCCACATAATAAATTACTGCGGCCAGCCTGGATGATCCGTTTGGGATTATTTCTATATGACCATTTGGGGGGGCGCCAGCGTTTGCCAGGATCAAACGGTATAAGGTTAGATCGCCATATGTGTGGGCAGCCATTGGCCCCTGGCATCCATCAGGGTTTTGTCTATTCCGATTGTTGGGTGCAGGATTCCCGTTTGGTGGTGTTAAATGCTATGGGTGCGGCAGAAAAGGGTGCCCGGATTTTAACCCGCCTTCGGTGTAATACCGCCCATGTTCAAAACGGGCAATGGTTGGTTGGGCTGGTTGATCAGCAAACCGCCCAATCATACCAGGTAAGGGGAAAAATGCTGATTAATGCGGCGGGTCCCTGGGTTGACCAATTTATCCGCCAAGCCGCTCACATCAATCCTAAACATCGTTTACGCTTAGTTAAAGGCAGCCATATAGTGGTGCCTAAATTATATGATGGCGAACAAGCTTATATTTTACAAAATACTGACCGCCGGGTCATCTTTGTTATCCCTTATGAACAAGATTTCACCTTGATAGGCACGACCGATTTAACGGTTGATCCTGAAATATTAAAAGACGTGCGGATTTCCGATGATGAAACCACCTATCTTTGTCAAGCAGCCAACCAATATTTCAGCCGGAAAATAAGCGCGGGCGATGTGGTGTGGAGCTACGCCGGTGTCAGGCCCCTTTATGATGACGCTAGGGCCAATGCCTCAGCAGTCACGCGGGACTATGTCTTGCAGGTCAACCAGGATTTAGGCGCGCCGGTTTTATCGATTTATGGGGGCAAGATTACCACGTATCGGCGTTTAGCTGAACATGTAATGCAAAAAATACAACCTTTTTTCCCCCATTTAGGCAAACCCTGGACAGCCAAAGCCCCGTTGCCCGGTGGGGATATCCCCATGGCTGATTTTCAGCAGTTTTTACAAGGATTGACAAAACAATACTCTTGGGTACCGGAAAAACTATTATATCGGTACGCCCGGGCTTATGGTACTAAAATTCATGTTTTGCTTGATAGGGCCCAAGGATTAGAAGATTTAGGGGCAGAAATTGTACCGGATTTATACAGCCGTGAGATTGAATATGTACAGCGATATGAATGGGCGGTCACGGCGGAAGATATTTTATGGCGACGCAGCAAATTAGGGTTGCATTTACCCAAAACAGCTTCCCAACAATTGCAGGGATATCTGGATCGAACGGCTACTAAACAAAAACTTGTCAAAGAAAAGGTGGCCGGGTAATGCTGATCCTAAACGACCTGGGATATCAGGTTGGATCCCAGAAAATTTTACACGGGATATCTTTAGAGGTGCCAACCGGATCGCTAACCGTTGTTTTGGGGCCGACTGGTGCTGGCAAAACGTCTTTATTACGTTTGTTGGCAGGGTTAGAAAAACCAAGTGCTGGCAGTATCGAATGGGAAGACCAACTGGGTGTTAGAAAAAGGTTGCAAGCCCGGGATGTAGCCTTAGTGTATCAACAATTCGTTAATTATCCGTCCCTAACGGTTTATGATAATATCGCCTCACCTTTGCGGCAACGCAAAGGCAACAGCCAGCAGCAAATTCATGAAAAAGTTACAGAGATTGCTGAGTTATTGGGGTTACAACCTTTTTTAAAACGTTTGCCGCACCAGCTTTCAGGGGGGCAGCAGCAGCGAACTGCCATTGCCAGGGCTTTGGCAAAATCTGCGAAACTGCTGCTGCTCGATGAACCATTGGTTAATTTGGATTACAAATTGCGCGAAGCCTTGCGGCAAGAATTTCGCGGTTTATTTAAAAAAAGCCAAGCCACGGTCATTTACACCTCAACCGAACCCGAAGAAGCCTTAGCAATGGGTGGGCAAATAGCCATCCTTAACCAAGGCCGTTTATTGCAAACAGGTGTGACCAGGCATATCTATGATCATCCGGCAACGATTGAATCGGCCAGGATTTTCAGCAGTCCACCGATAAATATTCTGCCTGCCCATTGGCAATCGGGTCAACCTGCCTCCTTGACAATAGGCACAGAAACTTATCCCATTACGTTACCATGGCCTGGTATGGCCGAAGCTGCCTATCAATTAGGTATCATGGCGGATGATTTGCACCCAGTATCAAACTTGATCCCTTCTGTGTCTTCCAATATTGTTTTAACAACCACCGTGCTGTCTTCTGAAATTAATGGTTCAGAAACGTTGCTTCATCTCAAATATCAGGGATTTACCTTGGGTATGCGACAACAAGGGGTAAAAAATTATCAAACGAACCAGGAATTACATATTCAGTTTTCTTTAAAAAAGGTCTTTGTTTTTGATAATCAGGGCAAAAGATTAACGCTTTCATAGCAGGGAATTATGGCTTCCATCATTTTAGAAAAGATCGCCCATCGTTACCCGCACCGGATGAAAAGCAGGGCAGGTGCATCCTTGGGTGTGTATGCGTTACAACCGTTAAGCCTCCGGTTAGAGCACGGTCATACTTACGCTTTATTGGGGCCTTCTGGCTGTGGGAAAACGACCCTTTTAAATATTATCTCTGGCTTGCTGACGCCCAGTGAAGGCAAGATTTTTATAGACCAGCAGGATGTTACCAGATGGCCCATTAAAAAAAGGAATATAGCGCAGGTTTTTCAGTTTCCGGTGGTTTATGATACGATGACAGTGTTTGCAAATTTGGCTTTTCCCTTGCGGAATCGCCATATTCCAGAAGATCAAACCAAAGCGCGCGTCCATGAAATTGCCGATATTTTAGGATTAGGATCATATCTGCAACAGACAGCTAAATCCTTATCAGCTGATGTCAAACAGAAAATATCGCTTGGACGTGGCATCATCCGCCGGGATGTGGGTGCTATCCTATTTGACGAGCCGTTGACGGTTATTGACCAACAATTGAAATGGGAATTGCGTCAGCAATTAAAAACAATCCAGCAGCAATACCAGTTGACGTTTATTTATGTTACCCACGATCAGAATGAAGCCTTGTCATTGGCCCAGCAGGTAATCGTGATGGAGAAGGGACGGGTGATCCAAATAGCCAGCCCCCAAGAATTGTTTGAAAACCCGAAAGAAATTTTTGTGGGTCATTTTATTGGTAGCCCTGGTATGAATTATATAGCTTTTACTGTTGAGCAATCCTTAGGACAGGAAAAACAAGCAAGGATGGCAGGGCAAAATCTACCCTTACCTCCGGAGTTACTGGAAAAGATCCCGACTGATGACCGGGGTTCAATATTGACAAAACTGGGTATACGCCCGGAATTTATTGAACTTTCCTTAAAACCCCTAGCCCAGGCTTTTGCTATGGAAGTTATGGAAGTTAGCCAAATGGGGCATTTCGCCCTCATTAGAGGGCAAATTGGCAAAAGTGATGTGGTTGCAAAAACGCGCGATAGCAGTATCTTTTCGGTTAAACCCGGTCAAATGCTTTGGGCCTTTTTTCCTCCCCCCCATATACGGGTGTTCGTCGACGGCAAATGGCTACCCTCCACTGGCCCCCAGGAATAAAAAATTGCAAAAAAAACAAAACAATCAAGCATGGTTTCTGGTCCTACCGGTTTTTTTGACCGTGGCATTCAGTGCTATTATTCCACTAATGACGGTCGTCAATTATTCCGTCCAAGATATTTTAGGCCCGGATCGACGCTTATATGTGGGAACGGAATGGTATCATGCGGTATTGAATAGCCCTGAATTGCATGCGGCCTTTTTTCGCCAGCTGATCTTCTCTTTTTCAGTATTGTTGATAGAAATCCCTTTAGGGTTAATGGTTGCTTTAATTCTACCGGTGCGTGGGTGGGCGGTCTCCCTATGTTTGGTTTTGTTAGCCATCACGCTGCTTATTCCTTGGAATGTGGTGGGGACGATCTGGCAGATTTTTGCCCGGGGTGATATCGGTTTGGGGGGCAGCATCATCAATCATTTAGGGATCCCTTATAATTATACCTTAGATCCCACCGATGCTTGGGTTACCGTACTGGTGATGGATATTTGGCATTGGACATCATTAGTTGTTTTATTATGCTATGCGGGGTTGCGCGCTATACCTGATGCCTATTACCAGGCGGCAGCCATTGACGGTGCGTCCCGCTTAGCGGTTTTTCGCTATATTCAATTACCCAAATTAAGTGGCGTATTATCCATTGCCGTTTTATTGCGCTTTATGGATAGTTTCATGGTCTATACCGAGCCTTTTGTTTTGACGGGTGGCGGGCCTGGCAGCAGCACGACTTTCCTGAGCCAATATTTAGTGAATATTGGCCTGGGTCAGTTTGATTTAGGGAATGCGGGTGCCTTCTCGTTGATTTATTTCTTGATTATTTTGCTGTTCTGTTATGTGTTTTACACCACCGTCCAAAATTTAACCAAGGGAAAAGAATAAATGGTTCGGCGGTTTATCCCTCTATCAGTTTATTTTTTATTTATCTTACTGCCCATCTATTGGATGGTGGTGATGTCATTTAAAACCAACGAAGAGATCTTAGGGGGCTTTACCCTTTGGCCCGTAAATTTTACCTTGGAAAATTATACCACTATTTTTACCGATCCCTCTTGGTATAACGGTTATATTAATTCCTTTTCCTACGTGGCCATTAATATGGTTTTATCCATTATGATTGCGTTGCCAGCGGCCTATGCCTTCTCGCGGTACCGGTTCTTGGGCGATAAACATTTATTCTTTTGGCTGCTGACCAACCGAATGGCACCAGCAGCAGTTTTTGCGTTGCCGTTGCTGAACCTATATTCAAGCGTCGGTTTATTCGATACAACCTGGGCGGTTGCCTTGGCACATTTATTATTTAACGTGCCTTTAGCCGTGTGGATTTTAGAAGGGTTTATGTCAGGCGTTTCCCGCGAGATTGATGAAATGGCGTATCTGGATGGCTATAAATTTCCTAAATTTTTTGTAAGAATTTTTATTCCTACCATTCGTTCTGGCATAGGGGTTACCGCTTTTTTTTGTTTTATGTTTAGTTGGGTTGAATTGCTGATTGCCCGTACCCTAACCACTATTCAAGCGAAGCCAATTGTTGCTATTATGACCCGAACAGTCAGTGCGGCAGGAATGGATTGGGCGCTCTTGGCCGCCGCTGGCACCTTGACGATTGTCCCGGGGGTTTTGATTATTTGGTTTGTTAGGCATTATATTGCCAAAGGTTTTGCCTTGGGGAGGGTATAACCATGTTGGACTGGATGGTTTGGACGGTGCCCACCGCTGTTTTTTTTATGGCCATTGCTGCCCTTTTACTCTTCATGTTGGTGGCAGAAATCATTCGCCCCACAAGCGCTAGGCGTGGTTTTTTAGGCTTTACCACGACCCGTGGTGAACGCTTATTTATGGGATTATTGGTGAGTGCTTATCTGCATTTGGTGTGGATAGTTTTTTTCTCAGGGATTGTTACGATTTCTGTATTATCTTGGGTTATAGAAATTCCCCTCTGGTGGTTTACAATTTTGTGCGCTATGATCGTTGCTGTTATGCTGCGCTGGGGCTGAATATATCAAAGATATAAACAGTTACCAGGCGGTAAAAAGTAAATCAATCCATCATAAAAATGAAAACAGGGAGATATATATTGATGCCAAATAATCATCTTATATCAACGCAGCTATCCCGGCGCAAGGTGTTATTAGCCACTTCGGGATTAGCAGCAGTGGGCGCGTTAGGGTTATGGCCGAGAAGCGGGGTTGCTGATGTTAAGGCGGCAGAAAAATGGATTAATGCCGAATTTCAGCCAAGCACCATTACCAAAGACCAGCAAATGCAAGAAATGAACTTTTTTATTAATGCGGCCAAACAATTTGCGGGGATGGAAATCAATGTGGTTTCCGAAACGATTGACACCCATGTGTACGAATCCAAAACCTTAGCCAAGGCGTTTACCGAGATTACCGGCCTTAAGGTTAACCATGATTTAATCCAAGAAGGCGATGTGATTGAAAAACTGCAAACGCAGATGCAATCAGGCCGCAATGTGTACGATATGTATATTAATGATAGTGATTTGATCGGTACGCATTATCGCTATGGGCAGGCGGTGCCGTTATCGGATTTCATTAATGGGGAAGGCAAGGATGTTACCATCCCCACCCTGAATTTGGATGATTTTATAGGGAAAAGCTTTACGACCGCCCCTGACGGTAAATTATATCAATTGCCTGACCAACAATTTGCCAATTTGTATTGGTTCCGGCATGATTGGTTCAGCCGTCCCGACCTAAAAGATAAATTTGCGACAAAATACGGTTATGAATTAGGGGTGCCGCAGAATTGGTCAGCCTATGAGGATATTGCCAATTTCTTTACCAATGATGTGCGGATGATTGATGGGGTAAAAGTTTACGGCCATATGGATTACGGTAAAAAAGATCCATCTTTAGGATGGCGTTTTACGGATGCTTGGCTATCCATGGCAGGAGCAGGGGATAAAGGGTTTCCCAATGGCAAACCGGTTGATGAATGGGGCATCCGGGTTGAGGGATGTAGCCCGGCTGGTTCATCGGTCACCCGGGGCGGTGATGTGAATGGGCCAGCGGCTGTGTACGCGTTAACCAAATATATTGATTGGCTGAAAAAATATGCGCCACCGGAAGCGGCTGGGATGACTTTCTCGGAAGCAGGACCAGTACCTGGACAAGGTAATATTGCCCAGCAGATATTTTGGTATACAGCCTTTACCGCGGCCTTAACCAAACCAGGGTTGCCCGTGGTCAATGCAGACGGCACCCCCAAATGGCGGATGGCACCATCTCCCCACGGCCCTTACTGGGAAGAGGGGATGAAGCTGGGATATCAGGATTGCGGCTCATGGACCATGTTAAAATCCACCCCTTTGGCACGCCGTCGGGCGGCTTGGTTATATGCCCAATTCTGCGTTTCCAAAACGGTTTCCTTGAAAAAAACCTTGGTCGGGTTAACCCCCATCCGCGAAAGTGATATCCAAAGCCAAGCGATGACCGATATGGCCCCTAAATTGGGTGGATTGGTCGAATTTTACCGCAGCCCCGCGCGCGTCGCTTGGACGCCGACGGGTACGAATGTGCCAGATTACCCCAAATTGGCCCAATTATGGTGGCCAAATGTGGCGGCGGCGGTCAGTGGTGAAAAAACCCCCCAGCAAGCCATGGATAATTTAGCGCGGGAAATGGATCAAGTGTTGTCGCGGTTGGAAAGGGCGGGCATGAAAGAATGCGCCCCCAAACTGAACCCGGAACGCGACGCCAAATACTGGTATGACCAACCAGGGGCACCAAAGCCTAAATTGGCCAATGAGAAGCCAAAAGGTGAAACCGTACAATATGAAAAATTATTGCAAACCTGGAAGCAGGGACGGGCAAGGTAATTATCCTATCTCGTCTTAACCGTGATCAGGAAGGGTGGCTTTGGCCACCCTTTTTTTTCAATCAAAAATCTCTGACAAACGACATGTGGCCAGAAAAATAACATGTGTTCCTGGGTTGTAATCTGAAAAATTGATTTTTAAATTTTGTATCTTTACAAGATATATCTAAAAGATATATATTCATGATATGAAAAGAATAAACAAAACGCGCTATGCCTTGCTGGGTATGCTGAGCCATCAACCGATGTCTGGGTATGATATTAAAAAAGTGCTGTATAGGAGCACGCAGTATTTTTGGCAGGAAAGTGACGGGCAGATTTACCCGATCCTTGCCGAATTGTTAAAAGAAAAATGCATTACCAGCCTTGCTATTGAATCTCAAGGCAACAGAACCCGAAAGGTTTATCAGATCAGCAGCAAAGGATTGGAAGAACTAAAAGATTGGTTAGTGCAAGAGGTGGTGCCGACTATCCCGCGCAACGAATTGCTATTGAAGTTATTTTTTGGATCGATGGTGCCCTTAGAGATAACTCAGAAACATATTTTAGAACACCAACGGCAATTAAACAAACGCTTGGAAACCTACAAAAAGATCACCAAAGGTTTGGCGGATGAAAAATCACCCTATCAGCTTTATTGGCAAATGACAGTCGAGTTTGGCAAGCAAATTGTCCAAGCGCAATTGAACTGGTGTGAAGACAGTTTACAAACTCTTAAAAAACTTGGGCAACCTAAAAATTAATTGGGGGGCATAAAATGGCATTCCAACTTCTATTTGGTTTTTTACCCTGGATTTTATTAAGCGCCTTATTTGGTAAAACCGCGGCGGAAATGCTGATAAGCATTTTAGTGGCCAGTGCCGTGTTTTTGGCCTTGGAATGGAAAAGTTTAAGAAAAGGCTTTATTTTAAGTTGGGGTACAGCTTTTTTTCTTATTTTCATTTTTATATTTGATGTGATATTGCAAAATAGCTGGGTTATCCATCATACCCCCTTTTTATCTAGCATTATTCTAGCAACCATTGCCTGGATTTCTTTGTTGATTGGCAGGCCATTCACCCTGCAATACGCCCGCCAACAAGTGGCCCAGCACTTATGGAATAAGCCGGGATTTATGAAAGTAAACCAAATGATTACTGCCATATGGGGCAGCATTTTTCTGGTCTCCGCTGTTTTGCAATTTGTCCCGTTTGGTGATGATCTATCAGGTAAAATATTACACCAAATCCTTGGCTATGGTACTACTCTGTTAGGTATCTGGATAACCATCAAACTTCCCGATTGGTACAGCAAAAAAACACGGAAGACCCTAGGAGAATAATGATGTCCCTATCCCTTATTGAGAAAAAACAACGCCAATCACAGAACAAAAATAATCCCTATCTTCAAGGCAATTATGCACCCATCCGTGAGGAAAGTGATTTCAAGAATTTAACGATTACCGGAAAAATTCCTGAGGGTCTTCAGGGTGTTTACATGCGAAATGGCCCCAATCCAGCGTTCGAGCCGATTTCTTACACCTATCCATTTGATGGCGATGGCATGGTGCATGCCATTTATTTAGAAAACCAACAGGCAAGTTATAGGAACCGGTATGTAAAAACCAAAGGTTTATTGCTTGAACAACAGCATGGCCAAGCTATCTATGGGGGCCTCGCGCGTATGACCCAACCTGACACCAAATTCATCGGGCCGAACGATAATCCTTTTAAGAATGGGGCTTTCATCAACATTATGCGTCATGCGGGCCGTTACCTGGCCATGTGGGAAGGGGGTGCAGCCTATGAAATGGCTGAGAATTTGGATACAATTGGGGAATGGAAGCCGGATAGCTTTAAACCCTTAGCGGTAGGCCCGCACGGCCGTTTTGCTTCAGATACCGGGGAATTATACCTGATCACCTATAATATAACCCAACCTTTTCTTACCTATCATCGGATTGATAAAAAAGGATTGCTTGTGGAAACGAAGGCGGTTGACAAACCCCATAGTACCATGATCCATGATTTTGCCCTGACTAAAAATCACTTGGTCTTTTTCGATTGCCCAGCGGTTTTAGATTTTCAAGCCGCTGTTAATGGCGGCAATCTGTTAGACTGGCGTGAAGAATTAGGAACGCGGATTGGCATTATGGCGCGTGGCGGTTCTAGCCAATCAGCCATCTGGTTGAAGACGCAAGCTTTTTTCGTGTTTCACTTTGTCAATGCTTTTGAACAAAATAACCTGATTTTTGTGGATTATGTCCGGCATAACCGTTTGGGTTTTGCCATTGCAAGCAATGAACCCAAATTACCCCCCCAATTATACCGGATGACCATCGATCTTACGAAAAAAACCATAGAAGAGAGGGTCTTAACGGATTACGAGGTTGAATTCCCAACTTTCAATCATGCGTATGATAGCTGTGATTACCGCTTTATTTATGCCCCCACGAGACTAAGGGGTAAGGGGGAATTTAATGCTTTTATCAAATATGACATTAAAAATAATATCACCACCATCCGTGATTTTGGCGAGGATCATGAAATTGGCGAGGCGAGTTTTGCAGCAAAGCCTAATCCGACTGGGGAAGATGACGGCTATCTCCTGTTGTTTGTCTATAATCAGAAAAAAGACAACAGTGATTTTATGATTTTAGATGCACAGGATATAACAAAGGAGCCGGTTGCTAGCATTGCCTTGCCCAGGCGTGTGCCGCATGGATTGCATGGGAATTGGATGTCAAAACAATAAAGAACGAAGGTAGGGCCGTAAAAAAACCTTAGGATCAGAAAGCTGGCTTGGAATTCCAAGCGGGAATTTGCTGATGAATTTGGGCAACCTGTTTTAAATCAATATTGGCATAAATAATTTCTGGCTGGTCGCCAGCTTCCGCTAAAATTTTTCCCCAAGGATCGATAATTAAGGAATGCCCGTAGGTTTGCCGTCCGCCGGAATGAAACCCGGTTTGGCCGGGCGCTATCATAAAACAGCCGGTTTCAATCGCCCGCGCGCGTAGCAGCACATGCCAGTGGGCTTCGCCAGTAATCTTAATGAAAGCCGAGGGAACTGCAATAATTTGCGCCCCATGCTGGCTCAAATAACGATATAGATAAGGAAAACGCAGATCATAGCAAATACTAAGCCCCAAGCCACCCCAATCGGTCGGGGCAACCACTGGTTGGTTGCCAGCGTGGAACGCCTGCGATTCCCGAAAATTTTTGCCGTCAGGCAAATTGGCATCGAACAGATGGATTTTATCATATTTTGCCACAATATTCCCTTGGGGGCCAAATAAATAACTGCGGTTATAGCATAAATTATCGGGGCCTTTAATAGTGAGGGAGCCGATTAGCAGCCAACAATGAAACTCTTGACTTAATTGCTGGAAAACCGGGATGCCGGGATGCGCGTCTTCGGCAAATGCTTTTTTCAACCGCTCTTGCGGGCGATGTTCCATTAAACAGGTGTTTTCAGGGGTTGCGATCAGTTGTGCCCCTTGTTCGGCCGCTTTTCTAATCAAGCCGGCTGCACCCTCAATATTCTTTTGAACATCATCCCCGCTGGTTAGCTGAATGCAAGCGACCTTTAATAGTTCGGCCATTTACTTTACCCTTGAACCATTGGCAGCAATTTACCGGCGCGGTCAAGGGCATATAAATCATCGCAACCCCCAACATGGTTGCCATTAATAAAAATCTGGGGAACGGTTTGCCGACCGTTGCTGCGTTTCAGCATTTCTTCGCGTTTTAAGATATTGCTTGAGACATTGATCTCTTCAAAGCTTAAATTGTGCTTGCGCAACAGCTGTTTGGCGCGGTCACAATAAGGACAGATATTGGTTGTGTACACTTCAATTTTTGCCATGCTTTTTCTCCAGATGCGTTATTTAAGATAGGTAGGTTGTTTCGGCTTATTTTACAAGAAAGGCCGTTGCTTATCCCCCATTTAAAGCCTACAGGCGGGTGATGATACAACCACTGACGACCAGGATCGAGGCTAGTATCCGGGGAATTGTACAGCGTTCCTTTAATACAAAAATCCCTAAGAATGTGCCAAAAATAATGCTGGTTTCCCGCAGGGCAGTAACTTGGGAAGCATACCCAAAACGGAAAGCCAGCATGGCCAATCCGTAACTACCCAAAGATAAAATCGCAGCCACCGCACCGATTTTCTTATGAGGCCATAGTTTTGAAAACAAATTCTTTGGGTAACGATAGAATAAATATGCAAGCATTAAGGTATTTTCACTGACCAGGAAATACCATAACACATAGCTCCATAAATTATCGCTCAGGCGGATGCCGTGGGCATCAACCAAGGTATAGGAAGTGATCGCAATCCCCGTTAAGAAAGCTAAAAATACCCCCATCCGCAAGGAAGTGCTGTTGACGGTAGTTTTTAAAGTGCTTTCAACCGCCAGCAGCAGGATGCCGCCGGTAATGAAGCTAATCCCACCGCCTGTCTGCCAAGTAATTTCTTCTTGTAAAAAGAAAAAAGCCCCAATGGTAATCAACACCGGCGAAATACCCCGGGCCACCGGGTATACCACGCTTAAATCGGCTAACCTATAGGAATTGATTAAAAGCATTTGATAAACAAAATGGATGGTGCCCGATAATCCCAGCCAAATCCAGATGTGACCAGGGGGGAAGGGAACAAAAAAAATAAAAGGCACGACCATACAAGCTGATCCCAACCCGATCCAAGCCCGCAGCAACAAACGCTCCGCACTTTTTTTCAGCAAGGCATTATTAGCTGCATGTAGCACGGCGGAAACCAGGGCTAATATCAGGGCAAGTTGCGAAAGATGGATCATAAGATGTATAATAAAATGAGAAAAATTAACCCATCATTGCCAATGACAGATCCGGACACATATTTTTTATAAAGGCAAATCGTCCTCCTGGCAACCTTGATGATCCGTTGCGATCCATTTGCCTATTTTCCACCCTTGTTTGACCAGGGGATTATGGTGTAGAGTGCAAAAAATAGAGCGAGTGACCGGACAATATTTTCATGATAGGGAGATAAGAAAAAAATGAAGTGGACATTGGTTGGCGGGGTCATGGTTTGGATGCTTCATTTGATATCTTTTCAGTCCCATGGGCAGGAAAGCGAAAAAACCACCACTTCCCATGCGGTCACCATACAAGGGCAACCCAAATACGGGCCTGATTTCAAAAATTTCGACTATGTCAACCCCAATGCACCCAAAGGCGGGACTGTGGCCCTGGGCTTGCAAGGAACTTTTGACAGCTTTAATCCTTATATCGTGAAGGGAACGCCTACAGCCGTCAGCTCCCTGATTTACGAAACTTTAATGTCCCGAAGCTCTGATGAGCCAGGTACGGATTATGGGTTGATTGCGGCAAGCATTGAACTGCCTGAAAGCCGCACATGGGCTGTTTTCAATTTGCGCCCTGAAGCCCGCTGGCATGATGGCAAACCCATCACCGCGGAGGATGTGGTGTTTTCATTCAACATTTTGCGGGAAAAAGGCAATAATTTGTATCGCACCTATTATGCCGATGTGGTGCGCGCCGAGGTGGTTTCAGAGGGAAAAGTGCGTTTTGTTTTCAAAAACGGTGATAATCCGGAGTTGGCCTCAATCATCAGCGAGTTGCCGATTTTACCGAAACATTATTGGCAAAACCGCGATTTTACCAAACCGTCTTTGGATATCCCTTTGGGCAGCGGCCCTTACAAAATTGTCTCTTTCGATCCGGGCCGATCAGTGACAGTTGAACGGGTTAAGGATTATTGGGGACAAAATCTGCCTATCCGGAAAGGATCCGGCAATTTTGACCGTATCACCTATCGTTATTACCGCGACAGCACGGTGATGTTTGAGGCGTTTAAAGCAGGGGAATATGATTGGCGGCAGGAAAACATCGCCCGGCAATGGGCCACCGGCTATGATATCCCTGCGGTTAAGGATGGGCGTATTGTTAAAGAGCGCATCCAGCATGAAATTCCCGTGGGGGTGCAGGGCTTGATTTACAATATAAGGCGCCCGGTTTTCCAAGACATCCGGGTGCGGCAAGCCTTAACGTATCTGTTTGATTTTGAATGGATGAACAAGACCCTGTTTTGGGGGCAATATCAACGCGCGCGGAGTTATTTCAACAATTCGGAATTGGCATCATCCGGCTTGCCATCGCCTGAAGAACTGAATATTTTAGAGCCATTGCGTGGACAAATTCCGGGTAGCGTGTTCACCAAAGAATTTACCCTGCCGGTCAGTGATGGCACCGGCAATATCCGCAACCAAACCCGGCAAGCCCTTGATTTGCTGAAGCAAGCTGGCTTTGAGATCCAAAACGGGAAAATGGTCAACCAAAAAACTGGCCAACAAATGGCTTTTGAAATATTGTTGCATGATCAAAATTTTGAAAGAGTCATGGCCTCGTTTGTGGAAAATCTGAAAAAATTGGGGATTAGTGTCAGCGTTCGCACTATTGACCCCAGCCAATACCAAAAAAGGGTAGAAGATTTTGATTTCGATATGGTGATGAGCGCTTTTGGCCAGACCGTATCACCCGGTAATGAGCAGCGCAATTTCTGGGGATCGGGCAGTGCGGACGTACCTGGCAGTGAAAATATCATTGGTATCAAAAACAAAGCGATTGACCAATTGGTCGAACTGATCATCAATGCACCCGACCGCCAGAGTCTGA
>JBGAWJ010000110.1:0-4388 GCA_044227605.1 Alphaproteobacteria bacterium
ATTTCATTGCCCGCAAGGCTTTGCGGGTGAATATTTCTGATTTGGCAGCAAAAGGAGCGGAACCTATTGGTTATTTTATGACGATTGCTTTGCCCTCCAATATTTCGGAGGCATGGATTAATCATTTTGCAAAAGGGTTGTTCCAAGATCAGCAGGAATTTGGCATTGGCTTGCTGGGCGGGGATACCGTTTCTACCCCCGGCCCTTTAACTATTTCGATTACCGCCATTGGCCAATTGCCGAAATCAGCCATACAAATGCCGCAACGACGGCACGCCAGACCAGGCGATTTATTGCTGATGACGGGTACATTGGGCGATGCAGCGTTAGGGCTAAAACTATTGCAAAAAACTTTAACACTCGAGTCGGAAGATTTTTATCAATTTTTAACACAGCGATATTGGATCCCTCAGCCGCGTTTAAGTTTAGGAAGAAAGTTAGTTCAAAACAACCTTGTCCACGCGATGATGGACATATCGGACGGATTGCTCGGCGATTTGCAGCATATTTGCAAGACTTCCAGGGTAGGGGCCATCGTTAGAAGCAGTCTTATCCCTTTTTCTCCAGCTACCAGCCTCTTATGCCAGCAAAAACCCGACCTTCTTGAAACTGTTTTAACGGGGGGGGATGATTACGAATTATTACTTTCCATCCCCAAAGAAACATTACCCCTTATTAAAGAAATAGCTCAACAAGAGCAGATTTTTTTGAATGTGATAGGGGAAATAACGGCAGGAAAGAATATTGAGGTGTTTGACCTGCTAAATAAAAATTATCCGATTGTGGTCAAAGGCTTCCAACATTTTTAAAGAATAATAGTGGTTTATGAATTGGCTGTTATGAAAAACAGATTGCACTTTTAAAATGTTAGAATGTTCTAACATATGGCAAATGGCAGTAGTGAAGGATTTTTTTCTACGCCATGTGGGATCAAGAACAAATCTCGGGTAACATTCTGTAAGTGAGAGGCAGGGGCTTTTTAATAAATTGCATGTTAACCAAACATGATCAGGTAAACGACAGAAAAAGTGTGTACAATATTTTCTTGCTGGAAATATGCAGACAACGCAGATTCGTGCTTGACGGGAGGAAAACATGTTCATATTATGCAGCAACATTGTGAAACTAGCTGTAGGCGCGAGCAGGCTTAGACGTGGTTTCTTCGTAAGATTGGGCTAAAAATTTCAAAGAAATTCTTAGCTTTCGGTCAGCCGCTCGAAGATTTTAGCTTCAGAGCGGTTATTATTTGTTATATAGTCTGTGATAGGAAATTTTGAATGCCAACGATCAGTCAGCTTATTCGTAATCCTCGTCAGGAACGTAAAAGAAGAGAAAAAGCCCCGGCTTTGGGCGAATGCCCACAGAAGCGAGGCGTTTGTACCCGTGTTTACACGACAACGCCAAAAAAGCCCAATTCCGCTTTGCGTAAGGTCGCCCGTGTGCGCTTAACGAACGGAAATGAAATTACCGGTTATATCCCAGGTGAAGGCCACAATTTGCAAGAACACTCGGTCGTGTTAGTGCGTGGCGGCCGTGTGCCTGATCTGCCGGGGGTGCGTTATCATATCATCCGTGGATCTTTGGATACCCAGGGTGTTAAAGACCGCCGCCAAGGTCGTTCCAAATATGGCGCTAAGAAGCCTAAATAGGGTATTGATAGTTTATTATTTAAACAAAGGAGTCTCTAATGTCGCGTCGCCACTCTGCTGAAAAGCGCGAAATTATTCCGGATGCAAAATACGGTGATGCCGTTCTGGCAAAATTCATGAATGTGCTGATGTATGAAGGCAAAAAATCGGTTGCGGAGAGAATCGTTTATGGGGCTTTTGATGAGATCAATCAAAAATCTGGAAATGATCCCTTGGAAGTCTTTAAGCAAGCTTTAGAAAATGTTTCTCCTCAAATTGAAGTGCGTTCAAGACGGGTTGGTGGCGCAACGTATCAGGTGCCGGTTGAAGTGCGGGCGCAGCGATCTCAAGCGTTGGCCATCCGCTGGATTATTTCCTCCGCCCGGGCGCGTTCGGAAACAGAAATGACCAAAAGGTTAAGTGCTGAATTGATGGATGCTTCCGCTAATAAGGGATCTGCCGTTAAAAAGCGTGAAGATACGCATAAGATGGCAGAGGCAAATAAAGCATTCTCGCATTATCGTTGGTAATAAATTAGATTTGATACAATAAGATTGGGTATTTAGGATGTCACGAGTTACGCCGCTTGAACATTATCGCAATATTGGAATTATGGCTCATATTGATGCCGGTAAAACCACTACGACCGAACGTATTCTCTATTACACGGGTAAATCCTATAAAATGGGTGAAGTCCATGAGGGTACGACGGTAATGGACTCGATGGAGCAAGAGCGTGAGCGTGGCATTACGATTTCAGCGGCTGCCACCACTTGCTTTTGGCGCAAGCACCGCATTAACATTATTGATACTCCCGGTCACGTTGATTTCACGATTGAGGTTGAACGTTCTTTGCGTGTCCTGGATGGGGCTGTAGCTGTTTTTGACAGCGTTTCGGGAGTTGAGCCACAATCAGAAACGGTTTGGCGGCAAGCGGATAAATATAGGGTGCCGCGGATTTGCTTTATTAATAAAATGGATCGAGTTGGCGCTGATTATCCCCGTTCTATCGAAATGATCAAAGATCGTTTGGGGGCAAAACCGCTGGTGCTGCAGCTGCCGATTGGCGAAGAAAGCTCTTTTACCGGCGTGGTGGATTTGGTTTCCATGAAGGGAATCGTTTGGAAAGACGAGACCTTGGGAGCGGAATTCGTTGTTGGAGAAATCCCTGCTAATTTAAAGAAAAAAGCTCTCGAAGAAAGGGCCAAATTGATTGAAATGGCCGTGGAAGTCGATGATGCGGTTATGGAAGCTTATTTGGATGGGATTGAGCCGGATGAAACAAATTTGCGTCGCTTAATCCGTAAGGGTACAATTAAAGGAAATTTTTTCCCGGTCATTTGTGGTAGCGCCTTTAAAAATAAGGGTGTGCAATTATTGCTGGATGCCGTGGTGGATTACTTGCCTTCACCTAAGGATGTTGGTTCGGTAATTGGTCATAGTTTGGACGGGGCGAAAGAGATTGAGCGCCGGTGTAATGACGATGAGCCATTTTCAGGATTAGCTTTTAAAATTATGGCGGACAAACACCGTGTTCCCTTGACCTATGTCCGTATTTATTCGGGGATTCTCTCGACCAGTTCGACTGTCTTGAATACGGTAAAGGATAAAAAAGAGCGGATTGGACGTATGTTATTGATGCATGCCGATGAGCCTGAGGAAATTAAAGAAGGCCGGGCAGGGGACATTGTGGCGTTAATAGGATTAAAAACAACCACAACCGGTGATACGTTATGTGATGTGACGAACCCAGTGCTGCTGGAACGGATGGAATTTCCTGAACCCGTTATTGAAGTGGCGGTGGAGCCTAAGAGCAAGGCTGATCAGGAGAAGATGGGTGTTGCTTTAAACCGATTGGCACAAGAAGATCCGTCTTTCCGTGTCAGCGTTGATCAGGAAAGTGGCCAAACTGTTATTAAGGGTATGGGTGAATTACACCTAGAAATCATTATTGATCGGATGAAGCGCGAGTATAGTGTTGAGGCCAATGTGGGCGCACCACAAGTTGCGTACCGTGAAACGATCACTAAAATGATTGAATATGATTATACACATAAGAAACAAACCGGTGGATCTGGGCAGTATGCGAAAGTAAAAATCCGTTTTGAGCCTCTTCCCGCTGGCAGTGGATTTGAGTTTGTGAATGCGGTAGTGGGTGGTGCGGTTCCTAAGGAGTATATACCGGGTGTTGAAAAAGGCTTGACGGCGGTAAAGGAAACAGGGGTGATCGCGGGTTTCCCAGTTATTGATTTTAAGGCAACCTTGATTGATGGCGGATACCATACGGTTGACTCCAATGCTTTGACTTTTGATATCGCTAGCCGCGCTTGTTTCCGTGAAGCCATGCCGAAGGCGGGTGCCCGTTTATTGGAGCCGATTATGCGAGTTGAGGTCGTAACTCCTGAGGATTATATGGGCGATATCATTGGGGAATTAAATAGTCGGCGCGGTCAAATTAATAATATGACTGCTCAAGGAAATGCAAAAGTTATTGCTGCCATGGTTCCGTTGGCGAACATGTTTGGCTATGTCAATAGCTTGCGCTCAATGAGCCAGGGACGCGCACAATACACGATGCATTTTGATCATTATGAACAAGTGCCGCCAGCGGTTGCAGAGGAAGTTAAGGCCAAATACGCCTAAAAATTAGTATCATGATTGTTTAGCAATAAGGAATAAAGAAATGGCGAAAGCGAGATTTGAGCGGACGAAGTTGCACTGTAACGTAGGGACGATAGGGCACGTGGATCATGGTAAGAC
>JBGAWJ010000111.1:0-4187 GCA_044227605.1 Alphaproteobacteria bacterium
TCGGTGTTATGGAAAGATGTTGCCATGCTGGCCCGCACCCATGGCCAACCCGCATCGCCTACGCGCGTGGGAAAAGAATTGTATGTGTTTGCCGAACGTATCAATCGCCAGCTCGATTTATTAAAAACCGTTCCACACTCCGCAAAATTCGGTGGGGCCACCGGGAACTTCAATGCACACCATGTGGCCTACCCCGACATTAACTGGGGGCATTTTGCAAATACGTTTGTGAGCAAGCAATTGGGGTTAGTGCGCAGTGAGCCCACCACTCAAATCGAGCACTATGATAACCTGGCGGCATTGTTCGATAACCTGAAACGAATCAATACCATACTGATTGATTTCAGTCGCGATGTGTGGCAATACATCTCGATGAACTATTTCAAACAAAAAATTAAAGCCGGGGAAATCGGTTCATCGGCCATGCCGCACAAGGTAAACCCCATTGACTTTGAAAATGCCGAAGGCAACCTGGGTTTTGCCAATGCCATTTTTGAACATCTTTCCGCAAAACTTCCGATCTCCCGCTTGCAGCGCGACCTTACCGACTCGACCGTACTCCGAAATATTGGGGTGCCCCTGGCCCACACATGGCTGGCATTAACCTCATTACATAAGGGAATTGGAAAACTGGAATTGAACAAGAATGCCATCGACAAAGACCTGGAAGACAACTGGGCTGTAGTAGCGGAAGCGATACAAACCATTTTGAGAAAAGAAGGATACCCCAATCCTTATGAGGCGCTGAAAGAACTCACCCGCAAAAATGAAAAGATCACCCAAAAGGATTTGGAAGGATTTATTAACGGGTTGAAGATCACGGACGCCTTGAAAGCTAAACTGAAAGCCATAACTCCTTTTAATTACACGGGGATTTAAGTTACCACCTGCACCTAAAGTAAAATGTCATGTCGAGCGTACTTCATGAGCTTCAGGTAGCTTTCAATTTTAAAGACTAAATATTATGTTCAAAAAATCTTTCCTTTTCATTACTACTATTCTTATAGGGATATCTGCATCCAATGGATATAATGGTCAAGATATATTTAAAGGGTCAACATCTATTACATCTTTTCTAGATTGGTTCAATGTTACAGAACATTATGTGCACCTAAAAGGACCAATTATTTTAGACCTCATTCCAGCCGTTTTTCTCATCATTCAAATAGGTTTATTTTTTAAAGACAAACAAAAAGTAAAAGGATTGTTTGCAGTTCTTTCATTGTTGGCAAATTGTGTTGGGGTATTTATTGTGATACAATACGCTTATCCGATTGCTGGCCAAATGGTAGATTGGACGCCCGATACTATCCCTTCCAATTGGATAAGCTTAAAAGATGATTGGATAAAATATATAGGTTTTTATGGTCTATCAGGTGTTTTAGGTTTGGTTTTTTTTCTGATAACCTACTTTGTCCCTGCAAAAAAGAATACTAGTATAAAACCGCTACACCCATTTTTCAATGTGTTAAAAAATGCAATGCTTTTTGTTATAACCTTGCCTGCATTAATGGGTGCATCTGGTGTTTTCGATCTCATTTTCTTCCCAATTGGTTACAAGATTTCAGGGCCAACATTTATTGAAATGCACCGCCCAATAGATTTATTAATGAGAAGTATAGGACCAATAATGTTCACTATTATGCTTTCGTTATACGGATTACTTACCATTCTCTTTTTTATGGAAAAGAGCAAAATAAAAGGCTTTCTTATTTTAGCGGCAATCCTTCTCCTCTTAGGCAACACTTTTGTTGCATTTCAAGGCAACAGACCTTTAAACGATTTATTTCTAACATGGACGCCAACAACTATACCGAGCAACTGGTCGAGTTTAAGAGATGAATGGTTTAGTTATCATTTTATTAGAAATATTTTTAACGAATTGCAGTTATTTTCTATACTACTAATCTATTTTGTGCCAATTAATAAGACAAAATAGCAGCATTGTAACTTTTGCCAAAAGAGGGTTAAAGAGGTTTCCTTGCCACTAATACGGGTTTGGCAAAGGTTGCGGTTCAGTACTCCGCGGACACATTTGTGGTGAAAAACTTCACCTTCGACAAGCCACAAAACATTAACAACGACAATGCGATTGTGAACTATTTAGACTTACCAATAGCGACAGAATTAGAAAGAACAAAAAGAACTTTAAATTTTTGACGCGGGAGATAGCAACTGCCCACAATAAAATGTTTACAGGACGCGGCTTCGGAAAGGCACCACTGCAGATCCACAAACGTTTGTGGCCCTTGTATGACGCCCCTATTCCAACAACATATCCTTGCCATTTTACCCCTTCTCAAAAAATAATTTCAACTAAATTTGTGCAATCAAATAGTTGCGTTTATATTTGCAACCATGTAATTGCATAATAAACGACATCATGGAAACAAGACGAGATGTATTTTGGGCACTAGCCGATCCCACGCGAAGGGCAATTTTATTATTGATTGCCGCCCAGGCCATGACACCCAATGCCCTTGCAGAAGAATTCAACTCCAGCAGGCAAGCCGTTTCAAAGCACATCCAAATTCTTACCGAATGCGAATTGCTGAAGCAAGAACAAAAGGGAAGAGAAATTTATTATCACATCAATGCAAACAAAATAAAAGACGTAGATAAATGGATTGAACGATTCAAAAAGATATTGGAAACTCAGTTCAGTCAATTAGACGAAGTATTATCAACACTTAAAAAACAAAAAAAATGAAAAACAATTTGCTATTTGATTTTACCGTAGACAAAGCAGCGAAAACGGTATTTATAACCCGGGAATTTGATGCTGACCTTTCGCTGGTATGGGATGCATTTACCAAAGCTGAACTCCTTGACCAATGGGTGGCACCTAAACCCTGGACATCAAAAACAAAATTTATGGATTTTAAAGTTGGCGGACGAAGATTTTATGCGATGGTAAGTCCGGAAGGACAAGAGCGTTGGGCAATTCAGAAATACACGTCCATTAGCCCAAAAACCAACTTCAAAATGTTTAATGCCTTTTCTGACAAAGATGAAAACCCTGAATTACCGGGGTCTGATTGGAACTACGACTTCCGTGAGGAAAATGGTGTAACAAAAGTTAGCATTACTATTTATAATGAATCGCTTGAACGTATGGAGAGGTTGATTGAAATGGGCTTCACAGAAGGATTTAAAATGTCAATGACCAATTTGGAAAATCTGTTGGCGACTTTATCCAAAAAATAATAGGACTACAAATAGTAACAAATTTCACTTCACAGAATTGAAATAAGAATGAGCGTAAAAGAACAAATCAAAAAGTATATTACCAGTCAACCGGAAACAAAACGTAGTGACATGCAAGCATTGCACCACACCATTTTGAAAGTGATGCCAGCCTGTAAATTATGGTTCCTGGATGGTAAAAACAGTGAAAATAAAACGGTTTCTAATCCTAATATCGGATATGGACTTTACACCATACACTATGCTAATGGAACAACCAAAGAGTTTTATCAAATTGGTTTGAGCGCAAACACAACCGGAATTTCTGTCTATATCATGGGTATTCAAGATAAGAAATACCTTGTTCAGAAGTATGGAAAGAAACTGGGCAAGGCGAGCGTGAGCGGGTATTGCATTAAGTTCAAAACATTAAAAGAGATAAACATTGATATTCTTGAAGCAGCAATACGCTATGGATTTGAGGCTCAGTCCCGATAGCTATCGGGAGAAAAGGTAAGTTGATGAATTACTAAACCCACCTATCTCCACGAAAGATAATTGCCCCTCTTTTGTACCCTACCAAACCGTTATCCTTTCACTTTCGGGTTTGTACATTTTATCGCCCGGCTGCACATTAAAGGCTTTGTAAAAAGGCGTAAAGTTCATGAGCGGTCCGTTCACCCGCCACTTGGCCGGTGAGTGCGGATTGGTGTTTACATACATGCGCAAAAACTCATCCCTTGTTTTCACCCGCCAAATTCTCGCGATCGAGATAAAGAAACGCTGGTCGGGTGTGAACCCATCAAGCTTTGTAGTATCCTGTCCTTGCTCGGTTAATTTAAAGGCATCGTACGCAATGGCAATTCCGGCAATGTCGGCTGTGTTTTCTCCTACCGTTAATGCACCTTTTACATGCACCGAATAGAGAACTGTTAACTATTTGTATTTATTATTTACGTTCTTGGTTATTGCTTTGAATTTTTCAATATGTTCTTTTGTTT
>JBGAWJ010000112.1:0-4146 GCA_044227605.1 Alphaproteobacteria bacterium
GTTTAGGCATACCGTTCAGGAAGCTCGCGTTCTTTTAGCTGCTTCCGATAGAAAAATAATTTTTGATTTTATATTTTAAATTGTTTTTTCAGCCACTTTTTTTCTAGGAAAAGTGGCTGATTTTATTACCGGCACCCACCCCTGCCTAGAACGCACTTCCCTTTCACCCCCCTAATTACTTGTTGCCAAATGGGGCAAAGCAGGATACATAAGTTTCTGTTTTGTTTTCAAAATTTCCTGATCTCATTTATCAACCGAAGGTTACCAATGAACACAACTTTACCCTATAAAAACCTGATCATTTTGATCTTGGGGATATTAACCACGGTAACCCCCTTGTCGATTGATATGTATTTGCCAGCCTTTGGCGATATTGCCAAAGATTTGCATACAACCACCGCCACCTTATCTTTATCCATATCCAGTTATTTCATCGGTCTTGCGGCGGGCCAGCTTTTCTATGGCCCCTTACTGGATCGCTTCGGTCGCCGCAAACCCCTCTATGTTGGGTTAACCATTTTTATGCTGGCATCGGTCGGTTGCGTATTTGCCCAATCGGTTGAGCAATTAATTGCTTTTCGCTTTCTTCAGGCTTTAGGCGGATGTTCGGCCCAAGTGGGATCGATGACGATGGTGCGTGATTTCTTTCCACCCAAAGAAATTGCTAAAGTTATTTCCCTGTTGATCTTGGTGCTAAGCGTGTCACCGTTATTGGCCCCCAGCATTGGCGGTCTTTTGGCCAGTTCCCTGGGATGGCAATCCATCTTTATGGTGCTGATTTTAATTGTCATCGCCGTTATCACCATTATCTTTTTCTATTTACCGAACGGGTATCAGGCTGATCCCACTGTATCGCTGCGCTTTGGCTCGATTATCTATAACTACTTCCAAATCTTAAAAGAACCGCGTTTCCATACCTATGCCCTTGCCGGTGCCTTATCCATGACTGGTTTGTTTGTGTATATCGCAGCCTCGCCCATCATCTTTATGGATGTTTTCAAAGTCAGCAAAACAACTTACGGGATCATATTTGCCCTGCTATCCATTGGTTTTATTGGCGCCAGCCAAATCAACGCTTTTTTATCCAAACGCGCCGCCAGCAGCTATATTTTCCAAACGGCTTTGATCACCCAGGTGGTGATCGCTGCCCTTTTCCTGATTGGCACCCTGAACAACTGGTATGGTCTTTACCTAACCTTTGGGTTTATATTCTTCTTGTTGGCGTGCCTGGGTTTTACGTATCCAAACGCGGCGGCCATCGCTTTAACCCCCTTTACCCGTAATATCGGCAGTGCTTCGGCCCTTCTTGGTTTTTTACAAATCGGCATCGCCTCCGTCGTGTCAAGCGGCATCGGCTTTTTAGCCTCTAGTAACAAGATTCTGCCAGCTGCCATTTTAATGGCCGCTATGCCTTTTGTGGGCTTTATCATTTTAATGGTGAGGAAAAGGAATATCCCTCAAGATACAACACCTATTCTCAACAAATAATTTCTGATTACAGGAACAGGGCAAAGAACAATGAGAAAACTGGTTTTACTGCGCGGGGCACAAGGGTCGGGCAAATCAACCTTCATTAGGCAGCAGGGTTTGGAGGGGTTTGCCCTATCACCCGATCATCTGCGCCTACTGATAGGGGGTATCGTCATGTCGCCTGAGGGCCGCCTCACTATTAACCAAAGCATGGATAACAAGGTTTGGGAAGAAGTGGAACGGCGGTTGGATGAAAAAATGAGCCGCGGGGAATTCATTGTGTTCGATGCCACCACCCAGCGCGCGCGTGATTTTAAAATGCCGCTTCAATTGGCCCACAAACATCGGTATCAGGTGTATTGCGTTGATTTTTCGATGGTACCCGAAGAAATTGCTCAGCAACGTAACCAGCAACGGGAAGAGTATAAACAGGTTCCCGCCGATGTTATCACCCGTGCTTATGAACGCTTTGCCGAAACAAAAATTCCCCCAGAGGTGACAATATTCCCCTATACGGATTTTGAACACCGATCCTTAATCGACCAACTGGAGGTCAACCCCATCGATTTGAACGCCTATCAAAAAATCCATCATATTGGTGATTTGCAAGGCTGTTATGCACCCATGGCGGAATATTTCGCCCATGGGTTTAAGGATGACGAATTTTATATTTTCGTTGGCGATTATCTGGACCGCGGCATCCAAAATGGCGAGGTGATCCGCTGGTTGGTGGATCATGTGATGGGCAGGCCCAATGTCTTGCTGTTATGGGGCAACCATGAAACCCATATCCACCGGTATGCCACCGGCCAACCCCCTACCAGCCGGGAATTTGAACTGCATACCCTGCCACAACTGGAAAAAGCCAATTTTACCAAACATGAGGCCAACCGGTTATGCAGTCAATTATTGGATTGTTTTATCTACCATTTCGGTGATACCCGATGTTTAGTCAGCCATGCGGGCCTTGCCGCAATCCCAGAAAAGCCTGTCCTACTCCCTTCCCTGCAATTCTGGAAAGGCACGGGTACCTATGACCATCCCGTAGATCAGGCCTTTACAGATATGATGAAGAATACCAACTGGATCCAGGTGCATGGGCACCGCAATTCAAAATTATTACCCATGAAAGCCGCGGCCAAAAGCTTCAATTTAGAGGGCGAGGTTGAATTTGGCGGCTATCAGCGGATTATGACGTTAACCCGCGATGGGGTAATTGAGGAAATTCAAATCCGCAATAACATCGTCCGTAAATCCGGGAAAATGGCCTCCATACAACCGGCCGAAGCCGATAAGATCAGCCAAGTGGCCTTAGATAATTTGCGATCCCATGATTTTGTTCAGTGCAAAAAATTTACCTCACACCCCCATATCACCTCCTATAACTTTACCAGCAAAGCTTTCAAGAAAGGGGTTTGGGACCAAGTCAGCTTAACGGCGCGTGCCCTGTTTGTGGACGATAACCGGCATATTGTGGCCCGGGCTTATAATAAATTTTTTAACCTGGATGAACGCCCGGAAACGAGCTGGGATAATTTGGAAAAAAACTTGGCTTTCCCGGTCAATTTATTTGTAAAGGAAAACGGGTTTTTGGGATTGCTTGGCTATGATGCCAGCCAAGAAACTTTGTTCTTCACTTCAAAATCCACGCCGGAATCACCCTTTGCCCAGTTGTTTAGGGACATTCTAACCTCGTCAATCCACCCGTCACATTTGGAACATTTACGCCGGATGGTGCGTGACCGCAACCTATCCCTCGTGTTTGAGGTGAATGATCCCGTCAATGACCCTCATATGATTGAATATGACCAACGTCATGTGGTGTTGCTTGATGCTGTTTACCGCACCGAACAATTCAAGCGGCTGGAATTTAAGGAATTACAGCAATTCGCGGCATCCTATACCCTTGCTTGTAAGCAGAAAGGGATTGTCTTTAAAGATTGGCAAAGTTTTAAAGGATGGTATGACAAAGTCCAGCTGCAGGGCTTGGATTATACCTTTAAAGGCAAACATATCGAAGGATTTGTGGTGGAAGATAGCAAAGATTTTATGTTCAAAATCAAGCTGCCTTATTACAGTTTTTGGAAACAGATGCGCGCCTTAAAAGACCGCATTATCAAAAACCGCGCCCAAAAAATTACCCTGCCACACGCACCCAAATCACCAGAAGAAGGGGATTTTTATAGCTGGGCCCTAACCCAACCCGATGAAATATTAGCAAAAGATATCATCAGCCTGCGCCATTTATATAGGCAAAGCTTTGCCGACCGCCGATAAACCTGCATCACATGAAATTGTTATTTTCCATCATCAACACCTGATCCTTAAAATTGCCTTCCCCGATATGCGGAAAGATCACAGTTTTAAGGCAGGCTTCCTGCCCCAAAGCTTTTCCAAGCGCTGGTCACGGCCGCAGCCCTGGCGGTACATTTTATAGCGGCTGCGGTTTTTAATGTGGTAATCTTGATGATAATCTTCCGCTGCAAAAAATTCGGACGCTGGCTTGATCATGGTGGCCACGGGCGATTTGAATAATTGCTTTACTTTTTCCAAACTGGCTTCGGCAGATTTTTTCTGCTCTGGGCTATGATAATAAATGCCAGCGCGGTATTGCGACCCCTTATCACAAAATTGGCCGTAATCATCCAAGGGATCAATATTCCGCCAGAAAACATC
>JBGAWJ010000113.1:0-4047 GCA_044227605.1 Alphaproteobacteria bacterium
ATTATTGGCGCGGCCCGGCAAAAATTGACCATTTGGTTTTTGCCATTACCAAAGATGCGTCCATTCGTTTCCAAAAAATCCGCAAGGGTGAGTGCCATATCATGTCTTACCCGAACCCGGCGGAAATTGATGCGATGAAGGCTGATAAGAACCTACGCGTCCTGCAGCAAGAAGGTTTTAACATTGGCTATCTCGGTTTCAATACCCAGAAAAAGCCGTTTGACGACAAGCGTGTCCGTCAAGCTATTAATATGGCCTTAAACAAAGCCAATATTGTTAAGGCCATTTATTTGGGTTCAGGTACCCCTGCCATCAACCCCATTCCACCCTCTTTATGGTCTTATAATAAATCGGTTAAAGACTATGAATATAATATAGCCAACGCCAAACAATTATTAGCAGATGCCGGTTACCCCAATGGTTTTGAAACAACTTTATGGTGGATGCCGGTACAGCGCCCCTATAATCCCAATGCCAAAGCCATGGCTGAGATGATGCAAGCGGATTTGGCTAAAGTTGGTATTAAAGCCAAGTTGGTCAGTTACGAATGGGGTGCCTATTTACAGTATCTACGTGATGGGGAACATGATATGGCCCTATTAGGTTGGACAGGGGTTTATGGCGATCCAGACAATTTTTTTGGTAATTTATTGTCATGTGCCTCTGCTGGTTCCAGCACGGCCCGTTGGTGCTTTAAGCCTTTTGACGACTTGATTGTCAAAGCGCGTCAAACCAGCAATCTCGGTGAGCGTACGAAATTATACATGCAAGCCCAGGTTATTTTTAAGGAAGAAGCGCCTTGGTTTACCATTGCCCATTCAATCGCCACTGAAATTACCCGGTCAAACGTAGTTGGTTACCAGATTAGCCCGTTTGGCGCACACGATTTTTATGGGGTTGAATTGCAATAATAGTTGGGACTGCCAAACTGGGCGCTATTATTATAGGTAGCGCCCACTTTATTATTATCCAATGTTGGATTCAATTGAAGGTAAGCCCCATATTTATATTGACCAATACCCCAAAATTTGTTTACTAACAAACGCATATTGTTGCCGGGTTAGCTCAGTGGTAGAGCAACTGATTTGTAATCCGTAGGTCGCGAGTTCGAATCCCGCACCCGGCACCATTCCCTTGACAGGCCAGCAATTTACATACGGGTAAAATTGGTTTGCCTTATCAACCAAAGCCTGTTTAATCCGAAAAACAATCCTTCGCCAAAAATGCTTTCTCTTTTTTAGCTTTCGTATTTGTATTGACGACATTTATTTATCGTCATAGGGTTAAATTGTCTTATATCAGCTAGCTGTTATCATACTAATTTTAAGGGAGAAAAACCGATGAAGAAATATTTGTGGCAAGCCTTAGCGGTTGCTGGACTGACGTTGTCCGCAATTCCGTTAGCGCAAGCCCAGAATAAAACACTTATATACTGCTCGGAAGGCAGCCCGGAAACGTTTAATCCGCAATTAGCAACGTCCGGGACAACTTTTGATGCGTCGTCCATTGCGATTTACAACCGTTTGGTTGAGGTGCGTGGCAGCTCAACCGAGGCCGTACCAAGCTTAGCAGAGTCTTGGAAAATTTCGGATGATGGCTTGACCTACACGTTCTATTTGCGTCGTGGCGTACAATGGCACAGCAATAAAGCCTTCACACCAACACGGCCTTTCAATGCTGATGACGTTGTGTTCAGCTTTAACCGCATGTTTGATGCAAACCATCCCTACAACAAAGTATCGGGTGGCACTTACACCTACTTTAATGAAGTTGATGGCCCCAATTTAATCAAATCTATCAGTAAAATTGATGATTACACCGTTCGGATTGTTTTAAACAAAGCGGATGCAACCTTCATCAGCATTTTGACATTACATTCCTTCTCAATCTTATCTGCTGAATACGGGAATAAATTGTTGAAGGCTGGCACGCCAGAAAAATTGGACAATGATCCTATTGGCACAGGTCCTTTCGTCCTGGTCAATTACCAAAAGGATTCGGTCATCCGTTACACCAAAAATGCTCAGTATTGGCGTGGTGCAGCCAAGATTGATAATCTGGTTTTTGCGATTACCAAAGATGCGTCCATCCGTTTCCAAAAAATCCGCAAAGGGGAATGCCACGTGATGGCTTACCCGAACCCGGCGGAAATTGATGCGATGAAAGCTGATAAAAACCTGCGTGTCCTTCAGCAAGAAGGTTTTAACATTGGCTATCTTGGTTTCAATACCGAAAAAAAGCCATTTGACGACAAGCGTGTCCGTCAAGCTATTAATATGGCCTTAAACAAAGCTAATATTGTTAAAGCCATTTATTTGGGTTCAGGTACAGCGGCCATCAACCCGATTCCACCCACACTTTGGTCCTACAACAAAGCCATTAAGGATTATAAATACGACGTAGCTGCCGCTAAAAAATTGTTGGCAGAAGCTGGCTATCCGAATGGTTTTGAAACCACTTTATGGTGGATGCCGGTACAGCGCCCCTACAACCCCAATGCCAAAGCCATGGCTGAGATGATGCAAGCGGATTTGGCCAAAGTTGGTATTCAAGCCAAGTTGGTCAGTTACGAATGGGGTACCTATTTACAGCATCTGCGTGATGGCGATCATGATATGGCCCTCTTAGGTTGGACCGGTGATTATGGCGATCCTGATAATTTCTTTGGTAATTTATTATCATGTGCGTCGGCTGGTTCCAGTACGGCCCGTTGGTGCTTCAAGCCTTTTGACGATTTGATTGTCAAGGCCCGCCAAACCAGCGATCAAGGTCAACGTGCTACTTTATATGCACAAGCCCAAGTGATCTTCAAAGAAGAAGCCCCTTGGTTTACGATTGCCCATTCAGTCGCCACCGTTATCACCCGGTCAAACGTAGTTGGTTACCAAATCAGCCCGTTTGGTTCGAATGATTTCTATGGGGTTGAATTGAAATAATATTGCTGTTTTTACCTAATAAAGTGGGCTTTATCTCATAGATATCGCCCACTTTATTTTTTGCCAAAATACAGTTGTTGGGTAAAAAAATCCCCAATTTTGCTTTGACCATTGAACTATTTTAACTGATATCAAAAGAGTAGTTTACTTTTCCGAAATAACTTTGTTTATTGATACGTAATGAATGAATATTTCATAAATTTTTCTTGTTTGGTTGGACAGCCCCATGCTGCGTTTTTTTCTTAACCGATTTTTATTACTGATCCCCACTTTTATCGGTGTGACCTTGCTGACATTTTCAATGGTCCGCCTGATTAAGGGTGATCCTATTACCGCCTTGCTAGGGGAAAGGTCTGTTGACCCGCGCTGGCAGGAAGAAATGCGGGCCAGGCTTGGTCTGGATCGCCCCTTGCTTGACCAATATGTTATTTACATTTCCCAAGTGGTCCAAGGTGATCTGGGAAATTCCATTGTCACCACCCAGCCAGTTTTAAATGAATTCTGGCAACTTTTCCCCGCCACCATTGAACTGGCTATTTCCGCTATGTTGTTTGGGATTGTCTTTGGTATACCCATGGGTATTTTATCAGCCCTGCGCCGAGGTAGGGCCATGGATTATGTCACCATGGGAACAGCCTTGACCGGACAATCCCTGCCAATCTTTTGGTGGGGGCTGGTGTTGATTTTGTTTTTCTCCATCACCCTGGGTTGGACACCGGTATCTGGGCGGATATCCTTTGAATTTTACATCGAACCGATTACCGGCTTTTTATTATTGGATTGCTTGTTACAAAATGATTGGCAAGCCTTCTATTCTACTTTGCATCATTTAATTTTACCAACCTTGGCTTTAGGTACCATTCCCTTGGCTATTGTGGCGCGCATGACCAGATCGTCGATGATCGAAGTGATGGGCGAGGATTATATACGCACCGCCAAGGCAAAAGGATTAAGACCGGGCCGCATTATCTTTATTCATGGGTTACGCAACGCCTTGATCCCTGTAATTACGGTCATCGGATTGCAGACAGGGGCCTTATTAGCGGGCGCGGTATTGACGGAAACCATTTTTTCATGGCCTGGGATTGGTAAATGGCTAGTTGATTCCCTG
>JBGAWJ010000114.1:0-3794 GCA_044227605.1 Alphaproteobacteria bacterium
TGGCATAAATACTCCATATCCTTAGGCGCCTCAGGATCCGTTACCCGCATCTCCAATTGGTCGCCAATGGCCAGATTTTTCAACTGGCGCCGGGCATATATCACAGGCATTGGGCATTTCAACCCCGATAAATCCAAATAATGGGTAGCCATGAAATCATTTCCTTATGGGTTGATCCATTTTCAGATATCTGCTTCCGACGCGCAAGCAAAAACTAAATCCGCACCCTTCCATCTTCCTGCTTGCCAAACCACTTGGTTTTTTCTAACACTGGATCCACAAAAATGAATTTCCATATTATGCACCATCAACCGCGGTCAAAACGCGCGCATTATTTCAATTGTTAGGAAAAAAAATGGCCAATTACCAGTATGTTTATGTGATGAAGGCAATGTCTAAGATGTATCCGGGGGGGCGCAAAGTGCTAGACAATGTTTGGTTGTCTTTTCTACCCGGTGCCAAAATCGGCGTATTGGGGGTTAATGGTTCTGGAAAATCAACTTTACTCAAAATTATGGCGGGGTTAGATAAAGATTTTACTGGTGAAGCATGGGTTGCAACCGGCGCAACCGTTGGCTACCTGCCCCAAGAACCCCAATTGAATCCTAAAAAAAACGTCCGTGAAAATGTGATGGAGGGTGCCGCTGCCACCAAAGGGTTACTAGACCGTTTTGAAACTGTCAGCAACCGCCTAGGCGAAGACATTACCCCCGATGAAATGGATCAACTGATTCATGAACAAAGCGAATTGCAAACACAAATTGATGCGGTGAACGGTTGGGATTTAGAACGGACAATTGAAATTGCGTTGGATGCCCTGCGTTGTCCGCCCCCCGAGTCTGCCGTTGACAAATTAAGCGGCGGCGAGCGTCGGCGCATCGCCTTATGCCGGTTGCTGATCCAAAAACCAGATTTATTATTGCTTGATGAACCAACCAACCATCTAGATGCCGAATCTGTGGCCTGGCTTGAAATTTTTCTGCAAAATTATTCGGGCACCGTGGTGGCTGTCACCCATGACCGCTATTTTCTAGATAATGTGGCCGGATGGATTTTAGAATTAGACCGGGGTCGCTGTATCCCGTGGGAAGGGAATTATTCTTCCTGGCTTGAGCAAAAGCAAACCAGGCTTGCCCAGGAAACCAAACAAGAAGACAGCCGCCAACGCGTTCTGCAAAGCGAACTTGAATGGATCAGACAATCTCCGAAGGCACGCCAAAGCAAAAGCAAGGCGCGTATCACGGCTTATGAAAGCTTGTTACAGCAAGCGAACCAAGGCAATTTGGAAGCCGCGCAAATCGTTATTCCCGCAGGTCCCCGTTTGGGCGATTTGGTGATTGAGGGCATTCATCTTTCCAAGTCTTACGCACAAGAATTACTGATTGAAGATTTTAGCTTCAAATTACCCGCGGGAGCAATTGTCGGTGTTATTGGCCCAAATGGGGCAGGTAAAACCACGCTGTTCCGGATGATTACCGGACAAGAAAAGCCAAATGGTGGCACTTTACGAATCGGTGACTCCGTCAAATTGGGTTATATTGACCAAAGTCGCGACAGCTTATCTGCCCAAAAAACTGTGTGGGAGGAAATCAGCAATGGGGTGGATGAAATTGAATTAGGTAAACGCAAATGGCCAAGCCGTAGCTATGTAGCTGCTTTTAACTTCAAAGGCGGCGACCAACAAAAAAAGGTGGGGCAACTTTCGGGGGGTGAACGCAACCGGGTGCATTTAGCTAAAATGCTTAAATCAGGGGCGAATGTGCTGTTACTGGATGAACCAACCAATGATCTGGATGTCGATACCTTGCGAGCGCTTGAGGAGGCCCTGTTAAACTTTGCTGGTTGCGTCGTGGTGATCAGCCACGACCGATGGTTTTTGGACCGTATTGCAACTCACATGATTGCGTTTGAAGGAGATAGTAAAGTGGTCTGGTTTGAGGGGAATTATGCCGATTATGACCGAGACCGCCACCGGCGGTTAGGAGCCAAGGCAGACCAACCCCACCGTTTGCGCCACAAACCCCTGCAACGTTCTTAAGTGCCTAACCATTGCAAGGCCATCGTACCTAAAGGTATTTTGGGTTGGCCAGATCATCGGGGAAAAAGCAAAGTCTAAGGATTCGCTTTTTCCAATTCGCCGTAAAACTTCATGGCCCCTGGATGGATAGGGATGGGAATCCCATTTAAAGCCGTCTCAAACCGAAGTTTTGGCACCACCGGGTTATTGGCATCAGCCATTTTTTTAGCCAAGGTAATCCAAAGGGCCCGGGTAATTTTATAAACCATATCATCGGGTATATCGGCATTGGTAACCCATAAAGTGCTGATCCCTATTGTCACGGTATTCCCAACCCCCCGGTAACTGCCCTCTTGGATCACCTCAATACCCAAAAATGGATACTTCTGGCGCAACACTGCAGCACCATTGCCATCAATCGGCAACAAGCGGATACTGTTGGTTTGAGTATAATCCACAATGGCTGGCAACGGGGATCCGCCGACCACAAAAATAGCATCAATCTTGCCATCCCGCAATTCTTCTAAAGCTTGACGCAAAGAACTGTGGCTAGCGATGAAATCCTTCTCATCCAAATTATAAGAACCTAAAACCGCCAAAGCAGTGGGATAGCTCCCCCCATCTTTTTCACCCAAAGATATTCTTTTGCCCTTTAGCTGGGATATATCATTAATAGTTGAATCGGGGGAGACAATGATGTGCAAGCTTTCTTGGTAAATGCTTGCAATCACTCGTAAATTGGATAAGGCGGCTTTCCCGCTAAAAAGATGTGATCCTTGGAAGGCCCATAAAGCAATATCCGACTGCACCAGCCCTGATTCGATTTGTAGGGAAGACACAGCTTCTACATTGGCGATCGAACCTCTAGTGGTTTGAGCCACGGCGATTAAGCCAGGCACCCCACAACTGCCCCCCTGATCACAACTGCGTGACCCAGCCGGATTGCTGATGGCTGCAGCGATAACCCCACCCAAAGGGAAAAAAGTTGTGCCCGTATTATTGGTACCGATGCGGAAAAATTGAACATCTTGGGCAACCAACGAGGCAGTTGCTGATAAAAACCAACTGGGCAGCAAAACCAAATTAATGAGGATTGCCACCGATATCTTTCGCACCCATAGGAAAACAAATCCATATTTCTGTTGCTTTGATGCCGCAGAAAACTGGTGCCCTAGCCCCGCCCCTTTTTTATTGAATAAGCCCATTATTGATCTAGCTCTATGACAATTAATTTATTTTATAATGAACGGTCTAAAAAAATAATCCAATAAAAAAATAAGGAAATAAAATTATTTTTATTTCCTGTGAATGATCCGCCTTATATCCTTTATTTAACCCAAGCTTGCAGAAGCCGCAGGCCATTTACGACCTTTTCCCTTTTGCTTTCACTTGTAATTTGGGCAACAGCGGTCGGACTTAAGTCCTGGCAGGGAATGCCAATATATCCTGTAAACGCTTGCACGGCTCCCTCATACCCCCCTTGACAGGAGGCGATCAGCCAGGCTATGGAACGCGTCTCATCCGCCGGTACCACCTGCCCCAATGACAGCATGATGGCATAATCATAAGCAGAATGGGCATCGCCTTTTAAAGCATCCACATATAATCCAAGCACGTAGTCAGGGCGCCTGAACGAAGCCTGCCATGTTTTAGCAGCCGCTTCGCTAAGTTTTAAATCCGTGATGGAAAAATCCTTGGCAAACTCCTCCAGAAACGGATTAATTTCAGAAACTCCGTCGGGCCGTAGCAGCCTGGCAGTTTGCAACCACATCATGAT
>JBGAWJ010000115.1:0-3785 GCA_044227605.1 Alphaproteobacteria bacterium
CATTTGATTACCCGGATATGAATGATAAAATAAAAATCATTACCGGAGATATTAGAGACAAACAAAAAGTTAAAGATGCAATTACCGGGCAGGATATAATTGTACATACTGCAGTGGCTTTACCACTTTATAAACCGGAGGATATTTATTCAGCACGGATTGCCACCGGTTCTGCTAATCTTTTACTGGGATGTGATATGGTGGTAGCTGCCAGCCATGATGCTTTAATGAAACTAAAGCCTAGGTTCAGCCAAGCCATTATTAACACCCATGCAACCATGACCGGCGAATTTACCCAGAAACCGGACATGGTATTCCCGGAAAAAACCCTGGAAAAGGCCATTGAAGATGTCATTGGCGCTGAAGCAACAAAGTTTTTTGACGCAACCAAATTGGCCTTGCAATTGGTTGGTGATTCCATCGCCACCAATTTGCTGATGGTTGGCTATGCCTTGCAAAAAGGCCTTATCCCTTTATCCGTTGAAGCGATTGAGAAAGCGATTGTGTTAAACGAGGTGGGGATTGAAGAAAACCTCAAAGCTTTGCGAGTTGGCCGGGAAGCCGCCATCAATCTCGAAAAATTTATGCCAGATCATCAACCCCGAAAACAGGCCTTAGATAAAACATCATCATCTTCACCCTCATTAGATGAGATGATCAAAAAGCGGGCAGATTTTTTAACGTCTTACCAAAACGCCGCTTATGCCCAAAAATACCGGAAGCTGGTTGACCAAGTGAAAAAAGTGGAAACAGCGCAAATATCTGGTTCATTTGCTTTAACAACCGCTGTTGCAAAATATTATTTTAAGCTGATGGCCTATAAAGATGAATATGAGGTGGCCAGGCTTTATACCAATGGTGATTTTAAGCGTTCCATAGCCAGCCAATTTGAAGGTTCTTACAACATTGAATTTAATCTGGCTCCCCCGCTTTTTGCCCGTCGTGACCCAGAAACAGGTTTTTTGAAAAAAAGTTCTTTTGGCCCGTGGATGATGAACGCATTCAATCTATTAGCAAAATTCCGCTTTTTGCGGGGCACGCCTTTGGATATTTTTGGCTATACCCATGAACGCCAGGTGGAGCGCCGTTTAATTCGTGAATACCAGCAATTGGTCTTGCAAATACTTGCAAAACTACATTCAGACAACCTTCCACTGGCGGTTGAACTGGCTTCCATCCCTGAACAGATACGGGGATATGGCCATATCAAGGAAAAACATTTGAAAATAGCCGATAAGCGTCGCCAAGAATTGTGGGTTGCTTTTCAAAAAAAACCTAAAATGGGCAAGATCGCTGCTTAAAATCAGTGAAAACGATGTTTTTTGTAACAACATCATTTTGACGATAGATACATTTGATCGGTACAAATCTGGTTATTATTTTATTTATAAAGATTGCCCTATAAATAAAATAATGATGACAGGTTGACGTTTGATCAAATACTGGGTAATGGATATTCAGTATGATAAGGACATGGTGGTTGAAGAAACCACTACAGCCTAAAAAGGTAAGATATTTATTAATAGGATAGGATGATATCATGGTGGGTCAAACCAACCAATTGCCCGTATTACAAACCGTTCAACAAACTTATACAAAAGGGCTGGGAAGTTTATTTGCCCACCCCCGTTTGCTGGCTTATTCGTTTTTTACTTTGTTGGGCTATTATATTCTAGGTTTTATCTTTTTTAATATCTTTTATGCCAGCTTCAATTTAGTCTTGGCAGATATTTTGGTCAGGCTTTGGTTGGGCATAGGTTTTTTTGTAGCCGCCCCGTTTTTGATTGCCGTTCAAAAATGGATTGTCAACGGGGAATTTCCGGAAAGGAATTTTTTCGTTTCGTTCATCAGCAGCACTAGCATAAAATATGGCCTTTGGATGATGGCCGTCATGCTAGCCTTCCTGTTGCCTGGTTTATTCACAGGCTTAGTTATTTATTCACCCGTATGGGCTTCTATTGTCCGCATCCTTCTTATTCTCCCTTTGATTTTTGTGGCCGTGCGCTTTGGGCTGGTTTTAACAAATTTGGCCGTGAACGGAAAATGCCTATCATTTAAAGAGTCTTTTGCTTATACCAAGGGGCATACATTATCGATTATCATCAGCTTTTTGATGGTACTTATTCCCCTCATTTATCTGGCCGATTATGGGTCAGATATCATTTGGTTTTTGTTAAAACCTTTGATTGTTGCTTTTATAGGCCTAGAGACACCGATTAACTATTTATTTTCTAGGAATCTAAATTCAAGCCTTTATCTTGGTGCTGTATTGGTCATGTTGCCATTGATCAGTCTGTTATTTTGGTTTTTGACGCATTTATTGACTGCCTTTATAGGAATTGTTCATAAACATCTGGTTTCGGGGGAGGTGGCCGAACAACAATCGGAAAACCTTATGGAAGAACAGTCAACCAATTCCTAAGGCCTTGCCTACAGCATGAAGCATAAACGACATGTTGGCTTTTTATTCGTTTTTAAATTATGGAAAAATTTTTTCTTAATGCTTGCGGTTTTCAAAAAAAATTGGCATGGTTTAGAAATCTTGCCGTCGTAGCTCAGTGGTAGAGCACACCCTTGGTAAGGGTGAGGTCGACAGTTCGATCCTGTCTGACGGCACCAGCATTTAAAACTTCTATTAATTTTATTTATGATTGAGCGTTACGTAAACGCCAGTTATAGGGAGGTTGCAGTGGCGTATGTTGTGACAGAAGCTTGTATCCGTTGCAAATTTATGGATTGCGTGGAAGTGTGCCCGGTTGATTGTTTTTACGAAGGGGAAAATATGTTAGTGATTAACCCCGATGAATGTATTGATTGCGGTGTATGTGAGCCCGAATGCCCTGCGGAAGCTATTTTGCCCGACACCGAGCCCGGAACAGAAAAATGGCTAAATATCAATCGCGAATACGCCCCAAACTGGCCTAATATCACGAAAAAAGGCATCCCCCCTTTGGATGCTGAGGAATATAAAAAAATCCCTAATAAGTTTGAAACGCATTTCTCGGCGAAGCCTGCGAAAACGACCCCTAAAAAATAATATTTCCCCTTTCAGTTTTCAGTTCTGATATTTTAGATAGTCACCCGCGGCTAGCATTGGGATAAATCTATTTTAGGCGTTGAATTTTCCTGCATAATTCCTGCCCAGCTGCCAGATAATTGCCAACCCCCACTCCCCATAAAAAACAAGGCCAGGTTTTTGGTAAAACCCAGCCTTAGAACAGAAGCCATTTGTTTTTATGCCCGTTTATTTTTCCTCACAACCTGCTACACATTGCGTATGAGGGATTACGGTCCCGCCGCACCCCGCAAAGCAAGAACGATACGAGGATTCACATTGCGCTTGGCAAGTATCGGTTGACCTTGAACAACGGAACGAATCATAAAAACTTTCGGGGGTTAGGACAACTTTTTGGTTGGCAGCCCGTTGTTGTTCTACATAACCATAATATTCATTTTCTGATCGCAATCTTTCGTTATATTCACATATTCGGATTTGAGATGAACAGTTTTGCTGACAGAATTGCTGGGTTTGGGAACATTGGTTGGAGCAAACCCGTCCTTGATAATTTTCCGGAGGCCGTAATTCGTAGGTAGTTTGATAAACCGGCCCACACCCAGCGACAAGCAATAATAGGGCGCCATTTATAAAAGACAAGAAACCGCTTTTTCTCAAGATCATTTTCCTTTCGAGTGCAAATATATCATTTTTTCTTTCTAGCACGTTTCATGTGTAACCTCAAGGTGATATCATACCATTGCAACCTTCATCCATTCGGCGATGCAAC
>JBGAWJ010000116.1:0-3720 GCA_044227605.1 Alphaproteobacteria bacterium
CCCTTATTTGGGGGTTATCATTCTCGTGCGGATCAAAGACGGCTTCATCAAAGCGGGAATGAAAATCCGCGAGCATTGCTGCTGCGCGGATTCAGATGTCATCTTTAAATTACCACACCTCGGCTGGTGCCGGGAGTTATAATCACCTAAATGCGAGCGTAGGCCTATTCCCCTGCAATTTATTGGCTACCCCTGTTATTCAGAAATTACGGGTACTGACCACGAAAGAAGGCTTGGAAAGGCGTGATAAGTCAAAGCTGGCAAATGGGTTTCCGAGGTTTCCAAGTGTTTTACCAGGGCGAAAATTCTGTACGTAATAAGTACCTCTGAAACCCACTTCTTCCAGGCGGTGAATGATAGCGTTAATATCCTCCTCGTCGAGCAGATCGCCGTGAACGGTAGTGCGCACTTCCAACCCCACCCCAGAGGCAACGAGCAGCGCAAGCGAGCGGTCGAAGGATGCGTAGCCGTCGTACCCCGTAATGCTGAAGAACAAATTGGATGGTGCTTTAAAGTCTAGTGCCACATAATCAATCAGCCCATGACCCAACATCTGCGCCAGAACATCGGGATTAGTGCCGTTGGTATCCACCTTAATTTTATAGCCAAGCAACTTGAGATAGCGTGCAAATTCTGGAAGCTGAGTACTCATCATGCATTCGCCGCCGGAGAGCACCACGCCTTCGAGCAGACCTTTGCGTGATTCCAAAAACTCGACCACCTGCTGCGGAGGCAATTTGGCCAGCTCTCCCTTCACCAGCTCAGGATTATGGCAATAGCTGCATACCATGTTGCACCCAGAGAACCACAAAATACAGGCGGTATGCTCAGGGTAATCCTGAAAGGTGAAGGGAGTGATGCTCGTGATAGGGAGCTTGTTTAATGCCCGCTGCAACACACCTTCTCCGTGGCGAAGAGCGGCAGGTGCATTGCATTTTCTTTGAAATGCTTGCGCTCCTTATGCTCACCTTTCTTGCCCAGGTTGAAGCTCACCACAGGGCGGTGGTAACCCATCACCCGCGTCCACACCAGCGTATCCTTGCCACAATCAGGGCAATGGGCCTGTTCACCCGTTAGGTAGCCATGGGTTTCGCAGACAGAGAACACAGGCGTGATGGTGATGTAAGGCAGTCGGTAATTTTCGATCACCTTCCGCACCAGCCTTTTGCAGGCTTCGCCTGAAGAAATCTTTTCGCTCATGTAAAGGTGCAGCACTGTACCACCTGTGTATTTACATTGCAGTTTATCTTGCAGGTTGAGGGCTTCGAACGGATCTTCGGTATAGCCCACTGGAATCTGCGTGGAGTTGGTGTAGTAGATGTTCTCCCCGCACCCAGCCTGAATAATGGCCTCACCATAGGTTTTGCGATCCTCCTTGGCGAAACGGTAGGTCGTGCCCTCGGCAGGAGTTGCTTCCAGATTGTAAAGATGCCCCGTTTCTTCCTGAAACTTCTTCAGTTCTCCTCGCATGACATCGAGAATATCCAAGCATATCTTCGCACCGCGCTCGTCGGTAATGTCATAGGCATCGCTGGTGAAGTTGCGCACCATCTCGTTCATCCCGTTCACACCAATCGTGCTGAAATGGTTGCGCAAATGTGGCAAATAACGGCGTGTATAGGGAAATAAGCCGCGATCATACATTTCTTGAATGAACACGCGCTTTTTCTCCAACGTAGATTTTGCGAGCGTCATCAGGCGCTTGGTTTCGGCAATCAACCCAGGCAGATCGCCTTTGAAGCGATAGCCAAGACGCGCCATGTTGAGCGTGACGACGCCAATAGAACCGGTCATTTCAGCCGATCCGAACAATCCGTTACCGCGCTTCATCAGCTCACGCAGATCGAGCTGCAAACGACAGCACATGCTGCGCACCGCGTGGGGAGCATAGGCATCGGGGTTTGGCACCCTTTCGCCTTCTGCATTCAGCATATACTGGCTGCCAATGAAGTTTTGGAAATAGGAACTGCCGATTTTCGCGGTGTTCTCGAACAATGCTTTGGCAACGGGGCTATCCCAGTTGAAATCCTCCATCACATTTACGGTCGGAATTGGGAACGTGAATGGCTGACCCTGCGAATCACCCTCAGTCATGACCTCGTAATAGGCGATGACGATCTGTTCCATCTCTGGCTGGAAGTGCTTGTAGGTCATATCCTCAAGATTGGTGACGCCGCGTTTTGCCGCTTCTGCTATGATTTCCGGATCATCAATATCGCGGAACAGGTGAATGTAGTTCGCCGTCGGGCAATTATCGCGCAGATCCGGCGGCACCGTAATATCGAGCGTGATGTTGGTGAACGGGCTTTGCCCCCAGCGTGCCGGAACATTCAGGTTATAGACGAACTGGCGGATCGCTTTTTTGATCTCGATGAAGGGAAGTTTGTCTTTGAATACATACGGCGCAAGGTAAGTATCAAACGAGCTGAACGCCTGCGCGCCCGCCCATTCGGATTGCAGGATGCCAAGGAAGTTCGCCATCTGCCCCAGCGCTTCACGGAAATGTTTCGGCGCACGGCTAGAGACTTTGCCTGCCACGCCATTAAAGCCCTCATCGAGTAACACTCGAAGACTCCAGCCCGCACAATAGCCCGTGAGGCAATCGAGATCATGGATATGGTAATCGGCGCGACGGTGTGCTTGGCCTTCTTCGGGAGAATATACATTATTCAGCCAGTAATTAGCGATGATTTTGCCCGCCGAATTATTGATCAGCCCTGCATTACTGTAGGCGGTGTTAGCATTTGCATTCACGCGCCAGTCCTGCCGCAAAATATATTCTTCGACGGCCTGCTTGCAGCTCACTAGCGTATCCTGCACGGTGGCACGGTTACGGTTCAGAATAAAAGACTTAAGAGTTTTGACGTAACCCGCCGCCGCGAGTTCGTCCTCAATCACGCTTTCCATAGCACTGTCGGCCAGCGTTTCTTTTGAAGTGGACAGCAATGTCATAAACGCATCGAAATTACCTTCACCCGATGCCGCAAATGCTTCTTTTAAACAGGCATGAACCGAAAGTGAGAAGACGTTCGGCTTCACTGGCGCAGGCTGCAATGCCCTAGGCACGTTTGAGGTGGTTGGTGCAGGTATTGTGACTTCGGTACGTTGCATGGAATCCCCCTTATTTTAACTATATGTTGGTGTGTTTAGATAAAACAATACTACATCTAGTGTCTAATGGGTCTGTTTGACCCAGGTCAAGTTCTCCAAAAAAGAGTCATTAGTATGATATCTCCCGTTAAGATATTGGTTTGCTGTTTATATTTTTACCGAAAGATTTCAGCATCTCCACCGTTCGCTTCAAGTGGTCATAGTGGTGTGGGCGTTGATCGTCCACATGCGTAGTACAACCGCACGCGCCGTTGCACCCATCACAAAATGCTCAATCAAGGCGACTCCTTCTCTCATACATATTTCCATCCTAGTAAACCCGCTTAGATGGAATAGCCCCTAAAAATTTCGTGCAATCTCTCATTTGTGCAGTTGCCTGTTACTGAAAACTTGATATGCTGCCGAACGGAATAGTACCGTTCGATTAACCATTTTTATTTACCGGACACCCATGACGGATTTATCGCATATTCGCAACTTCTCGATCATCGCCCATATTGACCATGGCAAATCCACCCTGGCTGACCGCCTAATTGAATATTGCGGTGGCCTGACCGCGCGTGAGATGAAAGAACAGGTGCTCGATTCGATGGATATTGAGCGTGAACG
>JBGAWJ010000117.1:0-3720 GCA_044227605.1 Alphaproteobacteria bacterium
GAGGGATTTATCCCTATTTTTCTGCACATAGACTTGGATTTCTTGATCTTGCCCTTTAAAGGATAAGGTTTCCGCTTGGATATGATTCGCACGCCAATTGTGACCATCATACCAGGGAGAAGATATAGCCTGAGATTCCCGTTTTTTCAAGAAGTCCGCCGTTGCAAGCAATGCCAATTTTTCTTGCAAAGGCGGGGATGGTTTAGGCAGCAAATCTTGTTGATAGGTCTGAATAAAATGGGTATCAATAGTCCCCTTAACAAAGGCCGGGTGGTTCAATACAGCCTGTAAAAAATGAATATTATTGGTTACCCCTAAAACAATGGTGTCTGATAAAGCAGCAGATAAATTCTTGACTGCCTTTTCCCGGTCTTCCGCCCAACTGACCATTTTCATCATCATCGGATCATAATGGATGGTCACGTCATCGCCGGGACGAATAGCGCAATCAACCAAAATATGTTCAGCTGCTGCTTTGGGTAATTGCAGATAATGAACATGCCCGCTTGAAGGCAAAAAATCACGATCCGGATCTTCCGCATATAGGCGCGCTTGAATAGAATGGCCGTGAATTTTTAGTTCTTTTTGAGATAACGGCAAAGGTTTACCGCTAGCAACCAATAATTGCCATTCCACCAAATCTTGGCCGGTAATTTTCTCGGTAACCCTGTGTTCCACTTGCAGCCTGGTGTTCATTTCCATAAAATAAAAGCGGCCCTGTTGATCCACAATAAACTCAACCGTACCCGCACCCTGATATCCCACCGCTTTTGCCGCATTAATTGCAACTTGCCCCATTTCCTGGCGAAGCTTAGGGGTCACGAGAACGGAGGGTGCTTCTTCAATGACTTTTTGATGCCGCCTTTGAATGGAACATTCCCGTTCAAAGAGATGCACGATGTTGCCCTGTTGGTCGGCAAACACTTGGATTTCAATATGACGGGGTGATAGCAAATATTTTTCAACCAACACAGCTTCATCGCCAAACGCGGCCCTGGCCTCCCTTCTTGCGGAAGCTAAAGCCGCCATAAAATCGGCTGGCTGATCAACCCGGCGCATCCCCTTACCCCCCCCGCCAGCGGCCGCTTTGATTAAAACAGGAAATCCAATTCTCTGGGCAGCTTGCAATAAAATTTTATCATCCTGTTGATCGGCCCGGTGGTGACCGGGCAGAATGGGCACCCCCGCAGCTTCCATCAGCTTCTTTGCTTCAATTTTTGAACCCATCGCGCGAATAGCGGACGCAGGGGGCCCTATAAATATACGCTTGGCTTGTTGCACCGCTTCAGCAAAATTGGCATTTTCAGATAAAAAACCATATCCTGGATGAACGGCCTCGGCCCCACATCGGCGCAAGACATCCATAATATTTTCAATTTTTAAATAGCTTTCTTGGGCAGCTGTTCCCCCAACCCTATACGCTTCATCTGCCATTTGCGTATGTTTGGCAGATTTATCAGCATCCGAATAAATAGCCACTGTCCGAATATTTAACCGCCTTGCCGTTTCCATAATACGACAGGCAATTTCCCCCCGGTTGGCAATCAATATTTTTTGGAACATAGCTTTATTCCTTATTGTTTGTTTTTTGCCAAGACGGTGGCATTTTTTTAAGGAAGGCGTTGATACCTTCTTGCCCTTCAACCGAAATACGGCAGCGGGCGATTCGTTCAGCAGTATTACGGATAAGGGCCATATTAATGGGTTGACCCGACACTTCCTGGACTAGTTTTTTGGCTTCCCGCTGCGCTAAGGGCGCCCCCTGCCGTAAACACTGAATAATTTTTTCAATTTCCAAATCCAGATCAGCCGGTTGCACCACAGAATGGATCAAGCCAATTTGTTGCGCTGTTCTGGCATCAAATGTTTCGGCTGTCAAAAAATAACGGCCCGCCTGCCTTTCCCCGATTGCTTTAATCACGTAAGGGGAAATAACGGCAGGAATAACCCCTAATTTGACTTCAGATAAACAAAAAACTGCCGCATGGCTGGCCACCGCAATATCACAAGCAGCAATTAATCCAACCCCTCCCCCATATGCGGCACCTTGGATTTTAACGATGGTTGGCTTTCCCAACGCATGAAGATTTGCCATCATCCGAGCGAGACAAAGCGCATCTTCCGTATTTTCCTGTTCGCTGAACCGCGCGACTTTCTGCATCCATTGTAAATCAGCACCCGCTGAAAATGTTTTGCCCGCTGCGGCCAAAACCATTACCCGAACTTTTGGTTCATGATCGATGTGATGGAATATTTTCTCCAGTTCCTGAATTAAAACCTCATTAAAGGCGTTATGAACCTCCGGCCTATTCAAGGTAACATAAGCCACTGAGTTTTTTATTTGAAAATCAATCATGTTACATCCGAAAAATGCCAAAATTTGTTTGCTCAATAGGGGCGTTCAAGGCTGCCGTTAAACTTAAACCTAGAACTTGCCTGGTATCAATGGGGTCAATAATGCCATCGTCCCAGAGCCTGGCGCTGGCATAATAAGGGTGTCCCTGCGTTTCATATTGTTGCCGGATGGGGGCTTTAAAAGCATTTTCTTCATCAATGGGCCAATTTTGGTTTTTTTGCCCCATGCTATCACGCTTAATTTGGGCTAAAACATTGGCTGCTTGCTCCCCACCCATCACAGAAATTCTGGCATTCGGCCACATCCACAAAAACCGCGGGCTAAAAGCACGTCCGCACATCCCGTAATTACCCGCCCCAAAACTGCCACCAATCAATACCGTTAATTTAGGCACCGCCGCACAAGCAACGGCATTCACCAGTTTGGCCCCATCTTTTGCAATACCGCCATTTTCATATTTTTTCCCCACCATAAATCCGGTAATGTTTTGCAAAAAGATTAAAGGAATGGATCTTTTACAGCAGATTTCGATAAAATGGGTGGCCTTTAAAGAGCTTTCCGAAAATAAAATGCCATTGTTGGCGATGATCCCCACCAATTGACCATAAAGCCTCGAAAACCCGCAGACAATAGTACTACCATATAAGGGTTTAAATTCGTCAAATTCACTGCCATCGACAATACGGGCAATGACCTCGCGAACATCATATGGTTCACGCGTATCAGCGGGGATTATGCCATATAAATCTTGCGGGTTGTGAAGGGGAGTACGAGGGTTAAGGGTCTGATGAAGCGGCTTTTGAACATTTAGCTGGGCAATTATTTGGCGGGTTAAGGATAAAGCATGAAGATCATTTTGCGCCATATGATCCGTAACGCCTGACAAGCGGCTATGAACCTCCGCCCCCCCCAATCCTTCTGGATCCACAATTTCTCCGGTTGCAGCCTTGACTAACGGCGGCCCGCCCAGAAAAATGGTGCCATTCCCTTTGACAATAATACTTTGATCGGCCATTGCCGGAATGTAAGCACCACCGGCCGTACAAGAACCCATGACCACCGCAATCTGGGGGATAGCTTTTGCAGATAAGCGGGCTTGATTATAAAATATGCGGCCGAAATGATCGCGGTCTGGGAACACCTCATCTTGGGTGGGCAAAAACGCCCCGCCAGAATCAACCAAATAAATACAAGGCAAGCGATTTTGTTCTGCAATTTCCTGCGCCCGCAAATGTTTTTTTACCGTTAACGGAAAATATGTGCCGCCTTTAACCGTGGCGTCATTGGCAACAATCAGGCAATGGTGGCCATGCACGACCCCGACACCCGTTACAATACCTGCTGCCGGGACATCTCCGCCATAT
>JBGAWJ010000118.1:0-3689 GCA_044227605.1 Alphaproteobacteria bacterium
CAATTCATCTAAATAATGGGATACGTAAAAAATGATTGCTTTATCTGGCATCATATTTTTTTTATACGGTTCAAAAAGACGAAAAAAGTTTTCTTTTCGGCCTTTATCAAGACCGGTGGTGGGTTCATCTAGCAATAACAACTGCTGGCTTGATATCAAGGTGCGTGCCAAGGAAACACGCTGCTTCTCCCCCCCTGAAAGATGGTGGGGGAAGCGATCGAGTAAATGGGAAATCCCTAATTCTTCAATTACCTTCATCGTATTTTCTGGCAACCATTTGGCTATTGGCCTTTTAGCATAAAATATATTGGATTTTACCGATAAATGCGGGAAAAGCTGCTGATGCTGGACTGCATAACCGATTCCCCTATTCCTAACTGGAACATTGATGCCGGACTGTGTGCAAAGCCAATCGGTATTATTGATTTTGATTGTGCCTTTTTGCGGGTGCAATAGACCGGCGGTCATGTTTAATAAGGTGGTTTTACCACTGCCGGATTTTCCAAAAATACCCATGACCTGCACAGCAGGCAATTGACAACTGATATCCAATAAAAAATCTTGATTAATTCGGTGATAAAGCTCAATTTCTATACCCATCCTGCAGCCCCCTGTACCCTTTATCAAAAATACTGTTTATGCCAACGTCTAATAAGATATTCAGAAACAGTTAAAGCTATAAAAGCAATCGCCAAAGAAAATAAACATAACCTCCAGGCTAATATTTCCCCCCCTGGTTGTTGCATTAATGAATAAATTGCTAAAGGCAGGGTTTGGGTTTGGTTGGCAATGTTGGCAACAAAGGTAATGGTTGCGCCAAACTCCCCTAGGCTTCTTGCAAACCCTAAAAAAACACCGGCACAAATTCCCGGTAATATTAAAGGCAAAACAATGGTTAATAATATCCTTAAGCGGCCCGCCCCTAATATCTGGGCTGTTTGATCCCACGCAAACCCCATATGATCAATTGATAGGCGGAAACTGCGAACCATTAAAGGGAATGCCATAATGGCAGATGATACAACAGCGCCATACCAAGAAAAAACAAAATCCCAGCCAAACCATAAATTCAGCCATTTTCCTAGTAACCCGAAGTTACCGAATACCCATAAAAGTCCATATCCGACAACTACAGGGGGTAAAATCAGGGGAAGGTACACCAAAGCTTCCAGGATGAAACGCCCCCAGAATTTCTTTCTTGATAATAGCCAAGCGATACTAAAAGCTGGAAGCAAATTAAGCATGCAACTCCAGAATCCAACTTTAATACTTAAAGCAATGATCTGCCATTCAGCTTCCGTCAAAATCATGGGATAGAAAAACCTTGCTGCTCAATTAGGCCGTGATGGCGCTTTTCCTGTAAAAATTGATATAACACAATCGCGTCAGCACTGGGTTGATTGCCAATTAATGCGACCGGGTATATGATCGCGTCATGGCTATATGATGGAAAAATAAATAATATCTTCAGCATTGGATTTGACGATGCGTCCGTCAAATAAACAAACCCAAACCTGGTTTCCCTGCTTTCCACCAATTTAGCCGTTGCTTGCGCATCTAGTGCTTTTACCAGATGGGATTGAACGAATTCCAACAATTGCAAATTTTCTAGCATTTGTTTGATATACCGGCCCAACGGAACAATTTGGGGATCACCAACAGCGACTTTTTCATTTAATGCCAGTAATTTCTGCACCAAATTTATATCGGTGAACGGAACAATGCTATCTGCTTGATGGCTAACAAGAACCAATTTGTTTCCCAGGAAAGGCTTAACATTTTCTTTAAAAATCAAGTGCATCTCTTCTAAATAATCAACCCAATCCCGATCTGCAGAAATGAATATATCCGCTTTAGCTCCGCGCTGAATTTGTTTGGCCAGTATGGCACTAGAAGCATAAGAAACTTGTACTTCCACGTTCTTTTCTGTTTGGAACAAATTTAATAAAGGCTGTACAGCCGGACGGCTGCTAATCGCTGCAAACACTGTTAAAGGTTGTTTTGATTGGGCAAAAACTGCATCGTCCCACATCATAAATATTCCGATCAGTACAATAACCCTATGCCACGTACACATACGAATAAGTTTAACCATCCTATTTAAATTCCAACAGCGAATGATAAAGGTTGACGATAACAATAAACCAACAATACAATATTGGACTATAATAACCATATTTTTAATTGCGAAATTTTGCCCATCAAAAAAGATGCTTAGCAATTAATTAAGAAATGGCAGATGATGATCTGCGATTTCCTAACAAAATAAAGGGAGAATTTTATATGAGATGTTCACTGGCTGCTATATTTATTGGCGTTATTACCGCATCAATAACCTATCAATCGGCTTCAGCAGGCACATTAGAAGATGTTAAAAAACGTGGCTACCTGAATTGTGGCATTAACACAGGGTTGGCAGGATTTGCAGCCCCCGATGATAAAGGAACATGGAAAGGACTTGATATTGATTTTTGTAAAGCGGTGGCCGTGGCTGTGTTTGGGGATCCGAGCAAAATCAGATACAAATCGTTAAATGCCAAAGAGCGTTTTACCGCATTACAATCAAGCGAGGTTGATTTACTGGCTCGCAATACGACTTGGAATTTTTCAAGGGACGTTGATTTAAAGCTCGAGTTTATCGGGGTTAATTATTATGACGGCCAGGGTTTTATGGTTCGAAGCAATTCCGGCATTAAAAGTGCATCCGAGCTTAAGGGTGCTACCGTTTGCGTTCAAACAGGTACAACTACTGAATTTAACCTAACACAATATTCCCGGACAAATAATTTAGGAATGAAAGCCTTGACTTTCGCCAAAAACGAAGAAGCACGGCAGGCTTATCAAGACGGCCGTTGCGATGCTTATACAACGGATGGTTCAGGATTGGCTGGCGAAAGATCGGTCATGGCCAACCCGAAAGACCACATCATCCTGCCAGATGTTATTTCCAAAGAACCATTAGGACCAGTTGTCCGCCATGGCGATAATGTGTGGGGAGATGTGGTACGTTGGACTTTAAACACCATGCTGATTGCAGAAGAACTGGGCATAACATCAACAAATGTTGATAGTATGCGTCAATCAGCAAATCCGGAAATTCAACGTTTGCTTGGTGTTCAAGGTGAATATGGAAAAATGTTAAATCTTTCCAGCGATTGGGCTTTTCAGATCATTAAGCAGGTTGGCAATTATGGGGAAAGCTTCGAACGCAATGTGGGTGTTAATACCCCCCTAAACCAACAACGTGGATTGAATAACCTGTGGAATAAGGGGGGATTAATGTATGCCCCGCCATTCCTTTAGAAACATGTAAAGATTAATAGATTAAGAACAACAGATGCCTGTGATTTTTTCCAGGCATTTGTTTATTTTTCTTTATAAAGATAGGTTTTAACAAGGCTATTTTTTGTGTTAAGTAACCAGAAATATCGTAACATTTTTTTTCAAATTTGCTTGGTGGCAGCTTTAATAGCGGCATTTTATTGGCTGATCCAAAACACTCACGATAATTTGTCAAGAATTGGGCTGGATGTTGGTTTCGGTTTTTGGAATCAACCCGCTGGTTTTGATATATCCCTAAGTTTGATACATTATGATACCTCATCTTCAACCTATGGTCGGGTTTTTCTTGTTGGTGTTTTAAACACCCTACTGGTATCTTTTTCAGGAATCATCGCCGCCACCTTATT
>JBGAWJ010000119.1:0-3540 GCA_044227605.1 Alphaproteobacteria bacterium
GTATATACAGTTACCCTTTACCATTTGTGGCGAAAGCCACAGAGTGAAGTATAGCCTAAGCATTAAGCGTGGTCATCACCAGCGTGCAGCCGTTTTGCTTACTAAGGCAGAAAGGCTTTATAAATCATGGATTTACATGATGATTGTACCACAGAAAACACTAACAAACCAGCCACTTTAACCGCTCCATTGTGCAGCGGCATTGGTCAGCAACCAGACCAAGACACCCAGCCAGCGGAAACCCCACCCAGCGTTCACTCAGACCAGAACCACGATATTGACCATCCGGGCAATGTCCAGCCTTCCAGCATTGAAGCCAGCGAACAACTAACCGGCATTGATTCCCCTTCTGAACCGATTGGCGCTGAATTAACCGCCGATTCCATCACCAATACCCATACCGCCATTCAAGCATTGGAAGCAATCACCGAATCCAACGGCTACTTTTCACCTTTGGCGTTAAAAGCGTTTGCCGTTTTGAAGCTGGATGACTTAACCAGTTTTGATAAATTCCGGGAGGCGGCGCGGGCAAAAGGTGTTAAGGGTGATCGGCTGAAAACGCTGGATAGTGCCATTACAAAGGAAGTGAAGGCATTAGAGAAGGCAAGGAAGCAAGAGAAGGCAAGGAAGCAAGAGCAGGAAAAACGGAATCAGGAACAGCAAAAACGCAAATATGAGGAATGGCAGGCGGCGCGGCGGCAATCTCAGGCATTGGAACAGGACGGGGACAATGATTTTGCAAGTCTTGTTGCGAGCGCAGGGGAGTTGCTGGATGGGCCTATTGATGAAGGCCCTAAATTTAAGGAAGGGCAAATGTACAACGCGGTTTCTGTTGATGGCTTTGTTTCCTATGTTGCTCAATATAGCAATACAGGGCAAGAAATCGAATGGGAATGCAGGTTAAAAAATCTAGTCGAGTTAATGAACAAGCACCATGCGCTAACCATTATTGGCGGCAAAACGCGGGTGATGAAGATTACAGAGGACATGAATGGAATCAATAAAGACCATAACAATTATGAATTTATTGCGCCAAAGGAATTTATCCAGCTTTACAAAGGATTCAAATTGCAAACAGGGATAACAAAGGGCCAGTATTCAGAACCGATTTTTGAAGATTACGGCACCGCGTGGCTGAATGACCCGTATCACCGCATTTACGGGGATGGAGTTGTGTTTAAGCCGGTTGTGTTTAAGCCGGGCCAGCAGTTAGCAGCCAGCTATTACAATATGTGGCAAGGGTTCGCAGTAGAACCAAAAGAGAACCTTAATTTGGTGGCGCTGGCATATATCTACTGGCACATTAACGAGATCATTTGCGGCGGAAATCCAGAGCTAATCCAATATTTTTACGACTGGGTAGCCTACACCTTCCAGAATCCAGATAAACCGGCGGGAACGGCGTTGGTGTGCAGAGGTGAGAAAGGTACCGGCAAGGGTATTATCGCCCAATTCCTCCTAAAAATCTGGGGTAAACATGGCTTTACTATCTCAAGCAGCAAGCACCTAGTCGGGAATTTTAACGCGCATTTGGCCGATACCTGTTTTTTATTCGCCGATGAAGCCTTTTTCAGCGCGGACAAACAAGGGGAAGGCAGATTAAAAGCGCTGATAACCGAACCCTTAATCCCGATTGAACGCAAGGGAGTTGATGTAATTCAGCAGCCCAATTACCTGAAGATATTCATGGCCACCAACAGCGATTGGGCAGTACCGGCTTCAAGGGATGAGCGGCGGTATTGTGTGTTCGATGTGTCAGCAGCAAAAAAAGGGGATACAGATTACTTCAAGGCAATTGGCGCGGCTATCGAAGACCCAGCGGTTCAAGCGGCTTTCCTGCATGACATGCTTCACCGTGACCTATCCCAATATCACAGCGGCAAGATACCCGAATCCAAAGGTTTGCAGGATCAACGGATGCACAGCTTGGACAGCGCTGGTAAATGGTTGCTGGACAGTCTGAACAATGGATATTTTGAAGCAAGAAACGAAGCGAGCAAGCCCATCAAAATTGAATGGAACACCACAATTCCAGCCAGTGATTTATGGAACTCCTATATTTTTTGGTGTGATGAAGCGAGAACAAGCGAACACCACCGGATGACCCAAACGATGTTGGGTAAATATTTGGGGGATATTGGGTTTACCAAAAAAAACAGCAATGGGGTTAAACGCATATTTGGAACATTAGGAGAGGCTATTGCCAAGTTTGAGGCATACCACAAAATAAAATTTGAGGCAGATTTTTAGCCAATCTGGGGGAGTTTGGAATAGTTTGGAATAGTTTGGAATAGTTTGGAACAGTTTTGGAACAGTTGCTTTTACCTTTATCCCAGTATCCATGCTGGATTGGAACAGTTGGAACAGTTGGAACAGTTAAAAATTGATTATAGGGAAAATATAGCAACATCATCCGCAAGGGCAATAATGATGAGTATTATTTTATTGGTGGCGTGGTGTGGTGTTGTTGTTACTAAAAATTTATCTCACATACGAGATATAACTATTCCAACTATTCCAACTATTCCAACTAGGCATGAATACTAGGGTTACAGAGCGGAACAGTTTGGAACAGTTGGAACAGTATGACGCAAAAAACACACCAGACCGGCTAAAAATTCAGCCCATCACCACCCAGATCATGCCGCTGGAGTGGAGGTTTCAGCCCTTCCACAGGCAGAAACCCATCACCACCAGGCTTAGGTTCCTAGATTTGAAATACGAGAACCTCACGGCTGAACCCGGTTTATAAAACTCAAGACGGGTGAGGTTGCACCCAGCGCATTGGCCACTCAGATTTGAGGCATGAGAACCGGGCGGGAATTGTTGCGCTGACAAGACTGGAAAATAACTGCTGGTCGGACAAAGAATGGCAAAGTACCGTGTGTGTGATTCTGTGACAGGCACACCCACCACCCAGCGGATTAGGTATGAATTTGATGACCGGGGCCATGCTTTCTTTAGCCGGACTGTTGGGTTATCCCTTTTTTTATACTGCCGCTAAGTTGATACGCTTGATATGTACAATTCATTAGGCTATGCTGTTACACTCAGTACATAACATTGGAGGAGTCACGATGGGAATCACTTACGAGCAGGTACAAGCAGCGGCAAAGGCCATTCAAGCAGAAGGCCAGCAGGCCAGCATCCGGGCAATCCGTGAGCATTTGGGCAGCGGTAGCCTAGGCACCATCCACAAGTATCTACACCAACCCGAACCGTCACCTAATCCGCTGGAGCAAGAGGTCGGGCGCTTGCGATTGGAAGTTGACCAGTTGCGGATTGAGGTTGATGAATTATGGGGCAGAATGTCATTGGTTTCTGGCTACGGGCGAACCGTTTTAAAGAGAGAACCCAGTCATGAGGTGATACGAAGTACTGTAACGGCGGCCACCGACATTAACGAGATTATCAGGCAGGGCTATCGGGATGGTTTGGGGCACCTGGCAATAGCAAACAAGCTGAATGAGTTGGGGTCAGTGACCGCCACCGGCAAGCCGTGGGACAGTGACCGGTTGCGGAATTATGCGAACCGGCGGG
>JBGAWJ010000011.1:0-25745 GCA_044227605.1 Alphaproteobacteria bacterium
AATCAGCCACGGGTATATTTGTTTAATTTAGAAACAGGACAACAGGAATTATTAGGTGATTTTCCTGGCATGACTTTCGCCCCGCGCTTTTCTCCCGACGGAAATAAAGTTGTTATTAGTATGGCGGTTGATGGTAATAGCGAAATTTATGTCATGGATATCCGCACCCGCAGGCAAACCCGGTTGACCAATCATCCGTCGATTGATACGTCACCATCTTTCTCACCGGATAGCAGTAAAATTGTTTTTAACTCGGATCGAGGGGGGGCGCAGCAAATCTATACTATGAATGCCGATGGCAGCAATGTTAGGCGAATCAGTTACGGTAATGGTAGATACGGTACGCCCGTTTGGTCGCCGCGTGGTGATTTAATTGCCTTTACCAAAATAGCTGACGGCGAATTTTCAATAGGCGTTATGCGTCCAGACGGCAGTGGGGAAAAGATTCTGAGTACCGCTTATTTGGTTGAGGGGCCGACCTGGTCGCCCAATGGCCGGGTTATTACCTTCTTCCGTCAAACCCCCACAGGTAATTCACGTTTAGTGGCGATTGATGTCACGGGGCGTTATGAAAGGGAGATTGTAACACCTACTGACGCTTCTGATCCCGCTTGGTCACCTCTGCGCAAATAAAGGGTCTTAGAAAGCAATTGGATTATTTGAAGTTTAGGCCGATGATTTCTAAGGAATTTGATTTTACTTTCCGGCGAATCATCCCCATTCTGCAATAAACCTCAGGGAACAAAAAAACATTAACAATGCCCCAATTTTTTAAGTTTTTATACGGATAAGGAAAATAAGATGACATTGACGACACATCAAAAATTTTTGGCTTTATTGATTACCGCCCTAACGTTAGTGGGCTGTTCATCAAAAAATTCGGACGGTACGGGTACGAATGGTCAATTGGGTTCAACCCAGCTAGATGGCAGTTCGGAAACGGCCAATCATTCAACCGGGGTTTATGGGTCGAATGCCAGCGGTAATTCTTTGGGGGTGGAAAGTGTTTCGGGTGTTGCGGGAGAATTTCAGCAAGCAGTGGGCGACCGGGTGTTTTTCGGCACAGACCGTTATGATTTAGATGACCAGGCCCAAGGGATCTTGAAGCGGCAGGCGGAATGGTTAAAGCAGCATCCTGATTTGCGGATTACCATTCAAGGACATTGTGATGAACGGGGTACTAGAGAATATAACCTGGCTTTGGGGGATAGACGCGCTGTATCAATGAAAAATTATCTGGTGGCTTTAGGGGTGGCCGCTAACCGTATCCGTACGGTTAGCTACGGAAAAGAGAGACCAGAGATGGTGGGGATGGGAGAAAGCATTTGGGCCCAAAACCGTCGGGGCGTCATTGTCCTGGGTAATTAAAAGGTTCAAGAAAATATTTTGGATAATATCCCAGTTGCCAAGGATAAAAGGTAAAATGACACATAGGTTAAACTGTTTAGGACACTTGCGTTTATTCAAACTGGCCGTGTTGGTGGTGCTATTATTCACAAGTGGTTTGGGTCAAGTCAGCCCTGCCTGGTCGCAACAACCCACAGTTTCGTCTTTATCAATCCGGATAGAACAATTACAAGCCGCTTTTAATAGTTTGCAGCAGCAACTGCAACAATTGTCGGGATCAGCCGATGCCAATTTGTTGGCCAATCAAGAAATTCGGCTGCAAGAGCTGCAAAATGAGTTAACTTTTGTCAATGGCCAAATGGAAGAATTGGGGTATGCCTTACGTCAGTTGGCGGAAAGGTTGGATAAAGAGCAGCAAGAGACAGATTACCGTTTAAAAAACCTAGAAGAGTTGCTTGCTCAAAAAAACGGACAAAATTGGGGTAGCCAATTGCCAGGACAAAACAGCAGGCAATATACCGATAGCATCCCGCCTTATAAACCCTTTTCTAGCCACGCAACCCCTCCTACCATACCGCCCGTACCGCTGGTTCCTGGCCAAAGCAAGATTTTACCGTCAGGAACTATCCAAAGCCAGTATGATTTTGCTTTCTCCCTGTTGAAACAGGGGAATTATGAGGAAGCCGGGCAAGCTTTCCAGGAATTCTTGGAACTATATCCGCAACAGGAATTGGCAGGAAATGCTGCTTATTGGTTAGGTGAATCATATTATGCACGGAAGGATTACCAACGGTCTGCCCAAATTTTTGCAGAAGGATTTAAGAATTATCCCGGTAGTTCGAAAGCTCCGGATAATCTTTTGAAATTGGCTTTATCTTTCTCTAATTTGGGATCAACGGTTGAGGCTTGCTCCACCCTAAAGGTTCTCGGGCAACGGTTTCCCCAAGCTACACCCACTATTTTGGAACGGATGAGGTCTGAGCGCCAGCGCTTGAATTGTCCCGCGCGTTGAAAGATGAAAACGATCCTTCTCGAACAAGCTTTTACTGAAAATATGAAGCAGTTTGAGCCCTTTGAAAATAACCCGGTTTTGGCTCTTGCGGTTTCAGGAGGGTCCGATAGCATGGCTTTGCTTCATTGTGCTTACCGCTGGATGCGATCCCGCCAGGCTTCCCTGACGATATTGACGGTTAATCATCAATTGCGTACCGAAGCCAAGGATGAGGTTACAAAAGTTGCAGAATGGGCCGAGAATCTAGGACTTCCTTGCCATATTCTAACCATTCCTAATAAATTATTAGGCAACAATATTTCTGCCCAAGCACGGGAATGGCGTTACCGATTATTAACCGGATGGTGCCGAGACAATCACGTTCTGCATTTATTGACCGCTCATCATCAAGATGATCAAGTAGAGACATTTTTTAACCGGCTTGAACGTGGTAGCGGCCTTGAAGGTTTATCTTGTATGCGCCAGATCACCTATATGAATGGAGTGCGTTTATTGCGCCCCTTGCTCTCTAGCCGTAAAGAATCAATTAGCGAATTTCTATTAAAGGAAAAAATTGATTGGGTAAAAGATCCAACGAATGAAGATGAGAATTATTTCCGGGCTCGTTTCCGGAAAATTTTTCCTCAATTATCTGACCAAGGGCTAGTTTCGGCACCACGTGTTATGTTGGGTATCGCCAATCTGCAACGCGCCAATGCTATGATTGAGGATGAAATAAGCCGATTAACGTCACAATATATAGAAATTTCCCCAGCCGGTTATATGATGCTAGATACCGATTTCTTGAAAAAAGCCTCTGCGGAAGTTGCTTTGCGCGTTCTTAACAGATGTTTGATGATTATAGGAGGGCATAGGGATAGCGTGCGTTATTCAACCCTCGATCATTTGTACCAAAGGCTGCTTCACCCCCCCTTGTCAACCGCAACTGCTGCGGGATGTTGTGTAATGAATGGGATCAAAAATAAAATCCTGATTTATCGGGAACGGCATGCTATTGCAGCACCCTTAAAATTAGAATTTGGCGAACAATTATGGGATTGCCGGTTCCTAGTGACGTATGCAGCTTCAAAAAAGGATCTAATGAATTGTTATGTGGGTCAGTTGAGTTTGGGCCGCTCTGCCTTATTAAAATGGCTTAAGAATAATTTAATCACGCTTAATCCCTTTCAAAGATACCTTGTAAAAAATCTTCCAAGCCAAGTTTATCCAACTTTACCCGCCATTTATCAGCAAGATCAATTGATAGCAGTTCCTTATTTCAACTGTCATATCCCTGTATGCCATTCATCAGATTTTTCCGCCGTATTATGGACGGCTAGGTCTTTAACGAAGATGGAATAAATCTAAATTTTAAGGACTTAGGCCTATAGGTATAGGTTGCAGAAAAAATTAAACGAATAAGACTTTTAAAATCCGAAAGATTTATTAAGGAAGGAGATGGATTATTGTTTTTTTCAAGATAAACATTATATAATAAAAGCGACTAGTGTGTTTCAGGTATGAATTCTTGCAATTGATACCTATTAGAAGGGATGGTGACAGGTGAATTTAACCCGTAACTTTGGTATATGGGCAGGTATTATTTTAGTGCTTGTATTGCTTTTTAATTTGTTTGATGGGAATGCTACTTCCAGTCAACGGCTAAAGCTTAGCTATTCCGACCTTTTAGCACAATTGCGTCAATCCCAGGTAAGCGAAATTTTGATCAAAGGCGACCAAGCTTCGGGCAAGTTAATCGATGGTCGTGCCTTTACGACTTATTTGCCAGAAGATCCAACCTTAGCCCAACGTTTAAGTGAAGCGGGTGTTAGGGTTTCAGCTGAACCTGAGGAAAGTGGCAATTCATTTTTAAGTGTTTTATTTGCCTGGCTGCCCGTACTTTTACTTTTCGGCGTCAGTTTTGTATTTTTCCGCCAAATGCAATCCGGCAGCGGTCGGGCCATGGGTTTTGGTAAATCCCGTGCTAAATTGTTAACGGAGAAAAGCGGGCGCATCACTTTTGAGGATGTGGCGGGGATTGACGAAGCCAAGCAAGAATTGCAGGAGATCGTTGATTTCTTAAAAGATAGGCAAAAGTATCAACGGTTGGGCGGTAAAATACCTAAAGGTTGTTTACTAATAGGCCCCCCTGGTACGGGCAAAACCTTGCTGGCACGCGCGATTGCAGGTGAGGCGAATGTGCCTTTTTTCACCATTTCTGGTTCTGATTTCGTTGAGATGTTTGTGGGTGTCGGCGCTAGCCGTGTCCGGGATATGTTTGAGCAAGCCAAGAAAAGCGCCCCTTGCATTGTTTTCATTGATGAAATTGATGCGGTTGGGCGCCATCGCGGAGCCGGGTTAGGCGGCGGAAACGATGAACGGGAGCAGACCTTGAACCAGCTATTGGTTGAAATGGATGGGTTCGAGGCTAATGAAGGGGTTATTTTAGTGGCTGCCACCAATCGTCCGGATGTTTTGGATCCTGCCTTATTAAGGCCTGGCCGTTTTGATCGCCAAATAATTGTTCCCAACCCAGATGTTGTTGGCCGTGAAAAAATTTTAAAGGTTCATATGCGCAAGGTTCCGATTGCGCCAGATGTCAATGCCAAGGTGATCGCCCGCGGCACGCCCGGTTTTTCTGGGGCTGATCTAGCCAATTTGGTGAACGAAGCAGCCCTTATGGCTGCACGTAATGGTCGTAGGTATGTTACCATGCAGGAATTTGAAGGCGCGAAAGATAAGGTCATGATGGGGTCTGAACGTCGCTCTATGGTCATGACTGAGGAAGAAAAAACCATGACCGCCTATCATGAGGCCGGTCATGCCATTGTTAACTTAAATCTTCCAAAAAGCGACCCCTTGCATAAGGTTACCATTATCCCCAGGGGCAGGGCTTTAGGGGTAACGATGAGCCTGCCTGAGCGCGACCGTTTGAATTATTCCCTGGATTGGTTGGAGTCAAAGATTGCTATAGCCTTTGGCGGACGAGTTGCTGAACAGTTAATATATGGAGAGGAGCACTTAAATAGTGGTGCTTCCAGTGACTTGAAGATGGCAACAGCTTTGGCCAGAAGCATGGTGACGGAATGGGGAATGAGTTCACGTTTGGGACCACTCCGTTACAATGATAATGAGGAAGAAGTCTTCTTAGGCCATTCTGTCACTCAACGGAAAAATGTTTCGGACGCAACCGCTCAATTGATTGATGAAGAAGTACGAAAAGTTGTGGAAAAAGGGGAAAATGCCGCCCGAAAAATTTTAACGGAAAAATTGGCCGACTTGCACATATTAGCAAAAGCCTTGTTGGAGTATGAAACTTTAGGTATTGAGGAATGTTTAGCTTTGCTGGCAGGTAAAAGCATCCGGTCTACAACCGAGGATCAAAATACCAACGGTAGTTCCCGAGCAAAATCCTCTATCCCTAGTGCGGGTAATGCAAGGCGTTCGCCAACCAAGAAAGGTTCTACCAATCCGGAAGTGCAACCGGGGTAAAAAAGGATAATAGGGATGCCTGATGATCAAGTAAAAGGCCGGATGTATTTCCGGCCTTACCTTTTTCCAAAGAAGCCCTGCAAGGCTTGGCAGTTTGCGGACACATCTTTATATTTTGACCAGATGGAGATAATTGAGTGGTTGCCTAACCAAAATATAAGAAGACAGACAGTCGATATTGCAGACTGTCTACAAGACCCACGGCAAAAAGATCTGGCATTGCCTTTACAAAAACAACTGCAACAATTAGCTTTGCCCCGGTATTTCGCGGGGTTGGATTGTTCAAATCCGCTCTTAATGGGCATTCTTAACATAACACCGGACAGTTTTTATGACGGCGGCAGATATAACAATTATCAGGCGGCTGTTGACCATGCGATTTTATTGAAACAAGCCGGTGCAGATATTTTAGATGTTGGCGGCGAGTCAACCAGGCCAGGGGCAACGCCGGTTGAACCTGCCTTAGAGATGGAACGGGTGATCCCGGTTGTTCAGGAGTTGGCGAACCGGGGAATATTGGTTTCGATTGATACCCGTCATCATCAAGTCATGGAATCAGCGATTAGTCATGGGGCAAAAATTGTTAATGACGTCAGTGCCTTAACCTTTGAGGCACAAAGCATCGATGTTATATGCCGCCACCCAGATATATCGGTTATTCTGATGCACATGCAGGGGCAACCCGCTACCATGCAGCAACAACCTTTTTATAACCATGTAACCCTTGAAGTTTTTGATTATTTAAAAAAACGTTTAGAAAAGTGTTTGCAAGCAGGCATCAGCAAAGATCGCTTAAGCATCGATCCTGGCATCGGTTTTGGTAAAACCTTGGTGCACGATATCCAATTGTTTCAAGAATTAAGTTTGTTTCATGGGTTGGGAGTGCCCATTGTTTTGGGTGGATCACGTAAGAAAATGATTGGTAAATTAAGCTTAGATGCACCGGTTGAAAAAAGATTGGGCGGATCGATTGCAATTAGTTTACAGGCACTAAACCAGGGTGTACAAATATTGCGGGTTCATGATGTTGCGGAAACCTGCCAAGCTTACAAGATTTGGCAAGCCGTGACGGTTAATAGTGGCAACCATATGTTGGACAGGTAATAGTGTCGATGAAACGTGAAAAATTATTTGGGACAGATGGGGTGAGGGGTAAGGCGAATATTCCGCCTGTTACGGCTGATTTTATGCTAAAATTGGCGCAAGTGGTGGCCAATGAAACCAGGAATCGATCCGCCCATCAGCGGGTGGTTATTGGTAAAGATACAAGGTTATCAGGATATATGCTTGAAGCAGCTATTACTGCTGGCTTTTTGTCAACCGGCGTGGATGTATTGCTAGTGGGGCCGATTCCAACCCCTGCGATTGCTTATCTAACACGTTCGTTGCGGGCAGATTTGGGCGTGATGATCTCTGCCTCCCATAATCCTTTTGATGATAACGGCATCAAAATCTTCGGGGCGGAAGGATATAAATTGGATGATAAACTTGAAAAAGCCATTGAACAGCGACTTGAACATGGCGACATTAAACTAGCAAATCCAGATCAAGTAGGCAGAGCCAAGCGGATTGAGGGAGCTGCTGAACGTTATATCGAATTTATTAAATCCAGCTTGCCGAAATCTATGCGTCTGGATGGTATGAGGATTGTGGTTGATTGCGCCCACGGGGCTGCTTACAAAATTGCCCCAACATTGTTGGGCGAATTGGGGGCCGAGGTTATTGCCCTAGCCGTTAACCCGGACGGTTTGAATATTAATAAGGATTGCGGGGCTTTATTTCCTAATTATTTACGGGAACAAGTCTTAAAAAACCATGCGGATTTCGGTTTTGCCCTTGATGGTGATGCGGACCGGGTCGTTATTTGTGATGAAAAAGGCCAGATATGGAATGGTGATCATGTGTTGGCTGCCATTGTTTCAGGTTGGCAGGCGGCTGGAAAAATTCAGGGCCAGGCTGTCATTGGCACGATTATGTCTAATTTAGGGTTAGAACTTTTCATTCAATCGCAAGGGTTGCAATTCCACCGCACCCCCGTGGGTGACCGCTATATTGTGGAGGCGATGCAAAAAATGCAATGTAATGTAGGGGGGGAACAATCCGGTCATATTATTTTATCCGATTTTTCGACCACCGGGGATGGCATTATTGCAGCCTTGCAAGTCTTAACCGTATTGTGGCAACAAAATGTCCCAGCCAGTAACCTAACGGGTCTTTACCCTGTTTTACCCCAGAGAATGGTTAACATACCTTATCATAATAAGCAGGTATTAGAGCATCCGGATGTTCAAGAAATTATTGATAAAAGCCAAAAAAAATTGGGGAAAAAGGGCCGATTGGTTATCCGCAAATCAGGAACTGAGCCAGTCATCCGGATAATGGTGGAGGCCGAGGATGGGCAATTTGCAGATAAATTATTAAAAAATATCCAACAAACTATTTGCCGATATGCCGATGAAACCTACATTTCCTAAAGGGCGTATTTTATCAATTGCCGGTTCTGACTCAGGGGGCGGCGCTGGCATCCAGGGGGATATTAAGACGATTACGGCGCTTGGCGGCTATGCCATGACTGCCATCACCGCGTTAACCGCCCAAAACACCCAAGCAGTGCAGGGTATCTACCCGGTACCTGAAGCTTTTGTGAAGCTCCAAATCCAAATGGTCATCGACGATTTAGGAGTGGATGCAATCAAAACAGGAATGCTTGCGAATGCGGGTATAATCGATATGCTGGCAAATATGATATCTGGCTTGAATGTACCGGTGGTAGTGGATCCGGTGATGGTTGCCAAAGGCGGATCGGTTTTGCTTGATCCCTCTGCTATTTCTAGCTTAACCCAGAAATTATTTCCCCACGCTTATTTGGTTACCCCCAACATCCCAGAAGCTGCTTTATTGTTGGGCCGAAATATTCATGATGTAAAAAGTATGGTTAAAGCGGCTCAAGACCTTTTGTCATTTGGGCCGCAAGCAGTTTTGTTAAAAGGGGGGCATTTGCCGGAAGGGGATATTTACGATGTATTAATAACAAAGTCGGGTCAAAAGAAAATTTTTAAGAACCCCCGCTTACAGACGCTACATACCCATGGGACGGGATGTACGTTATCGTCCGCTATTGCTACGGGTTTAGCACAAGGGTTAAGTTTGAACCAAGCAGTTGGTCAAGCCCGTAACTTTGTGTGGCAGGCTATCTTATATGCGCCCGGTTTTGGAAAAGGACATGGGCCTTTGAACCATCAACTAACTATTAAACCCTTTCACGTTGCCCACCAATTAATCAAAAAAACATCCAAGGAGGGATAATTTATCATGGCAAATATTGTTGTTCTAGGGTTGCAATGGGGGGATGAGGGGAAAGGAAAGGTCATTGATTATTTGGCAGAAAAAGCCCAAGTAGTTGTGCGTTTCCAAGGCGGTCATAATGCTGGGCATACGTTGGTGATTGACCAGCAAGTTTTTAAACTCAGTCTATTGCCTTCATCCATTGTCCGTCCGGAAAAATTGGCAATCATCGGTAATGGCGTGGTTGTTGATCCTTGGGCTTTATTTAAAGAAATGGATGCGTTGATCGAAAGGGGGATTAGAATATCCCCAGCAAATCTGGCAATTGCCGAAAATGCCTGTTTGATTTTGCCGTTGCATGCGGAACTTGACCGCGGGCGTGAGCAACAGCAGGAGGGTCAGAAAATCGGGACAACCGGTCGGGGAATAGGGCCTGCTTATGAAGATAAGGTAGGTAGGCGCGCCATCCGCATGGCCGATTTACAGGAGCCGGATTTCTTAAGGCAACGCCTTAAAAATCTGTTAGCCCATCACCATCCTTTGCGACGGGGTTTAGGGATGCCTGCAGTTAAAGAAGAAGAGCTATTTGAACAATTGTGCCTGTTATCGAAACGCTTAACACCTTTCCTTCAGCCTATTCCCTTACTTTTAGAACAGCATCAGCAGAAAAAACATCATATTTTGTTTGAAGGTGCCCAGGGGGCACTGCTTGACGTTGACCATGGCACTTATCCCTATGTTACCTCATCAAACACATTGACGGGACAGGCTTTTAGCGGAGCAGGTTTCTATCAACCAACTTTGGTCACGGGCATTATGAAAGCCTATACCACCAGGGTTGGTAACGGACCCTTCCCAACCGAGGATGTAGGGAAAGATGGCGAAAAATTAGGAGAAAAAGGCCATGAGTTCGGCACCGTTACAGGTCGAAAACGCCGATGTGGCTGGTTTGATTCTGTACTGGTCAAACAAGCCATCCGTTTAAGTGGTGCAAAAGCTTTGGTGATCACCAAGTTGGATGTGCTTGACGAATTTGAAAAAATTAAAGTAGGAGTTGGCTATCATATCGACGGACTGCTATACCATCATTTGCCAGCTTCACCCTTATTACAAGAACGTGCTATCCCAATTTACCGGGAATTTTCGGGGTGGAAAACCTCCTTGAAGGGTCTGAAAGATTGGCAACAACTGCCCCTGGCGGCAAAGCAATATATCCGAGCATTAGAGGATTTATTAAGCGTGCCCGTGATGTTGATATCAACTAGTCCTGAACGCCAAGATATGATTGTTCGCCAAGATCTATTTTCATTTTCCGCCCACTGAACGCGGTTTAGGTAAAGCTGGCAACTGCTTGGGAGCAAGGGTTGACGAGTTAACTTGGGATTGAATGGATTTTTGAATTTTTTCAAAAGCCCTGCCTTCGATTTGCCGGACGCGCTCCCGGCTAATGCCGTATTTTTGGCTAAGATCATCTAAAGTTGCTGGTTCATCCTTAAGTCGCCTTTCAATTAAAATTTCCCGTTCTCTTGGCTTCAGTAGCTGGAAAGCAGCCGATACCAAGTGGCGTCGTTGCTGGGTTTCTTGACGTTCGCCTAACGTTGTTTCTTGACTGGCGCTTGAATCTACCAACCAATCTTGCCATTCCCCTTCGCCATCTTCTTTCACAGTGGCATTTAAAGAAAAATCCCCGTGGGAAAGGCGTCGGTTCATGTCAATCACTTCTTGATTAGACACTTGCAATTGTTTGGCAATTTCTGCAACATTATCAGGCGCTATATCGCCATCTTCCATCAATTGCAATTTATTTTTGACTTTGCGTAAATTGAAAAATAACTTTTTTTGGGCGGCAGTCGTCCCAATTTTGACCAAAGACCAGGAATGCAGGATATATTCCTGGATGGAAGCCCGGATCCACCAGATGGCATAGGTCGCTAAACGAAACCCGCGATCTGGTTCAAATTTCTTCACCGCCTGCATCATGCCGATATTACCTTCGGAAATCAGCTCACTCAACGGTAAGCCGTAGCCCCGATAGCCTGAAGCCACCTTTGCAACCAGGCGTAAATGACTGGTCACTAGCTGTTGGGCGGCTTGGAGATCTGCATGTTCTTGCCAACGTTTGGCTAGCATATACTCTTGATTAGCCTCGAGCACCGGAAACTTTCTAATTTCCTGCATATACCTTGCAAGGCCACTCTCTCCACTAAGAACGGGAAGCTGAGCGGTTTGGGCCATTCATGACACTCCTTAAAATACAATAGCTATTTTAATAGCAATATAGAGATAGTATATTCTGACCAACAACAATAGTAGAGAAAAATTTATTTTTGATCTTCAGGAAATTGCTGCAGATATTCAATTAGAGTTACCATATCTGTAGGCAAATCCCTTTCCCAATATAGGTACTGGCTGGTTTTGGGATGAATAAAGCCCAGGCTGAACGCATGCAGGGCTTGGCGGGAAAAACGGTGAAAATAATCAAGGGCGACCTTGCTTAGTTGGGTTTTCCGGGCGGCAGTTAAGCTTGTATAAACGGGATCGCCTACGATTGGACAACCAAAATGTGACAAATGCACCCTAATTTGGTGAGTACGCCCGGTTTCAAGCCGACATTTAACCAGGCTTGCAACGCGCCGGATGGGTTGAATCAACGCATAATTTGTCGCGGCACTTTTCCCACCCTTTTGGACGACGGCCATTTTTTTGCGGTTAATTGGATGCCTGCCGATATTTCCTTCAATCCGCCCTTGGGTCGGTTGGATAATCCCCCAAACCACTGCCAGATATTCCCGCCTGATCTGGCGGTCTGCAAATGCTTGGGACAAAGGTTGGTGGGTTTTATCATTTTTGGCAATAACCATCAGACCGCTGGTATCTTTATCTAAACGGTGGACGATACCTGGGCGTTTCACGCCGCCAATTCCCGATAAAGAATTGCCACAATGGGCAAGCAAGGCATTCACTAAAGTATGGTCGGGGTTGCCGGGGGCGGGGTGAACCGTAAGGCCAGCCTGCTTGTTGATCACCAGTAAATCTTCGTCTTCATACAAGATATCTAAAGGCAGTGCTTGGGCCAGGGGTAAAGCAGCAGTGGGTTGCGGGATTTGGATATGGAAGGTTTGGGCCGGACGCACTTTAAAAGCGGGGGTTATTTTAAAAATGCCGCTATGTTCTTGGACATGACCCTGTTCAATCAAATCCTTGATCCGGCTGCGGGAAAAATCAGCCAACATTTTACTTAACCAACGATCCAACCGTTCGCCGCTGTCGGCAATGTCAACCGTTATCTGAAAATTACGAAAGTCCTTGAAATTTTCTGCCATTTTGTCAATACACTACAGGGTTCGTTCTATTCAAAAAGGATACATCCATGAAAACACTGAAAATAACAATTGTCGGAATGAGTGTTCTGATCATTGCGGCGGTTATTTTGATTATTTACACGATTGCTGGCGGCTTTAACAGCAGCCCTTCCACCAGCACCGAAATATATCATCGTTTGGTTGAAATGCCAGGGGATTGTCGCCCGACCAATATGACCCCGGTTGGGGGTTTGGTCGTATTGTCGGTATCGGGGACATCCGCTTGCCCCCAACTTGTCATTATTAATCCGGCAGATGGTCATGTTATTGGTGATTGGCAATTCATCAATAAACCCAAGTAAAACAAGCTTTGCTTTACGGCAGGTTGGAACGTTTCCTATATAATAGGGCAATTCCTGCAAATCCACAAATCAAGCCAGTAATGGCAAAAATCAATCGTAGGCCAAGCATTTCCGAAAGCCAACCAAGCAACGCACCCCCAGCCGCCAGCCCGCCCCGGAAAGCCAGATAATACATGCTGACGGCGCGGCTGCGCATATCGCCTCGCACGTGGCTTTGGATAACCATTAGGCTGCCTATACCATTCATGACAAAGCTAAAGCCCAGCAGTATACTAAAAAAACAACTTACCCATAAATGGGAGGTACTAACAAAACCTGCCATGCTAATCCCTATCAGCGCGAGACTGAAGGTTGGGATTTGCAATATATATTTTTTGGCAAACTGCGACAAAAAGAAACCGGATAAGAATGCGCCCACCCCCATACAAGCCAATAACCAGCTAAATCCATAATGAGCGCTGTGGAAAATCTTGTCGGAAAACGCCGGGAACATATCAATCACGGGCCTAGCTAACAAGGTTCCAACTAACACAATCAACAGGGAGCTTGAAATACGGGGGTGGTGAAAACTGTATTTTGCCCCCTCCATAATTTGTTGCCATAAATTGGTTTTACCGGCGGCTGCAAGGGATGATTCCTGATTAAGCCTTAAGCCACGCAAACACAATAAATACCAAAGTAAACTTAAACCATTAGCGATAAATAATCCTTCCATGCCGATGTAGGCAATAATGGGGATGGCAATCAAAGGCCCTAAAAATCGGGATAGGTTAAACATCATGGTGGAAATGGCAATAGCGGTTGGAATTTGTTGTTGCTCAACCAAGGCTGGCGGGATAAGGGCGGCAGCTGGTTGTAAAAAAGAGAAAACGGTTCCTTGAAAGCACATCACCGCTATAATAAGCCCAGGTGTTAGAAAATTGCCATACATGCTGGCCACTAAAAACAATGATTGCACCATCAGCAATATTTGGCTAATGGCCACTAGTTTTTTGATTGACATACGGTCACCGATGACACCGCCAATCAGCCCAAAAAAAAGGGTTGGGATCAATTCCGAAAAAGCCACCAACCCTAAGAAAAATTCAGAATGGGTCAGATCCCACGCGGTTAACCCTATGCCGGTGCGTTGGATCCAATTCCCAAGCAAGGTGGCCGCATAACCAAAAAAATAACGGCGGTATCGTTGGTTGTTAAAAACCAAGCGAATATCGCTGGGAACCAGAAAATGTAAAGATAACATCCGCAAAGATTTCACTATCGACACTAAATAGGTAATTTAAGAATTTTTCTTATTTATTATTATAGAGTTTTTAAAGGGTAAGGAACGACAAAATAACCTTATGCCTTTTGCCCCATATTATGTTAGGGATTTACAGGTAAAAGTTTTTTATAAGGATTAGCCATGGCAAAGCTTATATATGATTTTCGCAGTGATAATGTCAGCGGGATCATCCCCGAAGTTTTACAATCCATTATTCAGGAAAACCAACATTCAACCGATACTCCTTACGGTGATGATGAGGTGACTAAAAAACTGCAAGGGCAATTGGCAGATTTTTTCAACCATGAGGTTTTGGTTTTCCCCGTTATCTCAGGGACAGCTGCGAATGCCTTGGCCTTGGCAAATATTACCCCGCCTTACGGGGCGATTTATTGCCACGAACAAGCCCATATCCATATGGATGAATGTGGCGCGCCCGAATTTTTCACAGGCGGGGCTAAATTGGTATTGTTACCTGGCAATAATGGTAAGTTTGGGCCGGAAATTTTAAACAGTGCCTTAAAAAATGCTGGCAAGGGTGTTAAGCACCATGTGCAGCCAGCGGCTGTCAGCATAACGCAGGCAACGGAGGCCGGAACCGTTTATACGCCAGCTGAAATTACAGCCATTGCTAAGCTTACGCAAGAACATGGATTATCTTTGCATATGGATGGATCGCGTTTTGCCAATGCTTTGGCTTATTTAAAATGCAGTCCAGCGGATATGAGTTGGAAAGCAGGGGTTGATGTATTAAGTTTAGGAACAACCAAAGCTGGGGGGATGGGGGCGGAAGCAATTGTTTTTTTCAAAAAAGATTTAGCCAAAGGGTTTGAGTACCGCTTAAAAAGATCAGGCCATATTATTTCAAAAATGCGTTTCGTAAGTTGCCAATTGCAAGCCTATTGGCAAAAAGGAGTGTGGGATAAATATGCGGGCCATGCTAACCAAATGGCTAAATTGTTAGCGGTGGGATTACAGAAAAACCCGTCGGTTAAACTACTATATCCGGTAGAAGCCAATGAAGTGTTTGTATGGCTGCCGCAAGCTTTGATTGGTTCTTTGCAAACCCAAGGCGCCAAGTTCTATGATTGGCAAAAGGATGATAAAGGCGCTGTCATCCGCCTGGTAACATCCTTTGCCACAAAGAAGGAAATGGTTGAAGGGTTTTTAAGGTTGATTATTAACTCATAGGAATTCTATTTTCCCCAGGCCATCCAAAGCTTGCAAGGTTTGGGATGAATAAAGGGTTGCCAGCGCCAAATTCCAGTCAACAGAATAGGGAATATTTACATGTTACTTGTCTTGGAGCAGAAAAAAATGCTGCTGATTCAGCAGAACTGGCGTCCCCAAGGGGATTCGAACCCCTGTTACCGCCGTGAGAGGGCAGCGTCCTAGGCCTCTAGACGATGGGGACATCGTTAGATATCCAAGCATCTTGAACTCATAATGAGTTTGGTGTAAATAATCAAGCAACAAACAAAAATAGTAATGATTTTTGTTTGTTATTGAGCTGGCTATCAGGTGACCGCATGGTTGCTTAAGGAGGATTAAAATATGGTAGAAAGTAAAACTTTGCCAATATCTTTAAAAGCCGCCCGAGTTTTTTGTTATATTCACATTGTTTTATCATGTGTTTTAATAGCAGTCATGATACTGGCTTTAGATACAAGTTTATCGTCTCACGGTTTTTGGAATGGTATTAAAAGTGCTATCTATAAATTGGCGCAAAATAAGTTTAACCAGCCTGTTTATACGCCAGAGGCAGCGGGCAATTTGGTGGGAATAATTTTGCTTCCCCTATTGGTTGCCTGGGCCGCTTTGTGGAACATCCGTTCCCCAACAACGAGAAAATCTTATATTGTTTTGCTGCTTCTCATAGCCGTTGGGGTGATGGGATCTGTCGCTTTGTTGATTGCAGGCATTTGTTTTTTATTGCCGAAAGCGCGTCAGCATTTAAAATTCTAGGGGCTATACCATCTAAGCAGGGATGCTAGGATGGAAATATGGGACTAAGACATTGTCGTATAAAGATAAATTAACCAGAAAATATTGAAAGTGGTTGATTAACAGCATTTTACAACAAGAAAGGGTCAGGAACTATCCGCGTTCCTGACCCTTAAGTAATTGTATGAGGGATTTTCTTTAGATTATTACTCTTACATTTTTGTCATATCCACCCTCTTACTAGTCCTCATTACCAGTTATTCGGGTTACCGTAGTTATTCGGGTTATCGAGGTCATTGCTAACCATGGCACGTTCGATAGCACTTTCAACAAACCTGTCAGATGAAGACAGTCCTTCCTTCAGATCCCCTTGACTAAGGGTGACGTTGCCGTCAGCTGAGTGAGCATAAGCAACGCTGAAATAAGTGGTTTTAGCATCTTCCCGCTGTAAATCTGAGATAATAATGTCTTCTGAAGTAGAAGTGCCGACAGCGACGGGGTTTTGTCCTCCGGCAGGTACGGAAGTGGAGATAGAGGTTCCGACAGTTACGGGGTTTGGCATTCCCACAGGTACGGAAGTGGAAACAGAGGTTCCCACAGTTACGGGGTTTGGCGTTCCCACAGGTACGGAAGTGGAAACAGAGGTTCCGACAGTTACGGGGTTTGGCGTTCCCACAGGTATGGAAGTGGAAACAGAGGTTCCGACAGTTACGGGGTTTGGCGCTCCCACAGGTACAGAAGTGGAAACAGAAGTTCCGACAGTTACGGGATTGGCTGCTGTTTTAGGTAATTCTGTAACTTCTGGCTTGTTTACAAGTGGCAATCCAAAGCGTCCCGATTGTATAGCGGCTGGTTCGTATAATCCTTTTTCTCTGTCTGTGAGAATAAATAAACTACCTTCCGCTTCTAAAGACTGACAATTGGGTTTATCCATGTTTTGATAGGATAAGGGTGCACAATCGCCACTTTGGGCAAGAGCTGCGGGGGTCGCAAGTAAACTTGCACTGATGAAAAGAAGTTTGCGAAAGTTGTTCATTGGTATCTCCATTTATTTTGTTATTGAGCGGTTTTTTTGTTGGTATCGTTCTCGTTAAAACAACTATTAACTGCTAGAGGTAAACAAAAAGTTAACGTTCATATTTTTTTCAATATTTTTATTATATACGGAAAAACCAAGCTTAACCCTTGATTTTAATACTAAACACTTTCAATAGTGGGGTATAAGAAAGATTCATTTACACCTTTTTCTCTTACATCTTTCCGGTTTCATCGGCTCATTTTCAAAAGCCGAGAGAAAAAACTGTAATAGAAGATAAATGCACAAAATGATTGTGGAAGGTTTGATGAGATAGAATAGGAAAATATGGCGCAGTGAAGAATGCTGATTGGGGCGCAAGAACAAGGCATAAGGTGGCGCATTCACGGGCGCCGCATTTTTTATCGATTATCAGAATCAGCGCAGCATGCGTTTTTGCGGCACATAGGCCATGAATAAAGATATTATTGGTATGAGGAAAGAGCTAATCTGCCCTATGCTGAAAATATACATCACTATCTTAAGCGGGTTGCATGGACGTGGATGGGATAATGCCTAAACCTCATCCATGACGGGCTATGTGATCGGACTGAAGACAATTTTCTTATATGTGAAAGGACTCGCCACAACCGCAACGGCCTTTTTCATTGGGGTTGCGAAAAACGAAACCTGATTTCATGGTTTCGTTGACATAATCCATCTCGGTTCCAAAAATATACATGGATGCTTTGGCATCAATATAAACCGTGACGTCTTGATCAGTCACCACTATATCTAAAGCTTGTGGTGCACTGGCATAATCTATGGCGTAACTGAGACCAGAACAGCCTTTTGTCTTCACGCCAACGCGCAATGCTTTGGCATTTGGTTGTTGTGACAACAGAAATTTAATACGTTCGGCTGCGGTTGGCGTTAAACTAATCGGATTCTTTTGCATATTTTTTCCTTTGTGGCCAAGTTTGCAACAATAAACTCGTGCATTTGATATATCACCTGGCTTGTATCTTTTAAAGCTGTATGTTTGTAAATTTTTATAAATAGCCCCTGTCACATCCAACCTAATTCCAAGCGCGCCACATCTGACATCATGGATTTATCCCATGGTGGATCCCAAACCAATGTAACGACCGCACCCTGAATTCCTGGTACCAGGCGCGCCGCTTGTTCAACCATCCCCGGCATTGTACTAGCAACTGGGCAACCAGGGGCAGTTAGGGTCATGTCGATATGAACATGCCCATTCGGTTCCACCTCGCATTTATAAATAAGGCCTAGTTCATAAATATTGACGGGGATCTCGGGATCATAAACCGTTTGTAACGCGGCAATCACACCCCTTTGCAATTCTTCTAAGTCATAGGTCTCTGTTGCGGGTAATAAAGGCTCAACCATTGCTTCGTGAATCCTTGCTTTTATTAAGTTCCGAATTGGAGGAATCAAGGGCTGATAGGAACGTATGCCAGGCCATGGTAGCGCATTTGACTCGCATCGGGAATTCACGCACCCCGGCCAAAGCTGTTAACGGCTGTAAATGGGCTAATTCGTCTTCAGTTAGTGAATCTTCCTCAATTTTTCCGGTCACCAATTCATGAAAATAGCGAAATAAAAGCTTAGCTTCGGCAGCTGTTTTCCCCTTTAATTTTTCTGTCATCAGGGAGGCTGAGGCCACGGAAATGGCACAGCCTTTGCCTTCAAAACTCATATCATCGATCACACCTTGGTTATTGATATGCAAATAAATTGTCACCTGGTCCCCACATAAAGGATTATGACCGTTGGCCTCATGATTGTGACTGATCATCTTCCCGTAATTGCGGGGATGACGGTTATGATCGAGTATGATTTGCTGATATAGTTCTTGCAAAGCCTGCATGTTTAGCCAAACACTTTCTTCACTTGCCTTAAACCTACAATTAATTGATCAACATCCGCCATAGAATTATATAATCCCAGCGAAACCCTTGTTGTCCCTGTTACACCAAACCACTCCATGGCGGGCTGGGCGCAATGATGCCCCGCCCGTACGGCCACCCCATACTGATCCAAAATAGTTGCGATATCATGGGGATGTGCACTATCCATCACAAAAGATACTACTGGGCTGCGGTCTTGGGGATGGCCGATAACGCGCAGACCGGCAACCCTTTTTAATTGTTGTAACAGGTAATCCAGCACAAACTTTTCATGTTGATGGATGGCATCCAAACCGATCTTTTGCATATAATCAATGGCGTATCCCAAACCGATGGCACCAGCTATGTTTGATGTTCCAGCTTCAAAGCGGGTTGGTGGGGCGGCAAAGGTAGTTTTTTCAAAACTAACGCTATTAATCATATGGCCACCACCCAAAAAAGGCGGCATTTTTTCAAGCCATTGTTTTTTACCGTATAAAATTCCTATGCCCGTCGGTCCATATAATTTATGACCGGTAAAGACGTAAAAATCACTGTCAAGTTCTTGAACATTAATGGGTAAATGGGGCGCGGCTTGGCACCCGTCCACCAGGACAACAGCCCCTGCTTGATGGGCAAGACGGGCAATTTCCCGTATGGGAAAAACTGTGCCGATAGTATTGGAAACATGGGCCACCGCCACCATTTTGGTGCGCGGAGTCAATAATTTGCGGAACCCCTCTAAATCAAAGCTGCCATCCGGTAATATGGGGGCGACTTTAATGACAATATTTTTACGGGTTTGCAATAATTGCCAGGGGACAATGTTGGAATGATGCTCTAATAGCGAAACAATAACTTCATCACCTGCCTTTAAAAAAGCATCGCCGTAGGTATAAGCCACTAAATTAATGGCTTCGGTGGCCCCGCTGGTAAAGATAATTTCAGCAATGGAGGTGGCTTTAAGAAAGTGCTGCACCTTTTGCCGCGCGGCTTCAAAAGCCTGGGTAGCTTTGGCGCTTAAATCATAAACGCCGCGGTGAATATTGGCATAAGAGGAAGCATAAAAATCTTGGGTTTGTTTTAAAACCGACAAGGGTTTTTGGGCGCTGGCCGCACTATCGAGAAATGCCAGCGGTTTTGCTGAACGATGATGAAATATAGGGAAATCTTCCCTGTATTGCTTAAAGGCATTATCCATTGACAAAGGTGCAGCAGGCTTCATTTTGTGATTTCCTTTATAAATGGATCGGCCAGAAAAATATTGCGGATTTCTGCCGAGGAAATTTTATTAAACATATCTTCCAAAAACCCCTTCACAATGATTCCAACAGCCATTTGGTAACTTAATCCCCGGGACATCAAATAGAAAACCATGGTCTCATCAACAATCCCGGTTGCGGCCCCATGGCTGCATTTAACATCATCCGCATATATTTCCAATTCCGGTTTGTTAAAGACAGCAGCATCGGGGGATAATAAAAGCGCTTTATAAGATTGGGCAGCATCTGTTTTAATAGCGTGTGGATGCACATGGATAGATCCCAGGAAAGAAGCGCGGGCTGCAGATGATGGTTTCACAGGCGATAAATGTTGAACGACGCCTTTATAGTTTTGGGTGCTGAGGGTTGCGGGAACCTCATGATGAATTTCCGTCACATAGTGATGCTGTTGGGTTTCATGGGTGATATGAATGCCTTGCAGATCGCAACTAGCCATGTTGCCTGTCAGATTTACCTTGATTTCTTGACGGTATAAGCCGGTTCCGCTTATTTTAGAAAAATGATGAAAGTGACCGGATTTTTTTACATCAACAAAATGATGGTCAGTAACGATATGTGGGGACTCGGACAAGTCCCAGTTGGTGTAAATAGATAATTTGGCGTTTTTCCCCACCAAATAATGGGTGACCTGATTCAGCCAACTATTCGCGTTTTGTGGGGAAGAAAAAGGATGGCAATGAAAAACCAGGGAAACGCTTGCCTCATCCCCAATATCGACAATATGGCGCCAAGCTTGCATCGAGTTAAAAGCAGGGTGAAGAAATAAATGGACAGGTTCATCCAATTTTACCCCGGCTGCTATTTTAATCAACAAACCATTAGTAAAAATTGCGCCGTTTAAAAAGCAAAGGCTGTTGCTTGGGGTGGAGGCGGTGGATCCTAAATATCCTTGAAAAATGTTCTCTGCAAGCGCTGGATTTAATTTATTCCCTTGAAATAAAGTTTCGATTTGCAATCCTTTTTCTTTGGGGGATGTCATAAACTTTACATCCACCCCATTAAAATAGGCATGTGAGGAAGAAAAGGGCTGACCTTCTAAAGATACAGGTGTTGCTGACGTTGGGGTTACGGCTGGCTGATTGACAGCTGCATAGGCACGTTCCAAAGCACTGGTGGATATGTAACGCCATTTCTCTAGTTTTGCGGAAGGCAGGCCAAATTCTTTAAATTGACCCAAGGAGTGCTTGCGGAAATCTGCAAGCCAAGCCATCTTCTGATCCAATAAGGGAGCGGGGGTATCAGGTAATATTGATTGCGGTAATAAAGGATTGCTTGGCATGTGATTTAGGCAGTTCCCCCGGCCTTCATTTTCATGATCTTTTCATATCCTTGTTCTTCCAGCATCAAGGCTAATTCTTTGGTTCCGGATTTGACAATCCGCCCATTGGCCATGATATGAATTTTATCAGGCACCACATGGCTTAACAACCGTTGATAATGGGTAATCAATATCATGGAACGTAAAGGTTGCCGTTGTTGGTTGATCGTTTCAGCGACAATTTTCAAGGCATCGATATCAAGGCCGGAATCAGCTTCATCAAGGATAGCTAAGGCGGGTTGTAATAAAAGCATTTGCAGCATTTCCAGGCGTTTTTTTTCGCCACCCGAAAAACCGGCGTTTAAAGAACGGCTAAGCATTTCTTCGGAAATCCCTAATTGCAAACGTAATTGCTTTAATAATTTTAGGAATTCAAAAGCGTCTATCTCCTTTTCGCCTCTATGGCGGCGGCTGGTATTAAAGGCTAACCGCAGAAAATGATTGATTGGTACGCCAGGAATTTCAATGGGATATTGAAAACCAAGGAATATACCAGCTTTTGCGCGCTCATCCACTGGCATAGCTAGTAAATCCTGGCCTTTATAGTCAATTTTGCCTTTCGTGATGCGGTAATTGGGGTGCCCGGCTATCACATAAGATAAGGTGCTTTTCCCGGAACCGTTCGGCCCCATGATGGCATGGGTTTCCCCGAGTGGAATGGATAAATTCACACCCTTCAAAATTTTTTTATCATCCCGCTCAACGTGAAGATCTTGGATATCGAGCAATATGTTTGGCATTGTTCTTACCTTGATTTCTGTCATCACCCGACACTACCCTCTAAACTAAGACCTAATAATTTCTGTGCTTCCACCGCAAACTCCATCGGTAATTCTTGTAATACTTGCCTGCAAAAACCATTGACAATCAACGAAACTGCATCTTCCGCACTAAAACCACGTTGTTGACAATAAAACAATTGCTCTTCACTGATTCTGGAGGTAGTGGCTTCATGCTCGGTATAAGAACGGGCATTACGGTTTTCGATGTAAGGGATGGTGTGTGCACCGCATTCTTGACCAATTAATAAGGAATCGCACTGCGTGAAATTGCGCGCCTGATCTGCGGCATTCTGAATACGGACAAGGCCACGGTAAGTATTTTGCGCTTTGCCCGCCGAAATCCCCTTGGAAATAATGGTGGATTTGGTATTTTTACCGATATGGACCATCTTGGTGCCAGTATCGGCCTGTTGATAGTGATTGGTTAAAGCAATAGAATAAAATTTACCCACCGAATAATCACCTTGCAAAATACAGCTGGGATATTTCCAAGTAATGGCTGACCCTGTTTCCACTTGTGTCCAGGATATTTTAGAACTGATCCCTCGGCAAGCGCCGCGTTTGGTAACAAAATTGTAGATACCGCCTTTGCCTTGTTCATCTCCCGGATACCAGTTTTGCACCGTCGAATATTTGATTTCAGCTTCATCCAAAGCGATTAATTCAACTACCGCCGCATGTAATTGGTGTTCATCGCGCATGGGGGCGGTGCATCCCTCCAAATAACTGACATAACTGCTTTTATCAGCAATAATTAAGGTACGTTCAAATTGGCCTGTTTTGGCAGCATTAATACGGAAATAAGTGGAAAGCTCCATCGGGCAACGTATACCCGGCGGTATATATACGAATGATCCGTCGGTAAAAACAGCAGAATTTAAAGTTGCATAAAAATTATCGGAATAGGGGACAACACTGCCTAAATATTTTTTGATCAAATCGGGGTGTTTTTGTACCGCTTCGGAAATGGAGCAAAAAACAACCCCCACTTTGGCCAACTCTTCCCGAAAGGTGGTTGCAACGGAAACGCTGTCAAATACCGCATCAACCGCAACCCCTGACAATTGCTGCTGTTCATGCAGCGGTATCCCTAGTTTCTCATAGGTTTGGCGGATTTTAGGATCAATCTCATCCATGCTTTGTAAGGAGGGTTTTGATTTGGGAGCGGAATAATAATGGGCGTCTTGATAATCAATTTTGCTATAATTCAACTTTGCCCAAGTGGGTTCAACCATGGTTTTCCAAAAGCGAAAAGCTTTTAATCGCCAATCCAGCAACCAAGAAGGTTCATTTTTTTTTGCTGAAATGAACCGAACAATATCTTCATTCAGGCCTTTAGGTGCCGTATCGCTTTCAATATCAGTGATAAAACCATATTTATATTTTTCTGCCATCACCGATTCAACGGATTGGTTAAGATTTTTTGGGGCTGAGGAGAAGGTTTTCAAATCCGCCTGTTTCATAATTTTATCCCATTTATTTTAGGTTGTTCTTGAAAAATTTCAAAAACAACCGCTGAAGGCGAAGCAACCGGCGGCTTTGCTTTTTGGACAAGGTCAGCCAAGGGCACCGCTGCAAAAATCTGCCGGATGGCCTGATTAATTTTTTGCCAACTGGCACGCGATTGACAGCTATCTTGCAAAGAACAGCGAATATTTAAATGATCAACGCATAAAGTTAAACTAATAGGGCCATCAATAGCCGTAATAATATCAGCCAAAGAAATGCCTGCCATATTTTTATTTAGGCAATACCCACCTTTTACGCCGCGATGGGAGGCTAAAACACCCTTTTGGCGCAAACGGGTCAGAATTTTGGCAACTGTTGTTTCCGGTAAATTCGTTAAATGTGCTAATTCCTGGGAATTATAGATGGAACTAGGGGATAAGCTTATTTGGCCCATAATCGCCACCGCGTAATCAGCTAATCGGCTAAGTCGGATCATATTCATTAACTTTCACATTTAATCAAGACCTTTTTAGTCTTGATTATAAAATAACATAGTGAAGGCTGAAGTCAAGCATTGAAAAAATAAATGAAAGATCTTTTTGCATAGGAAAAGTGCGGATAGTAGCAAAAAATGGTGGGCAGCAATATTTGTAACGGTTCAAGAAGGTAAGGGGGATCTGCCAATTAAATGAGCTTGCCTATCAAATATTAATATTTCGATATTTATTTGATGCTTTGCTGTATTCAATGCAATCTGCCTGGCATCGCTAGCCACCGCGTTAGCTAAAGGAAGTTGATGTTTTTCCGCCTCCAACATAATTTCTAGGGCGCTGTTAGCTTCCAGGGTCTTTTGCTGCAAGGCGGGTGAACCGTTTAATTGACCTAGGATTTTTGCCAAATAGGGGCGATCAATTTGGCTGCGACCGGAATGTAAATCTAAAAATCCAGCCGCCAGTTTGGAAATCTTAGCAAACCCACCTGCAATTGTAACCATTGGGATGGGGTGGCTGGATAAATATTTTAGCATCCCACCAGCAAAATCCCCCATATCAATCAGAGCTTCCTCCGCAGGTTTGTATAATTGCCGTACACCCATTTCAGAGGTGCTGCCGGTGCAGGCAAGAGCGTGCTGAATATGATTGGCCCTGCAAACATCAATCCCCTGGTGGATAGAGGCAATCCAAGCGGCACAACTAAAGGGGATCACAATCCCTGTCGTGCCCAATATGGAAATTCCACCAATAATCCCTAATCTTGGGTTCCAGGTGTGTTTGGCCAGCTCCAAGCCGTTATCCACAGAAATTGTAATTTCAGCCCCGCCGTGATAGTTATATTGCTGAAAAATTCGCTTCATTTCCTCCGTCATCATTGCTCTAGGTACCGGATTAATAGCGGGTTCGCCGATGGCCAGGGGTAACCCCGCTTTCGTGACGGTTCCAACTCCTCTGCCCGCTATAAATTTTATGGTGGCTGGGTTAGGGGTCAATTTAACGGTTGCTACAATCAGCGCCCCATGGGTTACGTCAGGATCATCGCCTGCGTCTTTAATAACCCCTGCTTGGGCATAATTAAGGTTATTCCTAGTATAAGCTAACGTAAAATCGGTATGGCCGCCACGTGGCAAATGTATGGAAACCGGATCAGGAAAGTCGCCCGTGAATAATGCTATACACGCAGCCTTACTAGCCGCTGTTGCACAGCTGCCTGTTGTCCAGCCTCTTTTAAGGAGTGAAACGGGGGGTGTGATGGTCATATATTTCAGCAATTTTTAGGTAAGAAATTAGTTTTCTGTGTCTGCAGATTATCATGACTTGAATTTTTTGGAATATAAACAGACAATCAAAAATAAATAGTAGTATTAAATCAAATAATGGTATTGTAGGATAATCAAGGTATCTTATACGGCGTGGATAATATTTTAAGGGAAAAAAAAGATGAGAATATTAAACTTAATGATGGTTTTAGGTGGATGTTTATTTTCTTCGGTCAGTTATGGAC
>JBGAWJ010000120.1:0-3469 GCA_044227605.1 Alphaproteobacteria bacterium
CTACTCGGTTTTGGCATTTTTTTATCTCTTCACATTTCAAAAGTTCATCCTATAATTCATTCTAATAGTTTTTGGTGATTGAGTGATTGCAATCATCAAAATTCCCACATAGAATATTTTCTAACAATTAAGTGATTCACCAATATATGCAAGTTCAGGGAAAGCAAAAATTATGAAAATTTCTTTTTTTATAATTGTTTTTTCCACTTTCCTCCTGGGATGTGCGGCAAGCCCTGCGCCAGTTTGTAGCGGGAACAATCGCCATCCACTAAATCCAGGAAAGTGGAATCAACAGCCAGCAGGGTACAAACCAGTTGTGAATATCAATCCTCTAGATCAAAGGATCACCCAATGATCCCAGAAAAAGATTTAAAACATTATTTAGAGGAATCACGCCGCCTTGACCAAGACCGAATTTTACTGCTGGAAAAATCAAGAACTATGGCTTGGAGAATAGCAGGCGCTTCTTTTGGGGTGGCCTGTGTGTCCATATTAGCGGTGACGGCTTTGACCCCCTTAAAAACCATTCAACCTTACTTAATACGCGTGGATACGTCGACCGGCTATATTGATGTAGTAACCAATTTAGCTGGCGACACGAGTTATACGCAAGATGAAGCTATTACCCGTCACTTCTTAAAGAGATATGTAACAGCTCGTGAAGGTTATAGTGATGAGCTTGCCGAACATAATTTTAACCTGGTTTCCCTTTTTTCAGTGCCTGATGAACAAAAGAAATTTGCAAATGGGTATTACGCCTCCAATCCTGATTCCCCTCAAAACATTTATCGGGGGCAGTTTGTCGATATTAAAATCCGATCCATTAGTTTTATCGCCAAAGATCAAGATAAAGTGGTAGCGCAAGTTCGCTTTGATAAAGAAGCAAGAAATCGGCAATCGGTTACGACATCTTCCTATGTCAGCACCATTACCTTCTTTTATAACACCACTGCTTTTCAACAAGATATATTCCGCTTGGATAACCCCTTAGGTTTTCAAGTCTTGAATTATTCTATTTCGCGTGAGTTGGCCCAATGAAAATATTTCTCAGCATGATGATTGCTTTATTGATATTAACCTCTGCTTCTGCGGAAGATATCCCTAAAGCCGGAGGTTCTGATGAACGGGTTAGGTGGGTGAATTATAACCCTTGGGAAGTGGTGGGTATCCACACCGTTTCACGGACGGTAACCAAAATTACTTTTTCCGAAAATGAAGCCATTATGCAAGTATCGCTAGGCGATACTCTTGGCTGGGAAACGGTTGTTGCGGGTAACAACGTCTTGCTGAAGCCGCGTGAGATTCACCCGCCAACGAATATGACTATTATCACCCGAAGACCTACAGGAACGTTCCGCAGTTATCAGTTTTATATAGAAGCAAGGGAAGGGGAAATAACAGAAGATTCGGGGGTTTTCTTTGCCATTCATTTCAAATACCCGCAGGATGAAGAAGAGCAACGGAAAGCAGAAGCGGAAGCCAGAAGAATTGCGCTTGAGCAACAAAAGACAATCACGGGCCTGTCTTTTGAAGGCCAAAGAAACTGGGCGTATACCGGGGAGGGTAACCCCGATCTTGAGCCTACCGAAGTGAGTGATAATGGGCAGCTAACTTTTATGACTTTTCCCGGTAAATTCCCTGCCATCTACGCTGTATCAAGGGATGGGGTTGAAGAAATTATTCCATTCACGACCGAGGGGAATGTGGTTATTTTGCACTCCGTAGCCCCGCAATGGCGGCTACGACAAGGCAAACAAGTTTTTTGTGTTTGGAATGAAGCCTATAACGCTAAAACAACCACCCCCAGAACCGGGACCATCAATAATAACATCGAACGCGTTATTCGGAGTTTGCCATGAGCAACCAAGAAAAGAAAGAAGTCATCAGTGGAGAGCGTGAAATTGCAACCGTGTCTGCGAAAAAGAAGCCGCCCAAAATCATGGGAGCGGTTATTTTAATTGGCGCGGTAATAGTTCTATATTATGTTTTGACAGGAAATAAGGAGGGGCAAAAAACAGAAACAGCGTCAAATTTAACGCTCACACCAACGGTTGAGTTTCGTGGCCAAAATCAAATACCCCAAAACGAACAAGTGCAACCAAAAATCCAGCCACAAGCGGCAGAACCTATACTTCCACCTGTTACAGACGAAAGAGCGCAATTACTGGCAGCTTCCCGTCGGGCACCCTCAACCGCTTTTAGCAATTGGAGTGCAACGGCACCAGCGAGTTCTTATTCCCAATCGAATCAAATAACGAATACTAGTCCTTATGTTGTAAACAGCGCGAGTTCCCCTCCCTCGTTGCTTGGCAATAGTGGTGGCGGGAATGATTTAGGATCTCGCCTGCAATCAACATATATTGAGGGGGCGCGCGCAGGCCTGCTGCCGGACCGTAATTTTTTAATTACCAAAGGCACGCTCATTCCTTGTATATTAAAAACAGCTCTCGATAGCTCTTTATCCGGTATGGTCGTTTGCGAAATTAATCGCGATATCCTTTCTGCCAGCGGCAAGGTGGTTTTGCTGGAAAAGGGCACAAAAATTGTTGGCGAATATAGAGGGGGATTGCGCCAAGGCGATAAAAGAATATTTGTTTTGTGGACACGGGCAGAAACACCAAAAGGGGTTATTATTAATCTTGACTCACCAGCTTCGGATCCTTTGGGCAGAAGCGGCTTTGACGGTGTCATCGATACACAATTCTGGACACGCTTTGGCGGTGCTTTACTTTTATCGCTGGTTGATACCGGCTTTGAATCGCTATCATCCCTTGCCGGTCAAGAATCATCGAATGCAGCAAAAGAGCCAGCAGCTATTGCCTTAGAAAATAGTGGCAATGTGCCCATTATTCTTAGAAAAAACCAAGGCGAAGAAGTGGCCATTTTTGTTGCACGAGACTTAGATTTTTCAACCGTTTACAGTTTAAGGCAGAAAAAATGACAGAAACAGCCTTTCTTGAGAATTATATATTTCCTCTTAAACGATTTTTGGCAAACCCCGATTTGACAGAAATTTGTATTAACAAACCAGAAGAGATTTTTACCGAAGGGAAGAAAGGCTGGGAAAAGCATCACATTAAAGAATTAACATTTTCTTGGTTAGAGCAGCTAGCCAATGCTATAGCTGCTTATACAAAGCAGGATATTAATGACAGCCATCCTATTGTTTCATGCTCCCTTCCTCAAGGCGAACGTGTGCAAATTGTGATCCCACCTGCAACAGAGAGGGATTGCATTTCTATTACCATCCGTAAACCCAATTCAAAAACCTTTTCTTTAACCGAGCTTGAGGAAAGGGGTTTGTTTGAAAAAACCAGTCCTTCTACCAGCGAAATTACAGCTGAAGAACATGAATTATGCTTATTAAGGGACAAAAAAGAATGGAGAAGTTTTTTTGATCTAGCGGTTAAAAACCAAAAAAATATTTTGATTTCTGGGGCAACCGGGTCCGGTAAAACAACTTTTTCAA
>JBGAWJ010000121.1:0-3316 GCA_044227605.1 Alphaproteobacteria bacterium
GGATTTTATGCTGTAACTCAAATGGCTAACTTGGGCATAAGCATAGTTTTAGCTCATCAATTGAGAGATCTGTTAGAGATATCTCATTTTGAACAAGCCAGTTTAGTTACCTATTTTTTTTCTTTTTTCTGGCTAAATGGCTTCATCCAAGCCTTCCAAATTAAACATAGACCTTTACAAACCGGACAGTTCTTTAGTTTTTACCTTATGATTTCCGGCCTGGCTTTAGGTTTTATGGTAGGGATCCTGCTAATTCAAAGAGGCATTGGATTCCTGATGTTCAACCAAATACAAATACCATATATCCATCAATTTGCTGTATTTATGATATTTAGTATTCCGTTGCATGTTTTGGCTTTGTGGTTTTTTCATCAGGGTAATACCCTTAGCCAATGGTTGTTCTCCGTCGCTTATAATCTCTCCCGGATTTTAGCTTTTCTTGTCCCCTTGATCATGAACCAATCATTAACTACGTGTTTATGGGTACTGTGTTCAATGACATTTATCTGGCATGTAGGGATGGTTATCCTGCTGCGCAGAAAGAAGGAGTGGACCTGGAATGGGGATTTTGCAAAAGCTTTATTTTCGGGCACGATTTCCTTATCGGCTTATGCTTTACTAGGAAGTTTGACTCACTTGATTCCGGCCTGGATCATCAATATTCAATTAAACCAACATGATGATTTTGCCATCTACCGTTATGGGGCAAAAGAAGTTCCTCTTCTCTCCGGGATATTGATTAGTTTAACTGTGGCCTATTTACCGGCATTGAAAAAAAGTATACCTGAAGGATTAAAAGAATTAAAAAAGGGGACGATATTTTTGCACCATTTGATATTCCCGGGTATTATTTTGCTAATCTGGCTAACTCCTTTTTTATTTACACTTTTGTTTGGTCCGATATTTATTCCAGCAGGCCTAGTTTTTATAATTTTAACACTGACGACTACGACTCGTTTAATTTTTAGCCAGACTGTATTAATGGCACTAGATAAAAATAAACTATTGTTGGTGTCTATCATTGGTGAGTTGACCATAAATTTTATTGCCAGTTATATATTAGCTCAACGTTTAGGCTTGGCTGGGTTAGCTCTAGGAGGCTGTTGAAATAGGGCCTTTTTTAACTATTGTTTTTTATCAATAAATTGACTTTTATCAGTTTTGACATAAAAAAGAGGAAGGATATCTCATTAAATATTGAATGACTTAATTCGGTAGCTCCATTGGTTATGGAGCGTATTAACCTAAAAATAAGTTTATAAAACATTTTTAAGACAGAAATTACAGCTATTGTTTGTTTTGGAGTTCCTAAACCAAAGATGTTTCTCATCAGTAATGATAGATTCACCCCAAGACCGGCAATTAGATTTCTTTTTTGAATATTTAGCCAGCCATGGAGGGTTGCTTTTCTTAAATCTCCATTGTCCAATTGATGGGTAAAACTTCGTTCCACGTATTGCCCACGTTGCCTGGATATTTTTTTACCGTATAGACTCTTTACCGATCTTTTAGCATTCTTGACTATTTGAGCCTGTTCTTCAGGTAATTTATCTATGTTACGATAGACATTTGGATCATGAATGACTGTTTTGATTCCTCTTTTTTGCAGTAAACCCATTTGCTCTATTTTATAATAACCCTTATCCCCGGTAACTTTTTTAATACTTCTACTACTGAGTTTATTCCCTTTTGCTTTATTTATATTCTTTTGGGCCTGTTTAATTTGTTGATCCATATCTTGGCCATCCGCTTGATCTGCTGGTAATATTTGCGTTTGAATAATTGCTCCGGTTTCCACGTCTACGGTGTTCTCGACTTTGTAAGTCATTTTAATCGGGCCTTCCTTCGTTGGGCCTATCTTAGCCTCTGGGTCGTGTGGATTGTGCCAATCTTTATTGGACATTGTCTTATCTTTGCGCTTTCGATCAAAATCTCTCACCGCTTGTTTATTTTCACCATCTACCCCACTGGCTTTGGCTATGCGTTTGATATATTCATCATAGCTCTCTCCCGTATGATTATTCTTTAAAGTCCTCATGGATGCATTGGCTTGTATTACCGAAGTGTCTATTCCTATGTCATGGCCTTTTAATAATTTATGCTTATGTAATGCTTCCAAAATAATCGCAAATGCTTCTTTATAAACCTCTTCGCCTAAGCGTGTCCTAATCCGGCTTAAACTAGAATGATCCGGTGTTTGTTCTGTTAAATCATATTTTAAAAATGACCTGATCGCTAGTGAATCTGTGCACCGTAGCGCTAATGCTCGTTCACTGCCTATATTCTCAAAAAATCCAACAATAAGCATTTTAAAATATACTTCCGGATCAATTCCCGCTCTTCCTCCTTGTCCCCGGTCTTTTTCATAATACGGTTCACTAATTGTTCGTACCCTATCCCCAAACTTCGCCTCTTTTAAAGCCTCATCTAATTTGTCATAATAAAGGCTTGCAGGGCTTTTAACAATATTTTCTTTTACCACCCATATACTCCCCTGCTCTTCCCCCTTCTTCTTATTAAACATATTCCCTTTTTTTTCTTAAATATATTGTTTTTTTATTATATATTTAAAAAATATATTTAGAGGGTTTTTCAACAGCCTCCTAAGTGATATCAACCGGATAGCTGCACATTTTAAGATTGATAAATTTCATTTATGGGGGCACTCTTGGGGCGGACTCTACGCCCAAATCTATGCGCAGACGTATCCTGAACGGCTACACAGCCTTTTTTTATGCAGCCCGGGATCCGGCACCGGTGAAGAGTGGAAACAAACTGAACAGGAAGTTATGCAATTGAACCGGGCAAAGTCTACATCATGGGCGTGGATAAAAATGGGAGTAAACAGTCAGCTTGGTAAATTGGGGAGCGACCGGGCTTACCAGTGTTTATTTAAACAGGTGTTGTCCAATTATCACCAGGGATTCAGCGCGGAGAAAGCCACTGCCACAGACCTTTCCTTATTGCGTGCCGAACCAATCAATAAAACCCGACCACAAATCGTTAAATTTCCAGCCTTGATTACACCCCAAAAAGTGGATTTTCCGGTGACGATAATTTATGGAGATCAGGACATTTATGGCGGGAGTAAAAATTATGTATTAAATAGGTATCCGCAAGCCACAGTGCATTCTATCAGCCACAGCGGTCACATTCCCTGGGTGCATAATCCTGCGGAATATAAAACTGTGTTGGCTGACCATTTTAAACCATGAGTTGCATTTAATTCTATTTGGTTCTTTTTAATTTGAATGGACCAAAAAATCAGCCAGTGATTTATTGAAATTCACTGTAATTAATTTCTTGTAATGTAGCC
>JBGAWJ010000122.1:0-3182 GCA_044227605.1 Alphaproteobacteria bacterium
AAGATCGGCTGGGTCGGACTATAGCCATAAAGCCAATCTGTCGATTGCTGGCGAAGGGCTTTTAATTGTTCCGCAACTGGTAGTTCCGCCTTAACTTGCAATGTAAAAAGGGAACATATCCCCATGACAACCGCCATCAGGGCTTGTTTTAAGGAGATTCTTGTTTTTTTTACTAATGGCTCTGACATAGAAAAAATCCTTGATAAATTAGAAGCGGAATATTTATGCCGAAGTGAACAGAGTCAAACAACGTAACTCTACTTAATACTATCCTGACTTATATATCAATAAATTAATATAACCCATTGTTTAATAATAAAAATATTATCCACTTCAACCTAAATCCATGAAGGCTGAAAGCTAGGTTATGGGGCTTACTTGATGGAAAATGCTAATTTGACGCTTGCAATGTGACGTTGACTTGCCTGGTTTGACCGGCGCGGATTTCAAGCGGCGCTTGCCCACGGAAAGAACCGCTTTTGGCGAACACCAAATAATTCCCTTCGCGTAACGGAACCAGGGAATCATGGCCGATGCCAGAGGCAACAATCCGGGAGGCGTCCGAGCGTGGCCGGATTTCCCAACTAACCGGCTCCGTACTTCCGGAATGATTCGCAAAATCAGCAACCAACCGGGTTTGCCCGGCATAAAAATTCAGGATATATTGATAAACATGTTTTGCTTGCACGGGAACCAGCAAATCAGCGGTCATATTATTGTAGCGAGCCCGGATAACATAATTACCCTCAGGAAGGGAGAATTCAAATTGGGCCAAGGCAGAACGCACAAAAATTTTCGTTGATACAGTTTTGGTTGCCGGATCATTTTGATACACTTCCCAAACCACGCCGCTGGTAGCAAAAGCCGCCCCGGTATAGGGAATCATGCTGACCCGTACCTTACCATGATACTGGGGATCCCTATTGATTGCTGGCTGCTGAAAAACGGTATTACCAGTTGCAGGCAGATCAGGCTTAACTGCACTAACCGTGGCATTCGGCTTGACTGAAGTTGCAACCGGATTGCGTGCTGCTTGATGAACCGGCTTGGATGGCGGAATTTTAATATTAACTAAGGCAGCGCTGGAATTGGTAACGCCGGAGGTAGCAGGTTTTAAGGGGGGGATTATGGCCGTCACCGGAATATCAGGATTAGGCACTGATTCGAATGCAGCCACCAATTGTTGGGTGATGTCTGGTAAAATGAGATTGTAATATAAAAGGCCTGTCGAAGTCCACAAAAAACGTTCCAAAGCGTTGGTGGCGTTCGCTTTTATGAACGCTAGTCCCCCATACATTGCTGTATTTGGAATAAAAACCGCTGAAGTAAGAGAATCGGGCGCCATTTGTTCGACCGGTTTTGGGGAATCGCCAGCCACCGGCTCTAAATCCGTAGAGGTAGGATTCGTAAATAGGCCATAATAGGCCAGTAACGGTACAGTAACTGACACTAATACAAGTAAAAGAGGAAAATAAAATTTTTTCATATCTCAACCAGCTGATTCTATTGTGCGGTCATAGCATATAGATTTGGTTTGGCCAAATAACGCCGTTTTTCACCTGAGAGGTATATACAACAATTATTTTATAAAATGAAGTTATTTTATTTATATGTCATAGATCGCGACTTAACATCCAATCACGAAAGATTTTTTAGGCATTGAAATATTGATGTTATTGGCAGTTTTTAGCAGCTGTCTGGAAATACCCCAGCAAAAAGCAGGTCGACCTTGGTAAAAAACGGCTAATTCCTAGCCTTGCTTTGAGAAAAAATCCTGCGGTTTTGCGGGGGATTAGGCAGTCACTATGCCAAGATAGTAGGTTTCAATATTTACTTTCTCAAGTGATAGGTTAGAATGAAAAATCAATCGCTTCATTGGACATTTAATTGATGAACATGGCATCTTTTTTTTCATCCCGGCGCTTTAACCGTTGGATCATCTCCTCCTTATGCGTGGTGCTAACAGTCCTTATGCTTGCACCCAACGCCAGTGTTGCCCAAAACTTATTGAATGTATCTTACGATCCCACGCGGGAGATGTACCAGGAATATAACAAATTATTTATCCCGTATTGGCAGCAAAAGACAGGACAAAAGGTCCACATAAATATGTCACATGGCGGATCGAGCGGTCAATCGCGAGCGATCATGGACGGGTTGCCCGCGGATATTGTGACATTGGCCCTATCCTATGATATTGATATCATTGCTGAAAAAACCACCCTGATTGATAAAAACTGGCAAAGCCGTTTGCCCCATGGCAGTGCCCCTTACGTCTCCACCATTGTTTTCTTGGTACGCAAAGGCAATCCTAAAAATATTAAGGATTGGGATGATTTAATCAGGCCAGGGGTTGTGGTAATTACCCCCAATCCAAAGACTTCGGGGGTGGCACGGTGGAATTATTTGGCAGCTTGGGGATATGCCTTGCTGAAATACGATAACGACGAAAATCAGGCCAAAGATTTTATCCGCCAATTATTTAAAAATGTTCCCATCCTGGATACAGGAGCGCGGGATGCGACCAATACCTTCATCCGCCGCGGGGTTGGCGATGTGTTGATCAATTGGGAAAATGAAGCGTTGTTAGCAGTTGAACGGCTGGGCAAAGACAAATATGAAATTGTTGTGCCCTCAGTCAGCATTTTAGCAGAACCAACAGTTGCGGTGGTGGATGGCAATGTGGATAAAAAGGGCACCCGCCAAGTGGCAGAAGAATATTTGAAGTACCTTTATAGCGTGGAAGCCCAAAATCTACTGGCTCGCCATTATTATCGCCCAATTTTGCCGGAGGTGGCCGCAAAATACAAAAATATCTTTCCAAAACTACAGCTGTTCACGATTGACGAAATGTTCGGCGGCTGGAAAAAAGCCATGCAGCAACATTTTGTAGAAGGCGCTAGCTTCGACCAACTTTACCAGCCGAGGCAAAGATGATGATGGTCGTGTTTGCCCCAAATAATAATTGATCATGAAAAATTTCCGCAAACAATCCTCGCATATACTGCCAGGTTTCGGGCTTAGCATGGGTATTACCCTGTTCTTTATAAGCTTTTTGTTGATCTTACCTTTATGTGCCCTTTTTATCCACAATTCCCACATCACGTGACAAGAATTCTGGCGCATTGCCAGTGACGAACGGGTTAAAAGTGCTTTAAGCCTAAGTTTTTTTTCAGCCATTA
>JBGAWJ010000123.1:0-3158 GCA_044227605.1 Alphaproteobacteria bacterium
CGGATTTTTTCTGGCGGCGGGTTGACCAAGGTATTATTGACCGGTTCGGGCCTAATGGCACAGCTTTTGTCACCCGATTAATAGCTGCGGGTGCTAGTCGATTGCAATCAGGGTATGTATATCATTATGCTTTTGCGGTTCTGATTGGCTTGGCGGTTTTACTATGGATCGTCCTTAACCGTTATATGGGATGGGAATAATGGCTATCAACGAATTTCTGTTGCCGATCATCACCTTTCTCCCTCTAGTCGGTGTGTTGGTGATTATGTGGGCGCGTGGGGAAGAAAAATTAGTTGCCAACCATGTGCGTTGGGTTGCCCTATGGACGTCTTTGGTAACTTTTGGTTTAGCAGTTTTCCTGTGGATGCAATTTGATGCCTTAAAACCCGGATATCAGTTTGTCATCAATAAATCCTGGTTACCGGGATTGCCGGTGCGTTTTTATATGGGGCTTGATGGATTATCTTTATTATTTTTGATGTTGTCCGTTTTTCTGGTGCCGATTTGCATCATTGCCAGTTGGCATTCTATTCAGAGGCGCGTGAAGGAATATATGATTGCCTTCCTAATTTTGGAAACCTTCATGATTGGCGCTTTCTGTGCGTTAGATCTTGTTTTATTTTACGTGTTTTTTGAAGGCGTGCTGATCCCCATGTTTTTAATTATTGGAATTTGGGGTGGTAAAGGCAGAATCTACGCTTCCTTTAAATTTTTTCTTTATACTTTACTGGGGTCGGTTTTGATGTTGATTGCCATATTGGCAATGATTATTCATACAAATTCTGCTGATATTCCTTATTTAACAACCAACCATTTGCTTGATTCGCAGTGGCAGTTTTGGTTATGGCTAGCCTTTTTTGCCTCTTTTGCTGTGAAAATACCGATGTGGCCGTTGCATACCTGGCTGCCCGATGCCCATGTGGAAGCACCTACAGCCGGATCGGTCATTTTAGCAGGCGTGCTTCTAAAAATGGGTGGGTATGGCTTTATCCGGGTGTTATTACCGATCATGCCAGATGCCAGCGTGTTTTTTGCCCCAATGGTTTTTGGCTTAAGCATCGTGGCGGTCATTTACACCTCCTTAATCGCCTTGGCCCAGCAAGACATGAAAAAGCTTATTGCCTATTCTTCAATCGCACATATGGGATTTGTTACAGCCGGTATTTTCTCATTGAATCAACAAGGGATTGAGGGGGCTGTTTTTCAAATGCTAAGTCATGGGATTGTTTCCGGTGCTTTGTTCCTGTGCGTGGGGGTATTATATGATCGACTGCATACCAGGGAAATCAGCCGTTTTGGCGGATTAGCCCTCCGTATGCCCATTTATGCTATGTTGTTTTTAGTGTTTACGATGGCTTCCTTAGCGTTGCCGGGTACCAGCGGGTTTGTCGGCGAATTCTTAGTATTGCTAGGGGTTTTCAAAGCCAATCATTTAGTGGCAGTGGCTATGGCGGTTGCCATGATTTTAGGCGCGGTATACATGCTGTGGTTATATCGCCGGGTGATGTTTGGGAAACTTGTTAAAGACGATTTAAAACAACTTCCAGACTTAACCTTAAAAGAGGTATTTGTTTTAGGGTTGATGGGTATGATTGTGTTGTGGATGGGGATCTATCCATCTTCTTTTCTGCGTATCACCGGTCCAATGACGGAAAGTTTTGTCAAAATCTTTTCTGCCAATCTGGTGCCTTAAAATAAAAAATAATGATGTAATCCATTATAACAACTTTAAATAAGTAGATGTATCTTATGCTCCAATCTTTATCCGCGGCTATTCCAGAAATTTGGTTGTTAGCATCTGCCATTATTTTATTAATGGTTGGCGTTTTCTTAAAAAAGGACAGTTTTCCAATTGTCTATTGGCTTAGTTTTTTCGTGCTGGTTATGGGAATTATAGGACAAATCATTTGGTTTCCCGATGCTACCGTAACGCTGTTTAACGGAATGTTTATTAGTAAACCTGCCCTAACTATTTTAAAAATTGTTTGTTGGATGGCCGCTGCTGCCTGTTTGCTGATGAGCCCGTCTTATATTCGGACAATGCCCAATTTATCAAGATTTGAGTTCCCAATCTTAATTTTATTGGCGGTTTTGGGAATGAGCCTCATGTTATCGGCCAACCATTTAATCACCTTATATGTTAGTATTGAGCTACAAAGCTTGGCTTTATATGTGTTGGCAGCGTTCAATCGCGACCAACTGCGTTCCAGCGAAGCTGGATTGAAATATTTTGCTTTAGGTGCCTTGTCTTCGGGGTTATTATTATACGGCTGTTCTTTAATATACGGTTTTAGTGGTAATGCTGATTTCGCGCAAATTCAGCAATATGTCCAGAACACGGCCGCCATGCCAGCCGGGTTCGTGGTTGCCCTGGTATTTATGGTTAGCGGCCTTTTGTTTAAAATATCAGCTGTTCCTTTCCATATGTGGACACCCGATGTTTATCAAGGTTCTCCAACACCAATCACTGCCTTTTTTACAACCGCCCCTAAATTGGCTTCGCTAGGCTTACTGCTCCGTATTAGCTTGGAATTTTTTCCCCAAGATCAAGAATCATGGAAACAAATTTTCTGGTTAGCAGCCGTGGGTTCTATGCTGATTGGGGCTTTTGCAGCCATCCGGCAGCAAAATATCAAAAGACTATTGGCGTATAGCAGCATCGGCCATATTGGCTATGCCATGATTGGGTTGGTGATGGGGGGCAATGGTCCTATTAGCGCGCTGTTGCTTTATATGATGATTTATATAGGGATGAGTTTGGGGGTTTTTGCCTGCCTCTTGACCATGTATTCTGCTAAGAACAGTTTTGAGAATCTAGACGATTTTGCAGGGTTATCCAAATCAAATCCGGTGATGGCTTTTGTCTTGGCCTTGCTTTTACTGTCGATGGCAGGGTTGCCGCCTTTAGCAGGTTTTTGGGGAAAGTTTTATATTTTTATAGGCGCAGTTCAACAGCAATATTACGTGTTAGCGATTATTGGGGTTGTATCTTCGGTCGTGGCCGCTTTTTATTATTTAAAAATTATTAGAAATATTATTTTTTTAAAAAATAAAAAAAAAAATTATTTATTATATAATTTAACAACTTCTGGTTCTTATATAATAATGTATAGTATAATATTTAATGTATTTTTTATGATAATAGGTAATAATTTAAT
>JBGAWJ010000124.1:0-3124 GCA_044227605.1 Alphaproteobacteria bacterium
ACGGGTGATTAGGCCAATCTGATTACGGCCAATACCTCCACCAAATGACAGATACCGCACATCATCGCCGCCATGTATGGCCTGGTAACTCATTGCATCAATGGCCGATTCTGTAAGCACCAAGCGCCGTAAGACTGTTGGCCGATTGCTAAACCATAAACCTTTATGGCCCCCACTGGCAAAGCCGGTGAATCCTGCGTTTTTGATTTCCCAACCGGCTATGCCATTGTCATCATAATGTGGGAAACAGGCATTGCCGCGTTTATCCATGAGCACCTTGCCCAAAAATAACGGGTGTTGCACCCAATCACCAATGCCCCGTTCTGCAAGGTTTGCAGTCTGTCGCGTTGCCGGTGCCAGGGTATCCAGTGAAAGCGGTGGAGTCATTGGGTTTTGCTTTTTCGGGATGGGAAGAGGAAGGGTTTGCGTTTGGTCACAGTTCACGGCCTGCAATCTGTTGGCGGCTTCGACAAAACTGCACCCGGTCAGCCACATCATCAAATCCAGCACACTGCCAGACTTGCCCGCCCTCATGTCGGTGACAATCCAGTTCCCGTTATCCCCCCGCATGACCAGCAATTTATCATCCTGCCTACGCATGACCCGGCCATTGGCGGTTGATTTCAGTTTATCCAGGGTAAACCCATAGCCAGCCAAGACGGTACAGGGGTCAATCTGTTGCTTTATGTTCATTGTGTACATTTCTTTTCCATCCCGTGACAGTTCCAAGAGTTCCAACGGTTCCAAGTTGGAAAATCCTATTTGGAACCTAAAAAGTGTATATAAATCAACGCGGTTCCAACGGTTCCAACGGTTCCAAGTTAAAATCATAGTAGGCGGGTAAAAAAAACAGAAGCTAAAAAAAAAGATGATGCTTTTTTGTTTACCCGGCTTAAATGAAAAAAACGCATATTTTTTTTCAATTGTTAGTTTTTTTGTAATTGGGTTTCTTATTTATCACTTGGAACTGTTGGAACTGTTGGAACCGCCTTTATTTATGCGGCTTCTACGGTTCCAAGTTATAAAAATCTACTTGGAACTGTTGGAACCGCTATTCAGTAATAATCTGATAAAGGTTATATGTTTCACCTCTTATCTTGTGTTTTGCTTGATTGCCATCACTCCCCACGGTAAGCCAGCCAGCTTGCTTCAACGCTAAAATCACCCGCTTAATGTCGTACCCCTTGGTTGCCTCCTTCAATCCGCCTGAAGTGAAGAGCCAAACCCGCTCACCATCAAAAGAGTCAAACCATCCCGCCCGGTCAGCCTTTGGAATTGAGTCAGCCAATTTGGTGGTAAAGCGAGTATCCCCATAGCGTTCTGTGAAATCGCGTATCTTTTCGAGTATCTCTTTATGTTCGGTGCTGCCGGTGCCCCGTTGTTGCCGCCATTGCTTGAAGCACTCAATAGCCGCCGCCTTTGCATCGCCTTTTTGCCAGCCGGTTACGCCGTAATTTGTAGCCAGTTCACCGGCTAATGCAATCAATGCAAATGTTCTGGCAACCCTTAATTCTTGCGGCTCCATATCACTGGTAACGAAGGCTTTATTGGCCAATTCGAGTAATCGGCCTAAATCTTCTGTAGTGGCTACCAATTTTTCAAGGTAGGCAATGCCAGCGGTGCCATAGTATTTTTTTGTATTTGCTTTTAAGGTATCTGCAAATAGCCGTCCGCTTTCCATGCCGTGCAAGTCATCAAATGCCCCAAATTTTCCGAAGATGGGAATTTCTGCCAGTCTTACGGATTGCCCAGCTTTCGGCGCTAATCCTTTTTGCTCCAAGTGAGCGGCTAAGGTTTTTTCCCCGTTGGATAGAAGCACGATCCGCCATTTATGAACCGGTTTGGCTGTTCCATCGGCATTGGCTCGTTGCTTACCGGTGCCGTTCCCTAATGCGTAGATAATTTGGTTCACTTCGTTGGGGTCACTGTCGCTTAATTCATCCAATGCCAGCAAGCCATCGTTGTGCAAAACCGCTGCCGCCTCTAAGCCATTTGCGGTGGCCTTCCATGATTGTCCAAAGTTCTCACCGCCCCAAACCGAGCACGATATTTCTTGCCCGGTACTTTTCCCGCTGGATGAATCACCGGGGATATGAAAACCGGCATAATCAATATGGCATTTTTTGAGCAATGCGCCTGCAAAAGCTGCACTAACCTGAAATATTAACAACGGGTTTCCCACACAATAGCGGCTAATGTTGTGCTGCCAGTCTTCAAGCGTGCCTTTTTGCCCATAGTCAGCGCTTACGGCATGGTTCGTTTGAAAATAAATGTCATCACGATTGCCGATAACCTGCTCTGGCAAGATAAAACAATCATCATGCCAGCCAACTCTTAATGCTGATTCAATGTTCTTTTCGGGTGGTACCGCTTGCAAGTAAGTGGGTAACTGACCTCTGGCATGGGGATTAATGGATAATCCCTGACCTAACAGCAACCCGCGTAAATCTTCACAACTGCCTTTTAACATTTCCAGCGGCATTAACCATTTGCGCCAATTTCCGCGCCGATTTTTGAATCTGAGCATCAATCCAAAATTGTTTTGGTTCAGGTCACAACTACCCGCATCAATGTAAAGCGGGTCACAGATATATTGGTTTATTTCTACGGGTGGCTTTCTCTCTGTTCCCGCCGTCATGCCGTGATAATAAACACCCGGCTTTCCAAATTCTGTCCAGTCTTCATGAACCATATAGGATGGGCGCTCTATTTCATTGGCCATGCCTTGATCTGGTTGACTTGGTTTTATTGCCATTTCTTCTGCAAGCGCCTGTTCTTCTGCCAGTGCTTCTTCTGCTTTTTTTGCTGCCAGCCTTTGTTGTAGTTCTTCTTCTTGCAGTTCTTCTTCCGCCGCCCGCGCTTGTCGCTCCATCTCCCGCGTCTGTACTGCCCGTGCCTTTTCTAATGCCTTCACTTCCTTGTTAATGGCGCTACCCAGCAATGCCAGCCGATCACCCTTAACACCCATTGCCCGCGCCGCTTCCCGGCATTTATCAAAGCCGGTTAAGTCATCCAGGTATGCAACGGCAAACGCCCTGAGCGCCACCGGTGAAAAGTAGCCGTTGGATTCGGTGATTGCTTCCAATGCTTGAATGGCGGTATGGGTATTGGTGATGGAATCGGC
>JBGAWJ010000125.1:0-3070 GCA_044227605.1 Alphaproteobacteria bacterium
GGGGCTTGCTGCCGCCAGCATGGGCATCCAGGTGCTAGAGGTGCATGTGACCTTAAGCCCTGACATGTTTGGCCCTGATGTGATTGCGTCCCTAACCACCGCCGAATTAAAACAATTGGTTGACGGGGTGCGTTTTATTGAAAAAATGTTAGCCAATCCGGTTAATAAACAAATTCTTGGCGAACATGCGGCCCCCTTGCGGAAAATTTTTATGAAAAGTGTGGTGGCCAAACATGATCTTTTAAAGGGGCATATTTTATCCCCAGATGATATGGCCCTTAAAAAACCGGGCGGTGGACTTACGGCGGATGATTACCCCCAGTTGATCGGTAAACGTTTACGAAAATCCCTTGCTAAAGATGAAATGATTTTAAAGGAAAATACTGAATAAATGCCCCGTATTGTTTGTGTTGTCATTACCGCAAGGCCCAGTTATTCAAGGATTAAATCGGCCCTGCAAGCCATTCAAAAACACCCTGGATTGAAATTGCAATTGGTGGTTGCTGCCTCCGCCTTGCTGGATCTTTACGGCAATGCCGTGAAGGTAATTGAACAGGAAGGTTTTAAGGTTGACCGCCATGTTTATATGATTTTGGAAGGTGAGAATTTGGTGACATCCGCCAAATCAACCGGCTTCGGCTTGGCCGAACTTGCAACCGTCTTTGATAATTTGCGCCCCGATATGGTGGTCACCATCGCCGACCGTTTTGAAACCATGGCCACCGCTGTGGCTGCCTCCTATATGAACATCCCCTTGGTACATATCCAGGGGGGTGAAGTGACAGGTTCCATTGACGAAAAAGTGCGCCATGCCATCACCAAGCTGGCAGATGTGCATTTGGTATGTACCCCCTTATCGCGGGAGCGCGTGATCCGCATGGGGGAGCGCCCCGAATCCATCTATATCACCGGTTGCCCCTCGATCGATATTGCCAAGGAAGCCCTAGGGCAAAAGCCGCTAAATGAGGATATTTTCGCCCAATATGGCGGGGTTGGGCCGAAATTTGACCTGTCCAAAGGTTATTTGGTGGTGATGCAACATCCGGTCACCACCGAATATAAGGAATCTCGCACCCATATTCATGAAACCTTGAAGGCAATCGCCCAATTGAATATGCCAACCCTTTGGTTTTGGCCGAACGTGGACGCCGGGTCGGATGGCACATCAAAGGGGATCAGGGCTTTTCGGGAAACAGGCCAATTAAAGCAAGTACATTTTTTCAAAAATTTGCCACCGGTTGAATTTCAAAAATTTACCGCCGGTTGAATTTTTAAGGCTGCTGTGCGGCAGCCATTGCATCATCGGCAACTCCAGCGTTGCCATCCGCGAATGCAGTTATTTGGGGGTGCCCGCCGTTAATATCGGTACCCGCCAGTTTGGGCGTGAGCGAGGGAGAAACGTGATTGATGTCGATTACAACCATCAAGACATTATGAAAGCCATACGCCAACATATCAGCCAACCCAAACCGGCGCGTGATTTATTATATGGCGATGGCTTGGCCGGTAAACGGATTGCCGATTGTTTGGCAACCGCCCCTTTAAGCGTTGAAAAACATTTAACTTATTAATATCAGACGGCAGAATAATCCTGGGGATCAGGCAATTCGCTATCACCTGCTGATTTATACATTTCTTGTTTTGAATAGGGCTATGGATTTTGCAGCCCTTGCCCCCGAAAGCCAGGCTTGCATTTTGCCAAAAATTTGCCTATAGCTTGGCTAACGAATAATCCGTTTTGTTATTGGGGGATCGTCTAGTGGTAGGACTACGGACTCTGACTCCGTCAACCTTGGTTCGAATCCAAGTCCCCCAGCCAATTTTGATACAAGCAACCTGCATCCATTAAAAAAAAGTGAGCCTTTCATGAGCAGCCAACAACCCGATACATCGAACAAAAACACCGTAAACCTAACTAGGCGTTTGGTCTCCGAAGGGCTTGGCACCGCTTTGCTGGCCGCCGCCGTGGTGGGATCGGGAATGATGGGCGAGCGCTTTGCCGGTGACAGCGTCTATTTAATGTTATTTGCTCACACCATCGGATCAGCGGCGGGGTTACTTGCTTTAATTTTAGCTTTTGGCCACATTTCCGGGGCGCATTTGAACCCGGCGGTTACTTTATCGATGGCATTGCAGCGTAACATGCGCTGGGGTGAGGCAGCAGCCTATATGATGGCGCAATGTATAGGTGCCTTTGTGGGCGTTGCAGCCACGCAACTGATGTTCGTCGAACCCCTATTTCTGGCATCCGACCATATAAGAACCGGTTTCCCGCAGTGGTTCAGCGAATTCATCGCGGCTTTTGGACTGATCGCTGTTATCATTGGCTGTTCACGCGGTCGCCCCTCAGCCACACCCTTTGCCGCCGCCTCTTACCTGGCCGCTGCCTATTGGTTTACCGCGTCCATGTGTTTTGTTAACCCGGCAATCACCTTGGTCCGCGCCGCAACCCATAGTTTCACTGGAATCAGTTTCGAAAGCGTGCCAGCCTTCCTTGCAGCACAATTTTTGGGGGCGATCGTTGCAACTGTCATCTTTAGTTGGCTGCATCGACGCCCTGTGTAAGCATTAGGGGGTATTTTTTCTAAAGTTGGTCGTTTGCCAACCTTTCGCAACTGGATTGAATTTTTTTTAGGCCGCCATGCCCTGATTTTGCGTTGCCCTTGGACTTGCGATGCTACCATAAGAGGCCCCCACTTTCCTGATCAGAGTTTTGACCCGTGGCTGGCAGGTGTAAAAGGCCTGATTTTTTCAACTTGGCTTTTAATCGAGCGTTTGGCTTCGCGTGTTTCATAGCTGTTTTGCAAGCGCAGCCAAAACCCTTCGGATAAACCAAAATACTTGCACAGGCGCAAATCCGTATCAGCCGTAATGCGGCGTACACCGTGAACGATTGCATTAATACGGTTGGGCGGCACGCTAATGGCTTTTGCCAGAGCGTTTTGGCTTAAATGAAGCTCATCTAGAAATTCAATTTTGAGAATTTCCCCAGCATGTGGGTTATGTAATAATTTCTCGGTCATGATTTCAGCTTTCCTTCTACATCTTTTCTTTAGTGATAATCGACTAT
>JBGAWJ010000126.1:0-2802 GCA_044227605.1 Alphaproteobacteria bacterium
CTCACCTGTCATATAACATTGACTGCTTCGTAAAGCGGCCAAATATCATTACCATAAACACTGGCAACGGGTTACGGTTATAAGCTGAAGATACCCCCCTGTCAATAAGTTTCTAATAATATTTTATTATGATTATTAGGAATAAAAAACCCTTATATAATAGAGGGATAAATAGTTTATTTGCCCTTTAAAATGTTTCTGAATCTTATTCCTGCCGTTACTAATCGACCAATAATCACATTTTCTTTCCTATAAATCATTTGGAGAAGAAATTTAATAATTTATCAATTGTATTTTTATAATTTTGTAACAGCAAAAGATGTTGACTGATAAAATAGCAAGTTTAGTCAAGCAACCGCATAAAAAAGCATATAAAATTATCCACAATAAGGAGAAATAGTTCAATCAACTTACCGAAAATATATAGAGAGAATGATAAGAAGAAAAACAGCTACAACGCAAATATATATCGATCGCATCCAGCGTTCTTTAGAATATATTTGTCACCATCTTGATCAATCCGTTTCTTTGGAAACGCTGGCCAAGATTGCCTGTTTTTCACCTTTTCATTTTCATCGGATTTTTCGGGGATTGACAGGAGAAACGGTTGCCGACCTAACCCGGCGCATCCGTTTGGAGTATGCTTATTACATGCTTATGCAGCAAAAACTGGATGTAACCGAAGCTACTTTTGAAGTTGCTTATGAGAATGTTGAATCATTCAGTCGGGCTTTCAAAAAGCATTTTGGCTTTAACCCATCAAAAGTAACCATAGGAAAAGCAATGGCAGATTTTCAAACCCATTACTCCTATGCTGTACGGTTGAATTTCTCCCCATTAAAACTAGAATTACACCCTATTATCGGAGAGACCACCATGAAAGTACGAATCGAAGAAATCAAAGAACACCCCATTGCCTATATCCGCCATATTGGTCCGTATCATGAAGTTGGGGATACCTATAGGCAATTATTTGCCTGGGCAGGCTCAAACGGATTACTGCACCCCATGCCAAATATGTATGGTTTTTCATGGGATGACCCAACCGTGGTGCCAGCCCATCAATTACGGTATGACGCAGCAATTTCACTCGCAAAGGACAAAAATTTAAAAGCCGAAAAACCGGTAGAAATTAGCAAATTCCCTGCAGGGCTATGGGCGATCACTCGCCATCAAGGATCCTATGAGAAAATAGGAAATGTTTTTCAAGAACTAATGGGCAATTGGTTGCCAACCAGTAACAATCTGCCGGACAATAAAAGACCCTGTTTAGAAATTTACCTGAATTCTCCTACCAATACTAAAGAAACGGAGCTACTAACGGATATTTGCATACCAATCCAAAAAAAATCTTCGAAAAAATAGTTGGACCCTTCTTGTTTAGAATTGTTTAGGGCTATTTTAAAAGGACGTTATCTGGATGAAGATAACGTCCTTGTCACTTTAATAGCGGTTGATTTTTCTATTTTGAAGGAGATAAATTATATTTTTTGATTATACCATCATAGCTTTGACATGATTCATCTAATTTACCTTCGTTAGACAAATTGGCAGCCTCATTCAGCTAAGCTATAAAAACATCAAATTCACTAAAGGGTACTTTAGAACTTGAATCGCGAATGATTAGCTGAATTTTTTCTTCCTTTTCCTCTTGCGTACAGTTGGCATAAGCAATATTCGTTAATACTAAATTTGATAATAAAACTGCAATAAAAGCATTTTTTAACACGATTTTCCTTTCAAACATTTTTAGCCTTCGAATAACCCAAAAAAATTAGAGCTTATTTCTAATTCATCATTTTTATTTTCGGGAGAATAGCTTCGGCCAATATTTGATGTTGCGAAGCTTCCCAATGCACCCCATCCAATTTACTAGAAGTGACAATCTTGGAAGCGTCTAAAAACCCAATTTCTTGTTTTTGCGATAATTTTTGGTAAAAAATAGGTAATTTTTCTGAATTTTTGATGGCTTCTAGTGGAAATTCAAGTTGAAATGAAGCAGAAAAAATTTCAGGTTGTCTGATGATCGGCGGCGCTATCAATAAAATTTCGGGGGCTTGGCCTGATGGACCTTTGTTGGAATTTTTAACTAATTCAATCAGTTGGCTCATTGCTTGCGTAATTTGCTCAGGCGTGCGATTAAATCGTGCCCTGATATCATTTGTTCCTAAGCTTAAGATAACAATCTCAAGGGGATAATGAGACTCTAAAAACAACGGTAAATCCTTCCAACCGTTTCTTGGGGGTTTATTAGGAATAAGCTCATCAAGATTAGTCGTCCGGCCAGCCAATCCTTCTTCAATAATATGATATTGCTTGCCAAGCTTTCTTTGCAAAATACCGGGCCAGCGTTGATCGCGCGCATATCTCGAATGGAGGGATGTTTTTTCATCAAAACTTGCTGGAATGCATCCCCGCAAATTTGAATCGCCATAACATAATATATTTTTCATAATAGTTTTCTTTCACCGAGCTAAGTTATAACATTTTATTTCGGTAAGACGGGGTGTAATAGATGATAATCTTCAATAACCTGATCATAGATTGCGCATGCTATTTGTAAATCGCGCGGATTTGCTACTGTTTGGATAACTTCTAGTCTACGAAAAATTTCTTCTGACTCAGTAATTAAGAACCTATTTTTATTTACGGCATCTTCGAGCACGCTTATTTTTGCCACAAAATCCTTTATTGAGCAGGTTCCTCTATACCGTGAAGCTGTTACGGCGCTTGGCATTATAATAAAAATCAAAAAAACTATTTTTCTGACGCTCATCCACATGGGCTTTTATTAGAATTTCG
>JBGAWJ010000126.1:2812-3048 GCA_044227605.1 Alphaproteobacteria bacterium
GTCAATTAATTTTTTGAATTTACTCAAATGTATAATTAACCTAATAAACAAAAAAAGCGATACCAACCAAATGGTATCGCTTCATAAATAAGAATCATCTAAAGACGACAAGTAAGTAGAGGAGGAGAAGGGATGGGAGGGAGGTGGGTTGGGTGTGGGGTTGAAGATAGGGTTTGAATTAGTAGAATATTATGTAAGGTTGGGTTAACCATTGCTGGTTAACATCCTTAGAAAGG
>JBGAWJ010000127.1:0-2914 GCA_044227605.1 Alphaproteobacteria bacterium
CTTCCAACCAGATACTTTCCCGGCGCGTCACCCAGAAAACCCAAGAAATTCAACGTTATTTTCATGGAACAGTTAACTCAAGCATCGCTGAAACCGCACAAAAACAAAATATTCCCTATCCAATTGTTAATCAACTGATACAAGCCTTCAGCCATGAAATTGATTTTCAACGTGATATTTATCCCAATACAACCTTTGAGATTATTTATTCCGTTTATATCGACGAAAATAACCGTTTGATCAAAGCAGGCAAACTGGAGTATGCTGCCCTGCAAATAACCCCATCGCAAAAAAAATTAGAGATTTTTTTCTTTAAAAATGGGTCTGCCCCGGGATTTTATCATCGGGACGGCAGTAGCATTCGGCGTTTTTTGCTGCGCACACCTCTTGATGGGGCAAGGATTAGCTCAGGATACGGGATGAGGCATCATCCGGTTTTGGGGTATTCCCGCATGCATAAAGGGGTTGATTTTGCAGCTTCAACCGGCACTCCTATCTATGCAGCCAGTGATGGTAAAATCATTCTTCAAGAATTCCATAAGGGTTATGGCAACCTGATGCGTGTGCAGCATAACCAAACATATATAACAACCTATGCCCATTTAAGCCGCTTTGCCAATAACTTGAAAGTTGGTCAGTTGGTTAAACAGGGGCAAATCATTGGTTATGTCGGAAGCACAGGACTAGCAACAGGCCCGCATTTACATTTTGAGGTTTTACAAAATGGCCGTCAAGTGAACCCTTCTAAGCTTAAATTCGATCAGCAGGAAAAACTGTCCGGCCAAGCGCTGCTTGAATTCCTTGTGCGGGTGAAAGAAATTGAGCAAAAACAAAGCCAATTACAATCACCCACCCCTGTTGCCGAAATCCAAAATTCCGGAAGCCCGCAATAGGCCTGCTCTATCAACGTTGCGATTGATCCCTTAAATTATGGGGTTGTTATTTAATTTTTCTTTTCTCTTGTCGCATTGCCTGTAAAAGCAGGCCTTGGTCATCAGACGTAACATTCACAATCTGTCCTTCCTGAATTTCTCCGGCAATGACTGCTTCGGCCAATTTGTTCTGCAAATTACGTTGGATAACCCTTTTAAGAGGACGGGCACCATAGACAGGATCGTAGCCTGCCTCCGCCAGCCAAGCTTTGGCTTTTTTATCAAGATTCAATTGGATCTGCTTGTCCGCCAGAAGTTGGCGCAACCGCTCAAGTTGGATATCAACAATACTTGCCATGCTTTCCCGCCCCAAACGATGAAATAAAATAATGTCATCTAAACGATTAAGAAATTCCGGGCGAAAAGTTCGCCTAACAATCACCATCACTTGATCGCGCATTTTAGGCGTTTCATCATCTTGAGATTGGGACGCCAAAATTTCGCTACCCAAATTCGATGTCATAATAATCAGTGTATTGCGAAAATCAACCGTACGCCCCTGGCCATCGGTTAAACGCCCATCATCTAAAACCTGCAGTAAAATATTAAAAACGTCAGGATGGGCTTTTTCCATTTCGTCAAATAAAATCACCCGGTAAGGCCGGCGCCGCACCGCTTCGGTTAAAGCACCACCCTCCTCATACCCAACATAACCGGGCGGGGCACCAATTAAGCGTGAAACCGAATGTTTTTCCATGTATTCTGACATGTCAATCCGCAACATGGCGGATTCATCGTCAAATAAGAAAGCCGCAACCGCCTTTGACAATTCGGTTTTTCCGACCCCTGTAGGGCCCAAAAATAAGAATGAACCAATCGGACGGTTAGGGTCTTGCAACCCCGCCCGCGAACGCCGGACTGCACTTGCGATAGCCTGGATCCCTTCTTCCTGGCCGACTACCCGCTGACGTAATTTATCCTCAATGTGGATTAGCTTAGATTTTTCTCCTTCAAGCATTTTTTCAACAGGAATACCTGTCCAGCGTGCGACAACCGCGGCTATTTCTTTATCCGTTACCACCTCATTAAGCATATGGTGCTGGCCAGCTGCTTCGGTTTTTTCAACCTTACTGGTTAAATCCGGGATAACACCGTAAGTTAATTCGCCCGCCCTAGCCAAATCCCCTCGGCGTTGTGCTTGCTCCAATTCGGACCTCGCTTGCTCCAACTGTTCCTTTAGTTTATTAGCCGACGCTAACTTAGCTTTTTCTTTCTGCCATTTGCCCGTTAATTCAGCTGACTGGGATTCGAGTTTGGAAAGCTCATCCATCAGTTTTTGCAACCGTTCACGGGAAACAGGGTCCGTTTCCTTTTTCAGGGCTTCTCGTTCAATTTTTAGTTGCATTACCCGCCGGTCAATTTCATCAATCTGCTCCGGCTTTGAATCTACTGCCATTCTTAAGCGGCTGCCCGCCTCATCGACCAAATCAATCGCCTTATCGGGTAAAAACCGGTCAGTGATATACCGGTTGGATAAGGTGGCCGCAGCCACTAAGGCCCCATCGGTGATACGAATCCCGTGATGAAGTTCATATTTTTCCTTTAATCCGCGCAAGATGGAAATGGTATCATTAACGGTCGGTTCAGCTACAAAAACCGCCTGAAAACGCCGCGCTAATGCGGCGTCCTTTTCAATATGTTTCCGGTATTCGCTTAAAGTGGTGGCGCCAACGCAATGCAACTCCCCTCTGGCTAAGGCAGGCTTTAGCATATTGGACGCATCCATGGCACCTTCCGCTTTGCCCGCACCCACCAGGGTGTGTAATTCATCAATAAATAAAATAATTTGCCCTTCCGCCGCCGATATTTCCTGTAGAACCGCTTTTAACCTTTCTTCAAATTCACCGCGGAATTTAGCCCCCGCAATCAAAGCACCCAAATCCAGGGAAATCAATTTTTTGTCTTTTAATCCCTCCGGTATATCACCATTAACAATACGCAGGGCCAAGCCTTCCACAATGGCGGTTTTACCTACCCCGGGC
>JBGAWJ010000128.1:0-2861 GCA_044227605.1 Alphaproteobacteria bacterium
TGGGGGGCAGTTATTACGTGGAAAACCTAACCAATGAATTGATCCAGGCCGCCTCAAATTTGATTGAGAAAGTTGAAAGGATGGGGGGCATGACCAAAGCAATTGAGGTCGGTTTCCCAAAACGCCAGATTGAGGAAGCCGCCACCCGCCGCCAAGCCCGGATTGACCGCGGGGAAGAGGTTATCGTGGGGGTTAACAAATATAAACCGGCTGAAAAAACCACAATTGAGCTTTTGGATATTGACAACCAATCCGTACGCCACAAACAAATTGCCCGGTTGCAGCAAGTTAAAAAACAACGAGACCCTAATCAGTGCGCCGCGGCCCTGCAAGCCTTAACCAAAGCTGCGGCTAGTAATACCAATTTACTGGCGGCGGCGATTGATGCGGCCCGCGCCCGGGCAACGGTTGGGGAGATGTCGGATGCGATGGAAAAGGTTTTCGGCCGGTATCAAGCAACCCCGGTGGTGGTAAGCGGGGTCTATAGTGCCGTTTATGCAAAGGATAAGGATTTTATGGCCATACAGGCGGACATCAAATTGTTTAGGGAAGAACAGGGGCGCAGGCCCCGGATGTTGGTCGCTAAATTAGGGCAGGATGGGCATGACCGCGGGGCTAAGGTGATTGCGACCTCTTTTGCGGATTTAGGTTTTGATATCGATATTGGGGCTTTATTCCAAACACCTATGGAGGTGGCGCGCCAAGCGGTTGAAAACGATGTCCACATCGTGGGGGTATCAACCCAGGCGGCGGGTCATAAAACCTTGGTGCCGGAATTAATTGTTGAATTAAAGAAACAAAAAGCGCCGCATATTTTAGTAGTGGTGGGGGGGGTGATCCCGGAACAGGATTATGATTTCTTATGGAAACAGGGGGTTGCGGGCATTTATGGGCCAGGCACCAATATTATCAATGCTGCTGCTGAAATTTTATTAAAATTACGTCAACATCAACAAAAAATTAACTAAACCCCCATGACAACACAACCGCCTGCATCATCTGCCATTTCTTATGAATTAAACGCCCCGTTACAGGAATTGCGCAAGAAAATTCTGGCGGGTGAAAGGGCCGCTTTGGCGCAGGCTATTACCTTATCGGAATCGAGCCGCGCTGACCACCGCCAGCAAGCGGAAAATTTAATCCAAAGCTTATTGTCACACACCGGTCAATCCATCCGCATAGGTATTTCGGGGCCGCCGGGTACTGGCAAATCAACTTTTATTAATAAATTCGGTTTGGCCATCATGCAGCAGGGGCAACGCTTGGCGGTGTTGGCGGTTGATCCATCTTCGCAACGGGATAGCGGCGCCATTTTGGCCGATAAAACCCGCATGTTGGAATTGTCGCAGCAGCCCAACAGTTTTATAAGGCCCAGCCCATCGGGGAAGAATTTAGGGGGGGTCGCGCGTTATACACAGGAAGCGATTTTGCTTTGTGAAGCCGCTGGCTACGATGTGGTGATAGTTGAAACGGTGGGGGTTGGGCAATCCGAAACCATGGTAGCGGAGATAACGGATTTATTTTTGCTGTTATTGCCACCCGGGGGTGGCGATGAATTGCAGGGTATGAAACGCGGCATCCTGGAATTGGCTGATATCATTCTTGTGAATAAGGCGGACGGTAATCTACTGCCCTTTGCCGAACAAACGGCGGATGAATTTCTTCGGGCTATCAATTTGTTTTACCCTCGTTACGCGGATTGGAAAACCGATGTGGCTTTATGTTCAGCGATTACCGGTAAGGGATTGAATGAGGTTTGGCAGAAAATCCAGCAATTTGTTGCGGTAATGAAAAAAGCTGGTACTTGGCAGCAGCGCCGCTCCAGGCAAAGGGAATATTGGCTGGATAAGGAATTGCAAGAACAGCTATTGACCATTTTCCAGCATGATCCTGCTTTCAGCGGGCTGGTTAAAGAAATTCACCAACAGGTGGGGGAAGGGGGCGTGCTGCCTTCCCTGGCTGCCCGGCAAACCATTGCTGCGGTTTTACCCCCCGTGCTGATTACCAAAAAGCTCCCCAAATAAATCCGTTGTTAGGTTTCCGCCTCGTTGCTGGCATTTCAGGCGAAAAGTTCTTTTATTGACGGCGGCTCATCAATTTACTTTTTAGTTGCTCAAATTTACTGCCGTAACACGGCGCCGGTGGCCTTATTAGCGGCGGCCAGAATTTTACTCGTGAGGGTGGTAATCTCCTCATCGGTTAGGGTGTGATCGGCTGCTTGTAACACCAAACCAATCGCTAAGGATTTTTTGCCATCGGCCAACCCCTTGCCGCTATAGACATCAAATAACTCTACTTTGCGGATCAATTGCTTATCCACTTGGCGGATTGCCCGCAATAATTTTTCAGCAGGCACGTTTGTATCGACCACCAGCGCAAAGTCCCGCTCGACCGGTTGATAGGGTGATAAGGTTAGGGATGATTTTTGCGGTACTTTCGCTTCCGGTAAATCTTTCAAGAATAACTCAAACCCGGCGGCGGTGCCTTGCATATCATAATGCTGCAGGATGTGGGGGTGAATTTCACCAAATTGTCCGATCATGACTTTCCCCATCATCAATTTGCCGGAACGGCCAGGATGGTAATAGGCTGCAGCTGGCGTTTCGGTGGTGACAGCCTCAAGCGACACCCCGGCTGCTTGTAACATAGTCATCAAGGTACCCTTAACATCAAAAGCATCAACCGCGCGGGCGGGCGCTGTCCAATGGCGGCGCGTCGCGTTGCCAATCTGTAACCCTGTAAGGACGGGTTGCTGACCTTGTGGTGTGATATCTTGAAAAATTGGCCCCATTTCAAAAACCGCCCAATCCTTTAAACCGCGGTTTTGGTTGCGGGCGGCGGCCTGCAGTAAATTAGGCAAT
>JBGAWJ010000129.1:0-2829 GCA_044227605.1 Alphaproteobacteria bacterium
GGCAGCATTTAATAAGTGTTAAAGATTTCATTTTCCCTGCTGCTTTAGTTGATGGCTGGGGCAATATTTTACCCACTACATAGAAAGAAACTGACATGGCGTCTTATTCGCAAAGAATGCAGGAAATATTTAAACAATACCAAGAAGAAGTATCCTTCGAGCCTGTTGATCTTAAGGTTGTAGGAGCTTGGGCAATAGCTAAAGGGCTTTGGTCACCTAGGCCTATTGATATACAATCTCGATTTGCAAATGATATGGCCGATGCTTTAAGGGAAGAATATAGGGTGGATGAGAATAATCTACGCTATAGATCAAAATTTGCAATTACGAATGGAAGGCAGGGGTCGTTTTGGGGAGATCTTGATACGTCCTCCAGAAAGCATGTTGAGAAAAACGTATCACAACGGCGTAAGCAAATAGTAGGTGATTGTTTTCAATTGCAGATTGATGTTGATCATTATAATTTCAAACATCCGCATGAAGAAAAACTACAGCTAATATTGGATTTTACAGATGATGTTAAAGAGAAGAAAGTTACTGCTGGTATTGATGAAGAGGCGGCTTAATTTTTTTTCCAACGCGCCGCTGCCGCAAGGCGAGCTATTTTTGATCTTTGATCAGGCGTAAGGACTGCCATTCGGGCAGCTCCACCTTTAATTCCCGCAGATCTTGCACGCTTAACATTAAATGAATCAACAGGCTTCTCTAATTCTCCCACTGCTATATCTGCAACAAATTTAGCCTGTTGATTTGTATCTTTAGGTCTTTTGATTTTTTCGCTCATACCTTAAAATATGAAGCGAGTCGTCTATCAGGTCAAGGCTCGACATGTGACATTAAAATTCAAACTGAGACACTACCGCTTTTCGTATATCATAAAATCAACAATACGGAAGCGCATCGCCATAATTAAGGAATGGCTTGTTCAAATATAATATGAAATATTAGAGTGCTACCTTTTGTATCTCTTAAATTTTGTCCCAAAGAGTGGATAACATACCATGATGCGGTTATTATTAACAATTCTTCTGCCTTTCTTATTGCCTATCTTGACTTTTCTTGTTTATGCCGTTTACCAGAATCGTAAAAATCCCCATAAACCAGTAATAATTCCCTGGGGTTGGTTATTTGTCCTAGGGGGGGCTTTGGCAGGGATAACTATTCTTGCCGTTGAATTAACCAATCAGAGCGCCAAAGATGTCAACTACCAACCATCGCGCTTAATTGATGGTCAAATTATCCCAGGAACATTAACCCCTAAAGATGAAGCCCGTGAAATAAAATGAGTTTTCTGAAAAATAAGGCCTTGGGCAAAAGCTTGTTGAGGCAAGCATGGATTAATAACGCTTGTACGCAACGGGTAATTAATTGTTTTATAGCAAATCAGGTGCCTTTTCGGTTTGTTGGCGGTTGTGTGCGGGATGACATTTTAAAACGTCCGGTTAAAGATATTGATATTTGCACCCCTTTATTGCCCCACGCCATTATCTCCTTATTCCGTGACCATGATTTTGCTGTTTATGAAACCGGGCTGAAGCATGGGACAGTGACGATTGTAAGCAATCATCAAGCCTTTGAAATCACTACGTTGAGGCAGGATACAGAAACCGATGGCCGCAGGGCCTTAGTTGCGTTTACAGATAATTGGCAAGCAGATGCCGCCAGGCGCGATTTTACATTTAATGCTTTATCCCTAACGGCAGCAGGTGAATTGTTTGATTATTTTGATGGAATAGACGATTTATTAGCGGGAATTGTCCGTTTTATCGGAAACCCTCTCGATCGGATTAAGGAAGACCATTTAAGAATCCTTCGTTTATTCCGTTTCCAGTGCTATTACGGCAAGAACCCTTTGTCACTTGAAACATTAGAATTGGTTAGCCAGCAGGCTAATCTGATTACCAAACTTTCCGGCGAACGAATTAAACAGGAATTCTTAAAGATTTTATCCGCCTATAGTCCTTACCCTACCTTATTGGATATGAATAAAACAAAAGTGTTACAACAATTCTTGCCATTTTTGTTAAATTTAGAAACATTGGAATCACTGCTTCTCATCGAAAGTAGCCTTTTAAATAAAAATATTAGCGTAAAAATCGACCCGCTTAGGCGGTTGGCCGCTTTGTTATCCTCTGCCTCAGAAAAAGATTATCTGCAAACTTCCAAGATCTTAAAATTCTCCAGACGGGAACAACAACAATTATTAAGTTATTACCACCACACCGGTCAAATTAAGACTGTTGAGCCATTGACCCTACGGCAATTTTTATATGATCACGGCCCTGAAATCTCTCAAGATCTCCTGCTGCTGCAAAAAGCACGAGGTTTGTCCACTAAATCTACCACTTTGAAAAGTATTTTAAATGATATTGAACTATATGATAAAACCTGTAAAATATGGGAAAATCCCGTATTTCCTATTAAGGGAGATGATGTCCTAAACCTAAATATCAGGGAAGGGACGGAAATTGGCCGCCTATTAGATATGGTCAAAAAATGGTGGCGGCAACACGACTTTAGGCCTAATCATACCGCATGTATAGAATATGTAAAAGTTTTGATTGCTGGCGGCAAGTAGCTAAAGAAAAATATTTTTATGGCCAAGATACCAAAGGTGGTAATGACATCAGAATAGCTTCGACATTTCCGTCGGTTTTTAAGCCAAAAATGGTCCCCCGATCGTACAGTAAGTTAAACTCTACATATCGCCCCCGCCTTATTAACTGTTCTTGCCGATGCTGTTCTTCCCATTCCAAATCCATCAATTTTTCAATTATGTCACTATAACCCTCAAGAAACCCAAGCCCAACATCTTTGGTAAAAGCAAAG
>JBGAWJ010000012.1:0-24296 GCA_044227605.1 Alphaproteobacteria bacterium
GGTAATGTTTCTTGAATAGTTTTATAGATGAGTGTCTCGGAATGGCATATATTCTCAGGCTTTATACTCGGATCATCCAATTCAAAAGTAAAATTTGGATCATTTTTTGCATCAATGGCATCCCATACTTGTTGCAAGCGCGCTTCTGCCCATTCAGGGTCAGTTTTTGGCTGAGGATTTTTAATGGCCGTTTCAACAATCCTTCCCATAATATCCAACATTTTTTTTATACTGGAAATACTAACGATATTTCCTATTTTTGGTAACCGCCCATTAATAAAATCAGGGCAGGATTCCGGGCTATTTTTCCTGATTTCTTCTACAATAGATAAGCGTTGTTCAACAAAGCTTATGATGCTTTCATCACTGGCCTGAGTAATATATTGACCAAAATAGGTTTGAATTAATTGGCCTTGACGTAATATAGCAGCATTATAATCCGGGTCATGATTATCAATAGTAATTGCATCCAGAATGAATTGTTCACGAAGCTCAGGGTGCTGCCCGAGTAGCAGTTTTACCACTGGAAACCTATTAATTTCTGCTTCAACACTGCTTTTTGTGCTTGGAGAAAAATATGAAATTGAAGCCTTTGCAATTGCTATGGCAAATGCTATGGCAAAAATGAAAAGCCATGATCTTTTCTTTTTATTAGTTTTTATGTCAACCATATAATGATGTTCCTTCTTTAAACACCTTTAATTAAGCAACAAGCTCTCGTTAAAAAAATTAGGCCCTGAAATCCAGGGCCTATTTGATAGCAGCAAAATGGTATTTTTACCTACATCTTACATATTGCTGAGGGAACCAAACATAGCCCGGAAAACAGGCCCTACCTCTTCTTGAGGCAAAGTTTCTTTAATCGTCCTGTAAATCAAGGCAACGGAGTGGCAAATTTGATATGGAGGCGTATTTGGGTTAAAAAAATCGGCTGTAAAATTTGGATCTTTTTTATCAAAAATTACCTGCATTGCTTTCATTAAGCGCGGCTGAGCCCATTCTAAGGTTGGTTTCGGCTGCGGCGTTATAATACCCGTTTCGATGACCTTTGCCATAGCATCTAATATTTTGTTTATGGTGGCAGGATTAATGCCATTAGCAGCCATACCCCCTTGTCCACCAATAAACTCCCTACAAACACCAGGACTTTTAACTTTTACGTCATCCAAAATGGCTACCAACTGGTCTACAAACCCTATAACACTTTCATTACTTGCTTGGGCGGCGTACTTACCAAAATAATTTTGGATCAGGGCATTTAACCGTAATTGGGCCGCCGCACCTTCTGCCCCACCCTTCGCAACCAAGGCAATATCAGCTGTCAATTGCGGACGAATTTCCGGATGCTTATCCATTAGTAATTTAAAAGCCGGAAGCCTATCAAGCTCTCTTGAGATATCGATAGGTTGTTGTGCATAAGCGCCAGCCGAAACAAAAATCAACCCAATAATTAAAGCAGTTTTCTGGGAAAACGCCGCCACGATATTTCTAAACTTTAACAAAATGTCCTCCTGACTATAATACTAATTTCATAAAACTATTTGCCGTGACCAAGGTATAGAAATTGTTCCTGTAAGTCAATCAAGCCTATCACCTTAATCTCTTTTAGGTGGCGTCATTTTTTGCTGTTTTTTGCTGGTCTGACCATCTTAAAATAGGGTTACGTGCAGCTGTTGTTTCATCCAACCTGCGGCGCGGGGTAAAGATGGGGGCATTTTTAAAAGAATCTAGTGATTCTTGTTTTTTGGCTATTTGCGCCAACCCTTCCATACTGGCAATAAATTGATCAAGACTTGCCAAACTTTCCGTTTCCGTCGGTTCCACCAACATCGCGCCATGAACGACCAACGGGAAATAAACTGTCATCGGATGGAACCCTTCATCAATTAAGGCTTTCGCAAAATCCAGGGTGGTAACCCCCGTGTCTGCCAAGACACTATCACTGAACAATGCTTCATGCATACAGGTGCCGGAAAAAGCCGGGGACATGGTTTTTTCCAGACAAGCGCGGATATAATTGGCATTTAATACCGCATCCCCAGACACCTGCCATAAACCGTCTGCCCCATGACTTAAAATATAGGTTAAAGCACGAATAAACATACCCATTTGGCCATGGAATGCTTTCAAACGCCCCAAGGAATTTGTGCCTTTTGCATTTTCTACCAACTGATATTGACCGGCGCGCAATTCAATGTAGGGAACGGGGGCAAAAGATGCTAGTGATTGGGCAAGTACCACCGGCCCACTGCCGGGTCCGCCACCGCCATGTGGGGTTGAAAATGTTTTATGCAAATTAATATGCATGCAATCAATCCCTAAATCTCCTGGACGGACGCGGCCGACGATTGCATTAAAATTTGCCCCGTCACAATATAAATAACCGCCAATTTTATGGATATCTTTGGCAATCTGCACGATCTCCGTTTCAAATAACCCGCAGGTATTGGGATTGGTAATCATAATAGCCGCCACATCGCGCCCTAATTTAGCCCTGAATGCTGCCAGATCAATCGTTCCTTGGGAATTGGCGGGGATGGGATCAACCTGAAAACCGCAAGCCGCCGCCGTGGCAGGATTTGTTCCATGGGCCGATTCAGGCACCAGCACCCGCAGGCGTTTCTCCTGGCGATGGTCAAACGCCGCCCGAATAGCCATCATACCGCATAATTCACCATGCGCCCCTGCAGCTGGGGGCATTGCGACCGCAGCCATTCCCGTTAACTGGCGCAACCAATCCGCTAATTGATAGATGACGGTTAACGCACCCTGAATTGTTTCAAATGGCTGGAATGGATGAATATCCCCTAACCCCGGTAACCGCGCCATTTTTTCATTTAAACGAGGATTATACTTCATCGTACAAGACCCCAAGGGGAAGATTCCCGCATCGATGGCGTAATTCTTTTGGCTTAAACGGGTATAATGCCTCATAATTTGGGGTTCAGACAAACCAGGCAACCCTATCCGACGGTTGCTTAACAAAGCGCCCAAATGATTCTTTGATAAATCAACGGCCGGAAAATCCACGCCACTGATGCCGGGATTATCCTGTTCGAAGATCAGCTGCTCTTCTAACTTTAACCCCTGGTTCCCACTAATGGTTGGGGATGTTTTTTTCGTTATGTTAGTCATTTAAAACTTTCCTTAATACTTTCGCAAATGACTCAATTTCATTTTCGGTATTCATTTCGGTAGCACATATCAACAACACGCGGCCAAGTTCTAATTGCCGGCCATAAAAACGGGTCATGGGGATTCCCCCCATAATTCCATAGCTTGCCAAACGATCCACGGTTATTTTTGCCGATTTGGGCAAGACAACGGTAAATTCGTTAAAGAAGGTTTTATTAATAATGCTTACATCCTTGATCTTGCCAATCTCACTCGCCAGCAAACTAGCACGGGCATGGTTGGTTTCGGCCAACCTTCGGAACCCCACTTCCCCCAGTAAGGATAAATGAATGGTAAAGGCCAACGCACATAAACCAGAATTGGTACAGATATTGCTGGTGGCCTTTTCCCGACGGATATGCTGTTCCCTGGTTGATAGGGTTAACACCCATCCACGTTTTCCATCCGCATCCATTGTTTGTCCGGCTAATCGCCCGGGCATCTGCCGGATATATTTCTCGCGGGTGGCAAATAATCCCACATAAGGCCCGCCAAAAGATAAGGCATTCCCCAATGATTGGCCTTCTGCCACCACAATGTCAGCGCCCATTTCGCCAGGAGATTTTAATAATCCCAAAGAAATGATTTCGGTCACAATCACAATCAGCAGCGCACCTTTTGCCTGGCAAGCTTTAGCGAGTTCGGTAAAATCATGTAAATTACCAAAAAAATCCGGCGTTTGCACGACAACGCAAGAAATCTGGTCATGAATCATTTGGGTTAATTTTTCTTCCCGGCCAATCATCATGGGTTCAGAGGTCACTTTAAATCCGCCAAAACGGGCATGGGTTTCAATAACTGCCAAATAATGGGGATGAACCAGCGAGGATACGATAACCTCCTGCCGCTTCGTAATCCGGTTGGCCATCATCACAGCTTCAGCAGCCGCTGTTGACCCATCATACATGGAGGCATTGGCTACCTCCATTCCTGTTATCATGGCTACTTGGGTTTGAAATTCAAATAAATACTGCAATGTCCCTTGCGCCAATTCCGGCTGATAGGGGGTATAGGAAGTTAAAAATTCCCCGCGTTGGATCAAATGGTCGACAGCTGCCGGAATATGATGGTTGTAAGCACCCGCACCTAAAAACATTGATGCTTTCGTGGCCCCGATATTTTTGGCTGCCAACGCTTTCATATGCCGCTCTACTTCCATTTCCCCTTGATGGTGAGGAAGATCCAGCGGTTTTTTCAGCCGGACAGCGGCAGGGATGTGGTTGAATAACTCATCGACCGAAGCAACACCAATCTTGGCCAGCATGCGCTGGCGGTCAGCATCTGAAATAGGCAAATACCGCATTAGGAAAGCCCTTTAACAAAATTTTGATATGTTTTTAAATCCATCAAGCCAGTTAATTCCTTAGGGTTAGATAGGCGCAGCCTAACAAACCACCCCTTACCCGTTGCATCCTCATTCACAGTGGCGGGCTGGTTAACCAGATCTTGGTTAACCGCAAGAACTTCGCCGCTGACGGGGGCATAGACTTCACTAGCGGCTTTTACAGACTCTACAACCGCCATGTCTTTGCCTTTGATAACTTTTTTACCTAAAGCCGGCAATTCCACAAACACAACATCGCCCAGTTGTTTTTGGGCATAATCGGTAATACCCACAATGCCGATGTCTTTTTCAACGACGATCCACTCATGTTCAGAGGTAAAATAAGTTGTTTTCGACATAATGCAATCCTTTCTGACCGTTATAACAGATGTAAATTAAAGGCGATAATACCGATGGGGAACAAACGGCAACGCCGTAACCATGGCAGGAATCTTCTGCTCGCGCACTTGTATCCATAAAGGGGTGGATGGTTCGCTGTATCTCGCCTCCACATATCCAAGGGCAATCGGTTTATTGAGGGTTGGCGAGAAAGTTCCACTCGTCACCTCCCCAACAATCTTCCCTTCCTTATTTAAGATAGTGTTACCATGGCGCGCGGGCAACCTGCCCCCCAAAGACAAGCCCACCAATTTTTTTGCAGGTGCCATAGCTAATTGTTTGAGAATAACCCCCTCACCCACAAATCCGCCCTGCAAACGCCGGGTTTTTGAAACCACCCATTCTAATCCGGCCTCAATGGGCGTGGTCGTTTTGGAAATATCTTGGCCATGTAAACACAGCCCTGCTTCTAAGCGCAAGGTATCACGGGCCCCTAACCCAATGGGGTTAACCTCGGAAAACCTTAGGATAAGCTGGGCTAAAGATAACACATTTTTATCAGCCACTGAAATTTCGAACCCATCTTCACCCGTATATCCTGACCGCGAAATCATACAGGGGATGGAAGCCAAACTGACCGATCGGTATCCCATAAAAGGCAACGTTGTCAAATCAGCCCCTAACCGTTGCAGAATTTTTGCCGATAATGGCCCTTGCAAGGCGAGTAAAGAAACATTTTCCAGTAATTTTACTTGGCAATGTTTGCCCAAATATTTCTCAAGTAATTCATAATCAGCTTTTTTATTTGAGGCATTGACTACTAAATGCAGATGCGTACCCGCATGGGCAACAATCAAATCATCTTCAATGCCGCCCTGTCCATTAGTCAGAACGGTATAACGCTGGCGCTGGGGTTTTAATATTTGAATATCGCTGGGCACTAATGTCTCTAGCAATTTCGCTAATTCTTGAACCGGCTTCCCCAGCAATTGGATTTGACCCATGTGCGATACATCAAATAATCCCACTTTATCACGGGTATGCTGATGTTCAGCCATAATGCCAGTTGGATATTGTACCGGCATAGAATATCCGGCGAACGGCACCATTTTAGCGCCAAGTTCGACATGTAAGGCATAAAGGGCAGTTTTTTGCAAATCAGAAGGTAAGGTCATGTGATCCATCTTTCCCATATTTTTCAGGCAACAACAGACAGCTGATTTGCTGCCAATTGCCCCCTCTGTCGGGAAACCTGAAAGATTCGCCGGAAGCCATCAATGCCTGATCCGGGTTACCTCGTCGGTGAGGGTGCTGCCCTACTTTCCAGAGTTCCTCAAAGCTGCGGTCCTTTTGCCTGAAAGTTTCCGGGGCGGTTGCTCCTTCGGCGTCATGACATATGATCTCTTCCGCTAGCCTTTTTAGTTATGGAAGTAAGATTGAGGAATTTTCTGCTGCCGTCAAGCCCCTGCGGGAAAAACAGGGGAAAACAGGCAAAAAGTGCAAAAAAGCTAAGGCTGAATAAAACGATGTTTTTTTATTCAGCCTGCTTCATCAAGCAAAACTAAGGTTGTCCAGTTATTTTTTTGGGAATAAAAATTTCCACACGCCGATTTTGTTGCCGTCCATCTGGGTTGTCTTTGCCGTTTGGCAGTTTATTGGGGGCAACCGGCTGGCGTGCACCCTGCCCTAGGGTTGTAATTTCCGCCTCATTTTCAAGATTATCTGCCAACCAACGTTGGACAGTTTCCGCCCGCTGTTCCGATAATTTTTGGTTATAACTATCCGTGCCAATTGAATCGGTATGACCCTCCACCCGAATGGCCGTGACATGCCGGTGATTAAGAAATTCCGCAAGCTTTTCTAAAGTTTCCTGGGCGGAAGCCCGCAAGGTTGCTTTATTAAAATCAAACAAGATATCCCCCAATACTTGGATTTTTAGTTCGGTATCGGTTTCCGTGATTTTAATGCCGCTATTACCCTGCTCTAATTTGCTAATGTCATTTGCCAAATCTGAAGAAGAATTGGCAAGATCACTACTGCTGCCAGCAACCTCAGTAATGCTAGTAGTGACCGAGCTTATACTCTCAACGATATCTGAAATACGCCGCTCTGCGTCCTTTGGTATGGCGACTAAAGTTGGATCTTCTCCGGTGCCATCCACCGTTTGCGCCCATGCCAAATTCGACCCTAGAAACCCCATCAACAGCAAACATATTAATAACAAGCGTTTCACTGGCTAATCCCCCAAACACGCGTGGTTATATAAAATATCAAAGCAGCCTTTAGCTATTTCGTGATTGAAACACCTTCAAAAGGCTCGCTAACACCTTCTATATATACGTCAATCTTGGTCACCGTGGCAGGGGGGGCAGGAAACCGCACCCACATTGTATATTCTTTGCCCACCGGTACAATCACTTCATACCCGTGTTTGCGACCAAGTGGATATCCACCTGCTCTTAAAACATGATATTGTTTTTTCCCGGGAAGATCGAGTAATGTAACTTTCTCTGCTAATGCGTAATTAGCACCAGGAGCTAAATCAATGGCTGTATCTGTTGTGTTGATGTAAGACCAACGCAAGGTGACCGTATCACTCGCTGTGCGTTTTAGCTCTGTCACTTTAACCATAATACCTGGGATTTTGTCATACTCATGCATGGCCGGTTCCGCCACCGCCGGTTGAGTAGTAGGTGTTGTTGGAATCGTTGGCATTTGCGCCATGGCACTTAAGGTCCAACCCAGACCTACAAAACTACTGACTAATAAAAGAAGGGGGGTCTTTAACATCTTTATATCCTTTTTCATACTTGCTTGTCGTTCATTCAAAATAATTTATGATTAATTCATTTGAGCTTGCGGCAAGAAGGTAACATTTTTTTAAGACATACCCTAATACATTTTAAAACCGGCCTATTCCTAGCGTTATTGATCTGACTGCAAATTTAAACGCTGCAATTCGGCCTCGTTCAACATCAAGCCAATGACCACATAGTAATCACTGGGTGCATAGGTGCTGGTGATCACCAATTTCTGTTCTAACAGATCTTCAATGCCCATGAAAGGCTTACCTTTTGCAAATGTTACCTTGGCCACCACCGCCTGTTTAGATAAAATTTGTTCTTGCGGATCAACGATGGCCACAAAATATTGGAATTCAACTTGGTTGTTTTTGTTGGCTTTACCTTCTTCTACCGCGATTCGCACGGTAATATTGGCGGTGACCTCATTGCCTTTTTTTGAACATGTAATCGCGGTTGGCACAATTTTGGCAACATAGGTAATGTCAGCTAAGCTTTGGATATTTCCCGCATAGCGGGTGATAGATGACGTTTCCACGGGTACCCGTATTTGTGGGCATAGATCCTCCTCAACTTTAGTTTTGGGGGAAGAACAGCCGACCAACCCTGCTATCATCACCGTTGAAAGAAACAATCCTAAGCCTGTTTTGGAAAAAATGGACGCCCTATTGTCTTGCATATGTGCCTTGCCCTAAAAGAAAATACCCTGAATCACTATCATAATTGTCCCTCAAGACTACGATAATAGCATAAGATAAAGCAACCAAAATAAAATCAGGGATCAAGCTGTTTATCTTGATTTTTAATCTATGGCTTGCGAGAATAGGAATCAATCACTATGATGGCCTTGTTTTTGCTAAGGCAATATATTTTAAAGTACCCATCAACGCCGTGAGGATATCATGAAGAAACGTCCCCTAACCATTATGTTGGCTTCGCCACGAGGTTTTTGTGCGGGGGTTGAACGCGCGATCCAAACCGTTGAACGGGCTATCAAAGAGTATGGCCCCCCCGTATATGTCCGGCATGAAATTGTCCATAACCGTTTTGTGGTAGAATCACTCGAGGCGAAAGGGGCTATTTTCGTAGAGGAATTAGATGATGTGCCCAGCAATCGTCCCGTGGTTTTTTCAGCGCATGGGGTACCAAAAGTGGTACCAGCCCAAGCAGAAGAAAGAAAGATGATTTATTTAGATGCCACTTGCCCGTTGGTTAGCAAAGTACACCGGGAGGCAGAGCGGCATTTTCAGGTTGGCAGACATATTTTGTTGATTGGCCATAAAAGCCATCCAGAAGTCATTGGTACTATGGGACAATTGCCCAATGGTTCCATCACCTTGGTGGAGGGCCCTTTGGATGCCGAGAAAATTAAAGTTCCGGCGGGAGAGTTAGCCTATACGACGCAAACCACTTTATCGATCGATGAAGCTGCCGCAACCATTGCTGTTTTAAAGCGGCGTTTTCCCAAAATTTATGGCCCCAAAAAGGAGGATATTTGTTACGCGACCACCAATCGGCAACAAGCCGTAAAGGCCGTCGCGCCTTCTTGCGATGCTTTTATCGTGATTGGTGCCCCTAATTCGTCAAATTCCATGCGGTTAGTTGAAGTGGCAAAATCAGCAGGCTGTCCGAAAGCAACCTTGGCGCAACGCGCCGCCGATATTGATTGGACATGGTTGGCGGACACCAAACGTTTAGGTATTTCGGCAGGTGCCTCCGCCCCAGAAATTTTGGTGGAAGAAGTGATATCGGCCTGCCGGGAACATTTTACGGTTTCTATTGAAGAAGTGAAAGTCACGGAAGAACATGTCCATTTCAAACTGCCCCGGACGATGAATGGATAGGAAAGTTCGGTAATTACTATTCATCATATGAATGTATATTAATGCCTATCTTGTCTGCCACACAATCAAAAACCCAGCCAGAAGCTGGGTTTTTTACTATCAGCAAACGAAACTGTTTTTAAAAAATGTACCGTTTATTGCTGATAGATAATCACAGGTTTCTATTATCTACTATAACTGGTAGCTATTTCCTTCTCTATTACTTTTTAATATCCATGATAGAAAAATACGATTATTAAAACAAAGCCGTTCATTGAAAAGGTTGATTGTGGCAGCGAAATCTTTAGAAAACCCTGAGAACTGTATTGAAATTTTTACGGATGGCGCTTGCCAAGGCAATCCGGGTCCTGGCGGATGGGGTGCCATCCTGCGGTATGGTTCCTATGAAAAGGAATTATGGGGAGGCGAGCTACAAACCACCAATAACCGCATGGAATTAATGGCTCCTATCCAAGCCTTAACAGCGCTTACCAAAAAACTGCCTGTTCGTTTATATACAGATAGCCAATATGTTAAGAAAGGCATTACCGAATGGATAAAAACCTGGAAGAAACAGAATTGGCAAGGCAGTCATAAAAAACAGGTCAAGAATCTGGATTTGTGGCAAAAGCTTGACCAACTGAACCAACAGCATCAAGTTGCCTGGCATTGGGTTAAAGGTCATAGTGGCCATCCTGAAAATGAACGAGCAGATGAGTTGGCACGTAAGGGACTAGAAGAATTAGGTTTGGGGCGAAAATTTTCTAAGGAAGAGGCCTGATCCGCTGTTAAAAAATTCCTAAGCAATAGCTTTATCGCAAATAATCCCTAACCATTCCTACATGTAATAAAACCGGCAACACCAAACCTTGCGGATATTGTGGGTTATACACCACATTCATGGGAATGCCGAACCGATTAAATTTCTTGAGATAAGCTAAAATTTTCTCATCCGGCCTTGTCCAATCCGCCTGCATCGCGACCACATGATCTTGGGACATGGCTTTGATAATATCAGGATCCTTAAGCACCAATTGTTCATTCGCAAGACAAGTCAAACACCAGGCAGCCGTCACATCAACAAAAACTGTTTTTCCTTGCCTGACCAAAGCATCAATCTTTTGTTCATCAAATTCTTGCCAATTAGCCTCGAGGTTTGGCAATGTTTTAACCCGGTAAGGCGCCCCATAACCGACAGCAACCAACCCCAATAAAATCCCCGCCAAATAAACCCTGGTAATAGCCTGATGATTTTTTAAAAATCCATATTGTTTTGCCCCAAGGACTCCCAACCCTGCCACCAATAAAAAACCAACCAATAAAACCCAAGATGGATCTAAAAGTTGGCTTAATACCCATATCAGCCAACCGCTGGTGAACAACAGCAATACTCCCATCGCTATTTTTAAATAAATCATCCAACGGCCTGGTTTAGGCAAAAACCGGGTGATGGCGGGAAATAAGGCCACCAAGATATAAGGGGATGCTAAGCCTATCGCCATAGTCACAAATATTAAAAACAGGGTGGGCAGGTCTTGCGTCAAGGCAAAACCTATTGCCGTGGTCACAAAAGGGGCTGAACATGGGGTCGCTAATAAAGTGGCAAGAAACCCCGTGAAAAATGCTTGTGGTAAAGAAGGATTTTTCGGGTGTTTACCCATTTTTGGTTGGGTGTGGCCTAATAATTTGCCGGCTACAGCAGGCAAGGCAAGATCAACCCAACCCCACAAAGAGGCTGCAAAAAAAGTTGTAAGGGCCGCCAGCAAAATAAGGAAAACTGGTTCCTGGAATTGGATACCCCATCCCAAGGATTGACCGGATAATTTAATAAAAGCTAAGAAGGTCGCTAATAATATAAACGAGGCAATAATTCCCGCACTGGTCATCAGAAAGGATAATCTTGTTTGGTTGCGCGTTTGAAGACCTTGTTGCAAAAGCCCAAAGAATTTCAATGAAAGTACCGGTAATACGCAGGGCATCAAATTTAAAATAGCCCCCCCTAATAAAGCTAACAGCAAAAAATACCAAATGTCAGGGGTTGATGGCGCCTTTCCCCCCTCATCAAGAATGATCAAATCTTGAACATTCAAAAGGATTTCGATGGCTGTTTGCCCGGCAGGTAACACCGTCAACAGCATGGGGCCGTTATTGGGCAAAAATGCTGGCTGGCCGCTGATAGTATCCACAACTGGCATGATCAACTGGATCCGGCCTTGGCCCAAAATCGTTATTTGAGGCATGCCCGAGATAACTGTCCCCTTGATCTCAGCAATCATATCTAATGTTTTGATAGGAATTGGTGATTCGTCGATCCAGGTGATGACCAGTTGATCGCCTGCGGATTTTCTTTGAACGGTCGTTCCCAAGATTTTGATGGCCGTTGCTGCTAGCGGTCTCGGCAACAAATGCTGGAAATGTTCAAGCAACCCAGCTGCTTCAATATCAAATAGGGTGCTACCCGTTGCCGGTAAAGTTAACTGCAGTTCCTCCAGGTACGGAATGCAAATATCTTTGCAAATCATATATTCCACTTGCAAAATAAGGGTGGATGGTTTCGCCGGATTTTGCGGCACCCATTCGATGGGGAAAACAACATGTTGTTGATAGCCAAATGTATCAAACCCTAATAGATGGTGGCGCTGGGGTGTCGGCCATTGCAATTGCATCGATTGGACATTATCAGATTTTCCCCAATCAATCGTTGGCGGCAACCCTGCAGCCCCCGGCATCCGCCAATAGGTTTTCCAACCCTCTGCCAGTTTTATTTCTAACCCTAATTGCCACATTCCGACCTTATCGGTATCAGCCATACTAGCCAACAGGCGAACCTGGCTATAAGATTGGATTTGCCATTCTGTTGTTAAGGCTATGGATTGACTAGAACATACTATCCCAACCAACCAACCAAGAATGAAATATTTTTTTATCATATGTCACGTTATTTCTTCTGTTCCCAACCAATGGAACGTTTGTCTACCCTTTGCTCGACTACTCAACATATCCTTTTTTTATGGTAGGTGATAGAGAATTGCTGCGGAAGGTAAAAAATTAATATCTCACGTAAAATTATTTTCCCTGTTTTTTTTGCCGATCCATGCTAGTCTACCATAAGTATCTTGGATCCGTTCCCGTATGTCATAACCTGTGAGGGTCCACCTCTGACGTAACAATCATTTATAGGCCCCAGTTACGGGGTATTTTGAAATCGGGAGAACGATGTGAAATACCTAAATACTAATGGTTATTTAACAGGCCAATTATTGGTGGCTATGCCCCAGATCCCGGACAACCGTTTTAACCAAAGTGTCGTATATATCTGCGTCCACAATGACCAAGGGGCAATGGGTTTAATTATTAACCGTTTGGTAGGTTCAATTTCTTTTCGTGAGATTCTTCAGCAATTGGGGATCCAGGATGAAGTATCTCGCAATACACCTATTTATTTTGGCGGCCCTATTGAAACAAGCCGCGGTTTTGTCCTGCACAGCCTTGATTACCAAGAAACTGGTACCATCCTTGTCAATAAGCATTTCGGGCTAACGGCTTCCCTCGATCTCTTGAAGCTTATTGCCACCAACCAAGGCCCCAAGAATTATTTATTAGCTTTGGGATATACTGGCTGGACTGCCCACCAACTAGAAAAAGAAATCCAAGAAAATAGTTGGTTAGCCACCCCAAGCGATGAAAGCATTATCTTTAGTCCCATCAATTTGAATGAAAAATGGGCCTTATCGGTTGGGAAGATAGGGATTTCTGTCAGTCAGCTTTCTTCCGATTATGGCCATGCCTGATGGGTTAACGGAAGCGTTTCTGGATTGCTTCATACCCCTCTAAGTTTTTAGCAGCCCCGCCCAAAGCTGTAAAAGTTAGGGGGGTCGACAAAATTTTTCCCAGCAATTTTTCCAAATCTGTTTTTGTAATTTGCAACAAACTTTTCTTAATGAATTGAGGATCAAGGGGGTGGTTATAAGTCAAAATCTGCTGGGCAATTTGTTCGCAACGCGCCCCAACACTTTCTTGGGCGATTTTCATGCCCGCAAATAATTGCCGCCTTGCTCTTTCAATTTCTTCTGCCGTCATATTTTGAGTTAATTTAAGCATTTCTTGGCAAATAATTTCTAAAGTTCCTGCTGCATTTTGAGTGCTGGTACCAGCATAAACACCAAATAATCCTGCATCCAGGTATGAGGCACTAAAACTGTGGATATTATAGGCCAGCCCCCTTTTTTCACGAACTTCCTGAAAAAGCCGTGAGGACATACCACCCCCTAGGATCCCGGTCAACAACTGTAAGGCATAAAAATCAGGCTCATGACAATGGGGAGCTGAGAAACCAATAACCAAGTGGGTTTGCTCCGCAGACTTTTTAATACGACAATCCCCCCCAACATACCTGCCAGGAATAAAAGATTTCGCAGGTGTTTCTGCCAAATGATCAAAAAATTTCCTTACCATTTCAACAAATTTTTCGTGATCAACTTTACCAGCAGCGGCCAATAAAAGGTTGGAGGCTGCGTAATGTTTTTGGTAGTAATCCTGCACATCTTGGCGTGTAATTTTCTGGACAATTTTGCCATTACCTAAAATTGGCAACCCCAAAGGCTGTTTAGGATAAGCCGCTTGTTGAAAATAATCTAACACTATATCATCAGGCGTATCTTCTACCTGTGCCAATTCTTGGATAATAACGGTTCGTTCCCGCTCCAATTCTGCTTCTTCAAAAGTGGAATTTTGTATAATATCGGCCAGAATTGATAAAGCCAATGGCATCTCCTCTGCCACTAACCTTACATAATAAGCAGTTTGTTCCCGGGCCGTATACGCATTCATATGCCCCCCAACATTTTCAATTTCAATGGAAATATCCCGGGCAGAACGGCTGGTGGTTCCCTTAAACATCATATGTTCAAGCAAATGGGCAATGCCATTTAATTTAGCAGGTTCATGACGGGTACCAACATTTGCCCAAACCCCTACTGCTACCGTTTCCACATGCCGCATCGTATCCGTGACAATCCTTAATCCGTTCGGCAAGGTTGTTAATTTAATGTGTTTTGCAAAAGCCGGAGAAAAGGGTTGAGAAGTCATGGGGTGATGCAATTCCTAAGATAACGAATTCAAATATCGCTGCTGCAGATGTTTTTTGAAAGATTTGGTTGTTAAGCCCGTACCGGTTGCCTGCTCAAGGATTTGATTGGTTGAATACGCAGAGGCTTTTTGATGCACTTGGGTGCGTAACCAGTTCCGAAAATCTCCAAATTGCCCCCTAGCAATCTTTTCTTTTAAGCAAGGAATTTGCTTGAGTGCAGCCTCAAATAATTGGGCAGCCATCAAGGCCCCTAAACTATAGGTAGGAAAATACCCAAAAGACCCTTCATACCAATGAATATCTTGCAAACAGCCTTCGCGATCAGAGGTTGGCACAACCCCTAACAGATTGTGCATTTGTTCATTCCAAATGTGTGGAATATCAGCCACCTTTAACTGCCCGGTGATTAAAGCCTGTTCTATATTATAACGCACGATGATATGCAACGGATACGTCACTTCATCCGATTCCGCCCGAATGAGACTGGGTTGCACACGTTTAGTTATCTGTTGTAGATCTTCAAAACGCCATTTATCATAGGGGGATGGTAATTTTCGTTTTAAAAAAGTGGCCAGGAAATTCCAAAATTCTGGCGTTTGGCTGATTTGCTTTTCCCAGATTAAAGACTGGCTTTCATGTAACGCCATGCCACGCGCCCAACCAACCGGTTGGTATCGCCAAGCGGCTGGCAATCCATGTTCGTAAAAAGCATGGCCGATTTCATGGATGGCCCCCCTCAATCCAGATAAAAAATTATTCTCTTCAAAATGGACAGCCACCCGCAGGTCATCCATACTGCCTGATGAAAAGGAATGTAACGTAGTATCCAGCCTGCCGCTTTCAAAATCAAACGACATGGCCTGAATAATGTGTCGGATAACCTCGATTTGGGTATCAATCGCCATTTTCGGATTTTCTGGCAGTCTATTATTGTCTTGCTTAGCAGTTACCTCTTTCACAAAATTAGGCAAAAAAGATTGTAAATCCTGAAAAATGGGACTCAGCTGTTCCATCGTTAAGTCGGGCTCATATTGATTAAGTAACGCATCATAAGGCTCACAATGCAATTTATTGGCCTTTATTAGCGCTTTCTCCTGGGTTAAGGCAACCAGGACTGCAAGGTCTTCTTGAACAATCGAAAAATCGCCTTGTTGTTTAGCCAAACGCCATTTTTTTTCACAATTATTACTGATCAACGCCAGCTGATTAACTAATTCCTCAGGCATCGCTGCGGCATGGGTAAAATGGCGTTTCATCTCACGGATATTAGCTTGTTGCCAGTTGGTTAGTTTTTCTTCTTCAGCCCCTGCCTTTTCCAGCAATCCTTCCATTTCAGGTGCCGTCAGTTGCTGATGGTGTTTAACTTTTAAGAAAGCTAACTGTTTCCCCCTGCCCCCAGATGCATTGAGCGGCATGACCGTATTCATATCCCAATCCAGAAGATTGATAATCTCTTGTAATAAAGATATTTCTTGAAAACCTTTTTCTAACTGATGGTAACTTTTTAAATCGCCGTTCATATCATCCTATTCAATCACTCTGGCTTTACTTTGGTTTATTTAGATATGGATGAAAATAATACAGAAGACTGACAAGTAACGCCAACAATAACCAGGTCAAGGCATATTCCAAATGATTATTCGGTAATTCAAGGGGGGTTTGACCGCCGATCGGAAATCCGCCCGGCACCGCTTTATCATCAATATCCATATACAGTAAAAATGGGATATAATGGGGTATTTTGGCATAATTGATCATGGCTGGTAGATCAACCCAAACCCAAGTATTTTTCTCCGAAATATTGTTTGGGACAAACAACCCTTGTTGCATCCCCGGGCGCAAAATCCCCTCAATGGTGATCAATCCACTCGTCACTCCTGCCGAACGGGTAGCGGGATCTTTTTTATGCGCCGGTACCCAGCCCCGGTTGACAATAATCGCCAAACCATTTTCTAAATAAAATGGCACTAACACATTAAATCCAGATTCTCCCTGGCGCGATCCTGCCACCAGATACATTTCATGCGAATGGTCAAAACGTCCCGTCAATTGGCTGCGACGGAAATATAAATCTGGCACTGATTGGGCAACAATAGGCCAGGTCAAAGGCGGCATAGTTAATTTATCTTGACGTTCGGTAATCAGACTTTCTTTCCAAACCAGCCGATAAAATTGCCAGCCCGACAGCCCCAAGAAAACAGCCACAAACAACATCACCAGCCATAAAGGAATGGAACGGTCTGTTTTCATGGAGATACTTCATCGTCGAAAGCTTGGGGATGATAGCGATATTGGTAAGCTATCAGCACTGATTTTGCTGGACGCAGTAACCCCAAAGCCATCATTATAATCACGGGAAACCAAATAACATAATGTACCCACAAAGCCGGTGAGGCAATTTCTTCCAACAGCCAGGCCAAGCAAGCAACCACTGCTCCAATTATAAAAATCGAGAAGAAAGCCGCCCCATCCCCATTTTCCGCATTTTTTAGGTTTAATCCGCAATTGGGGCATTGCGCCTGCAACTGCAGAAACCCCCGGAACAATTTAGCTTGACGGCACCTAGGACAACGACACCCGATGCCTTGCAGAAAAACAGACCCGCCCGGTGTGGTTGTCCCCATATGTTCTAATGTCCCCCCGAAATACCGGATCCAGCAATATATATAGAAACGAATAAAAATAACCATACAACGTCTACAAAATGCCAATACCAGGCCGCTGCTTCAAAACCAAAATGCTTTTCAGAGGTAAAATGGCCTTTATACGCCCGGAAAAAACACACAATCAGAAAGATTGTACCTATAATCACATGGGCACCATGGAAACCGGTGGCCATATAGAAGGTTGTGGCATAAATCCCCTCGCGGAACCCAAAAGAGGCATGGCTATATTCATAAATTTGGACAACCGTAAAAAACAAACCCAGTATGATGGTTGCTCCCAACCCCTGTAACAGCCCTTTCCGATCCCCCTCGAGTACGGCATGATGGGCCCAGGTGACTGTTGTACCCGACAAAAGCAGAATCAAAGTATTCATCAAGGGCAATTCAAAAGGGTTAAAGGTTTGGATTTCTTTAGGCGGCCATATATACCCTATCGCCTCGGTCGGAAATAAGCTGGCGTTAAAATAAGCCCAAAAGAAGGCCGCAAAAAACATAACCTCTGAAGCAATAAATAACAGCATGCCATACCTCAAGCCAATCTTCACTACAGCGGTATGGGCATGTTCCACCACAGATTCATGGACAACATCGCGCCACCATAAAAACATGGTGAGCAGAATCATAGCGCCACCGGCATACAAAACCCAAGGTGTTACCTGACGCATGTAAAGCAACGCGCCAACCGCGAGTAAGCCAGCTGAAAACGCCCCCATAATGGGCCATGGGCTAGGATTAACCAGGTGATAAGGATGTTGATGGGGATTGCTGGCAGGGTGTAACTGGCTCATGGATAAACCTCTTTTGCAGGGGTTAGGGGTTGAGAAAGTTGGGAAGTAGATTGTGCACCATCAGGCGCACGGAAAAAAGTATAGGACAGCGTGATGGTTTTCACATCAACCATGTCGGGATCATTCAAAAATTCTTGATCGATGTAAAAACTGACCGGCATATCCACCGATTGATGGGCCTGCAATGTTTGTTGGTCAAAGCAAAAACAAGCAATTTTATAAAAATAAGGACCGGCTTTATCAGGCGTTACATTGAAAGTGGCTTGCCCTGTTATTGCTTGATTGGCAAGATTGGTCGCCTGATAAAAGGCCAATTCAGTTTCCCCGATGACCACCTGCATGTGCGACTGCACGGGTGCAAATTTCCAAGCCAACGCAGGATCTGTATCCGCATTGAAACGGATGGTTAGAAACCTGCTTGCACGATCAGGATGGTTGACGTTGTCCATTGCCCGTTGTGGCGTTCCCCCAAAACCGGTTACTTGGCAAAACAACCTATATAAAGGAACGGAGGCAAAACTTAGGCCAATCATCGCTATCACGAGGCCACCTAAAACAAAGCTGGTTTTGCGGTTTTTATGATTACTCATAGGGATGATTTTTTATCCTGACATTTTTATGATGGTGATCCAGTAAATGAATACCACTATCAATCCAAGTATTGTTAACAAAAACAAATTCTTGCTATGTTGCCTAACTGGCAATTTTGCAGGCGAGCTCTTTTGCTTGACTAAAGTGGTAGGAAGCATTTTTCACCTAAAATAATAGTCAATAATTAAAGCAATAAATAATATCAAAAGATACAATATAGAAAAGGAAAAAGATTTTTTAGCAATCCGGTGGTCATCTTTCCATAATAACTTAATGGCCTCCGAGAACCATGTTAATCCTGATATCAAGGCAGTAATCCCGTAAAAAATACCGGTTTCACCCAGCAACCATGGCATGATGGAGACCGTAATCAATAATATCAGATAACCCACGATATTCAAACATGTGATAAAACGACCGCGCACAACCGGTAACATGGGAATACCTGCGACCTTATAATCATCTGAACGGTATAAAGCCAGTGACCAAAAATGCGGTGGCGTCCAAAGAAAAATAATCAAGAACAATAGGATAGGTAATAGTTCTATCCGACCGGTAACTGCGACCCACCCAATCAATGGTGGAAAAGATCCGGCCGCCCCGCCAATGACAATGTTTTGGGGGGTGCGACGCTTCAACCAAACCGTGTAAATAAAAATATAGAAAAAACTGGCTGCCACCAACAGGCCTGCAGCCAGCCAATTCGTGGCAAGACCCATTAATACAAAGGAAAAGATATTTAAAATTACTCCCAACGCTAACGCCTCAGACGGCGGAATAACACCACGAACAAGCGGCCGCTGCTGGGTACGCTTCATCAAACGGTCCAGATCTTGTTCGTACCACATGTTAACGGCAGCAGCACCCCCTGATGATAAGGCAATACACAAAATAGCCACCAAGGCCAAGAACGGGTGAATAAGCCCTGGGGCAATTACCAAGCCTGCAACACCCGTAAAGACCACAAGCGCCATCACCCGGGGTTTCAGCAAAGCCAAATAATCACGAACCGAACCTGAATATCGATCCGCAGGCAGGTAAGCAGGCGCTATCTTACTTATGGAAGCTGGTATACCCATTTTCTAATGAACCTCATCAACCACCCTTTTTTAAGAGATACGCGGTTGTTCCTCAAAAGTATGGAATGGGGGAGGCGAACTGACGGTCCATTCCAGTGTATCAGCCCCCTCACCCCAAGGATTGTCAGCAGCAGGTTTACCGGCCCGCAGGGTATGGATAACAATCCCTACAAAAAACAAAGTGGCAGCCCCTGAAATATATGAACCGATTGAGGCTACAAAATTCCAACCTGCATAAATATCGCTATAATCTGGAATGCGTCTTGGCATGCCAGCCAATCCCAGAAAATGCATGGGGAAGAAGGTTAAATTAACGCCAATGAAAGTCAGCCAAAAATGGATTCTTCCTAATGTTTCGTTATATTGGCGACCAGACATTTTGCCAATCCAGTAATAAAAGCCAGCAAATATCGCAAAAAGCGCCCCTAATGACAACACATAATGGAAATGAGCGACAACGTAGTACGTGTCATGCATGTAAACATCAATACTGGCATTTGATAACACAACACCGGTTACCCCGCCTACCGTAAACAAAAATATAAACCCGATTGCCCACAACATGGGGGTTTTCAGCCTGATAGCCCCGCCCCACATAGTAGCAATCCAGCTAAAAATTTTAATGCCAGTCGGCACGGCAATAACCATGGTGGCGATGGTGAAATATTTTTTTGTGTTTAAGTCTAAACCAACAGTAAACATATGATGCGCCCAGACAATGAACCCAATCACCCCAATTGAAACCATCGCGTAAACCATGCCTAAATATCCAAACACAGGCTTGCGGGAGAAAGTGGAAACAATGTGACTGATAATGCCAAAAGCTGGCAAAATCATAATATAAACTTCTGGATGGCCAAAAAACCAAAATAGATGCTGGAACAATAACGGATCCCCACCACCGGCCGGATCGAAAAAATGTGTGCCGAAATTACGGTCGGTCAACAACATGGTGATAGCCCCACCCAATACCGGCACCGACAATAGCAGTAAGAACGAAGTCACTAACATAGCCCAAGCAAATAGGGGCATTTTATGCAGCACCATACCGGGAGCACGCATATTGAAGATTGTCGTGATAAAGTTAATCGCCCCCAGGATTGACGAGATACCGGCCAAATGAAGTGCGAAGATCGCCATATCAACCGCAGCACTGGAATGCCCAAGCGAGCCTGAAAGTGGTGGATAAACTGTCCAGCCCGTTCCTGCCCCACCATCAACAAAGGCAGAGGCGCCTAATAACAAAAATGCGGGCACCAGAAGCCAGAAACTTATATTGTTCATTCTGGGGAATGCCATGTCGGGTGCCCCTATCATCAAGGGCACAAACCAATTGCCGAAACCGCCAATTAACGCTGGCATAACCACAAAAAACACCATGATCAAGCCATGTGCAGTGATAATCACGTTCCATAGCTGCCCGTCAGGGGAGCCATCTGCTAATGTTAAAAACTGCATTGATGGATTTTGTAATTCCATCCGCATTAAAATAGATGAAGCAGCCCCAATTAACCCTGCAATGATCGAAAAAATGATATAAAGAGTACCAATATCTTTGTGATTGGTCGAAAACAAAAAACGCCGCCAACCACTCGGCTGGTGATCATGACCCTGGTCATGATGTTCGTGGGTTGGACGGATTGCTTCCGCAGAGACGCTAACCGAATGAACAGACATTTTATCTTTTCTCCTGATTCGCAACGAAGAGGATCGATGGATTAGTGAAGAAAGCAAACTTTGTTTTTGCCTCCTCCAACCATTCTTGAAACTTTTCTTTTGAAACCGCTTCAATGGTGATCGGCATAAAACCGTGGCCAGTTCCGCATATTTCAGAACATTGGCCATAATAAACACCTTCTTTGGTAATCATCATCCAAGTTTCATTTAAACGTCCGGGAACAGCATCCAATTTAATGCCAAAGGCTGGTACTGCAAATGAGTGGATGACATCCATCGATGTGGTTTGTAATCGAATGGGGGTGTTAATAGGCAAAACGATCCGATTATCGGTTTCAAGTAACCGTTGCTGACCTGGTTGAATTTTATCATCCGGAATCATCAAGGCATCAAAAGCAACATTACTGTCCGGATATTCATAAGACCAATACCATTGATGGCCAATGGCCTTGAGTGTCATTTCCGAAACTGGTTCGCCCACAGCCGTGGGGATGCGGTCAAACTGATTTAAAATACGCAAGGAAGGAATGGCAATAACCACCAAGATCAGCACCGGCACCACTGTCCACAGCACCTCAATTAGGGTATTGTGTGAGGTTTTTGAAGGCACCCGGCCAGGTTTATCACGAAAACGGATAACCGTTATTGCCATCAATACCAACACAAAGATGACAATAGCGCTAATGATCACCAAAAGAAGATCATGAAAATCTTCAATGGCTTGCATTCGCGGTGACGCTGGCACTGGCAGCCCTATCTGCCAGAGTTGAACAGATTCGGCTGCTTGAGCCAAATCCATACTGAAACTCATCAACAAAAAAATAAAGCTGTAAATAAGCTTTTGAAACATTACAGGGCATCCCTTAGATTTTAATGACGGACGAATAAATAACATGGAAAGAGTCCTAGCCATATACTCATTTATTACTTATAACAGGTTAGGGCAATATGAAAAAAGACCTTGTTACGGAAAATGTTTACTTATCTTGGTAGCCATCCTAAGCTTATTATCCTATTATTGTCTAGTCTGCCAAGCAGCTGAAGCTAAAAAATGCAAAATAACTGCAATCAAAACCAGATGTTGGTTTATGCGTTTAAATCCTGTACAATCTAATCCCGCAAAGAATTGCTGCGCGCGCCCGGATTATCTTTGTCCACCAATGCGGCGTTGTGACGCAATTTTCGGGAACGCGATATTTAAAACACGATAAAAGGCGCTACATATAAATATGCTCTGATGCCATACCAATGAATAGGGAATAAAATACCCATGACAAAAGCCTCGCAAGCAGCTGATCATCACTTCTTTAACTTATTGGATCACCAAAAGACCACCGCTATTGTCCAAAACAGCTTAAAAGGGGCGGAGGATGGCGAATTATTTCTTGAATACCGCCAAAATGAAGCATTTGCGTTCGATGACGGCATCTTAAAAAACTCAAGCTTTGATGTGATCCAAGGTTTTGGGTTAAGGCGTGTCATTGGCGATGTGGCCGCTTATGCTCATTCTAATGAATTAAATGAAAAATCTTTGTTGCGTGCGGCAAGTACAGTTAGGTCTATTCCTATTACCGCCTCAATCAATTTATCAGAAAATCCAGCTCGCACAAACCAGCTGTTATATACTGATCACAATCCGTTAATGGGTATGGATACAGCCGCAAAAATTTCTTTGTTAAAACAAATTGATGCCTATGCCCGGCAAAAGGACGTATCGGTTAAACAGGTGATGTGTTCTTTACTAGGTTCCTGGCAAGTGATTCAGATTATCCGTGCCGATGGCTCGTTTTACACCGACGTCCGTCCCTTAGTCCGGTTAAATGTTAGCGTCATGGTTACAAAAGGTGATAGACAGGAGATGGGCTCCTGCGGCATTGGGGGAAGGGTTGGGTATCAACTCTTCACTGAACAGGATTCATGGAAAAAATCGGTGGATGAAGCCGTACGTCAAGCCCTGATTAACCTTGAATCCCAACCAGCGCCCGCCGGTGAAATGACCGTCGTTTTGGGCTCAGGATGGCCTGGTGTTCTGTTACATGAAGCCATCGGCCATGGATTAGAGGGTGATTTCAACCGGAAAAAAACGTCGGCTTTTTCTGAACTTTTGGGAAAACAGGTTGCTGCTTCAGGTGTGACCGTTATCGATGACGGTACCTTATCAGAAAGGCGGGGTTCCTTGATAATAGACGATGAAGGCACGCCGACGCAAAGGACTGTTCTGATTGAAAATGGCATTTTAGTCAACTATCTACAGGATCGTCAAAATGCGCGTTTAATGGACAGCTGTTCCACCGGCAATGGTCGTAGGCAAAGTTACGCACATCTGCCCATGCCCCGCATGACCAATACCTTGATGGAAAACGGTCGGCATAGTTCTGATGAAATTATCAAATCCGTTAAGAAAGGTTTATATGCGGTGAATTTTTCAGGCGGACAGGTGGATATTACTTCTGGCAAATTTGTCTTCAGCACCTCCGAGGCTTATATGATTGAAAATGGGCGGATCGGCAAATCGGTCAAAGGGGCAACCCTAATCGGCAATGGCCCTGATATTTTAACAAAAGTGAAGATGATCGGGAATGATTTAAAACTTGACGCCGGGATCGGCACTTGCGGCAAGGATGGGCAAAGTGTGCCGGTGGGGGTTGGCCAACCTACTATCAAAATCGAAGGGTTGACCGTTGGTGGCACTCATTTATAACCGCCAGTTTTCGCACGGGGATGCGATTTTTTATAGATATCTAAAATCTGCTGGCTGCTAACGGCTGTATAGCGCTGGGTTGTCGATAAGGAAGCGTGGCCTAATAACTCTTGGATGGTGCGTAAATCGCCGCCTGCCGATAATAAATGGGTGGCAAAGCTATGGCGCAACGCATGAGGGGTCGCGTTGTTCGGTAAGCCCAAAATTTTACGTAACCGCTCGAGAGCCAGTTGAATAATCCGAG
>JBGAWJ010000130.1:0-2788 GCA_044227605.1 Alphaproteobacteria bacterium
GAAACAGATTTATACCAGATATACCTGATCTATCAACCTGATATTTCTTTTTTAAGAAGCAATGAATCTGCCCTTAATAATAAAAAAGTTGAAGCAATTGCTGCCAGAAACAGTAAAAAACAAAAGCTGGTTTTTGCCTCGGCCAAATATATGGGTCAAAATGAACTTAACGCCCATCATATCAGTTTTTGCCAATTACCTTACGCCATCCATAAAGTGGTGGGTAAATAACAATGGAGCTTAAAGATTATCAAATCAAGGTTATTGAATCCTTGGAAAGCTTTTTGCAATCTTTAAAAAAGCAAAAGGCTGATAAGCAAGATTATTATGAGTTCCAAATATCAAAAGGCAAAGAAGCAACCCATCCAGAAAAATCTGATTATTGCAACTTAGCTTGGCAAGAGATAAAGGCAAAAATTGCCGTTCATTCCCCCAATTATTCTAGCCGTTTAGATGGCATGGCTAGGCACATTCCCAACATATGTTTCAAGGTGCCAACTGGGGGTGGCAAAACCTTGCTTGCTTCATGTGCTGTACAGCGTATCAATCAAGATTATTTCAACCGTAACAATGGTTTTGTATTATGGGTTGTGCCCAGCGAAACCATTTATATCCAAACCAGTCAGCAATTGCGTGATCGAGAACATCCCTACCGCCAAATGCTGGATAAAACCAGTGGCGGCAAAACCTTGACACTGGATAAAAATGACCGCTTTACCTGGCAAGATGTTCAGGATAATTTATGTGTGATGCTGTTAATGCTGCAATCGAGCAACCGCGACAATAAGGAACCATTACGTATATTCAGGGATAGCGGCAAATTCGAAAGCTTTTTTCCCGAAATTGATGATTATGTAGCCAATGATAAATTTTTGCGTTCCCACCTGAATCTTGAAGTTGCGGGTTTGGATTCTTCGGACACAGATGTTATCCAAGGTATTTCCATTAAACATTCCTTAGGAAATGTTTTAAGGCTTTGCCGACCCATCGTCATTATTGATGAAGGTCACCGGGCAACCACCCAGCTTGCCCTTAATACCCTAAATAACTTGAATCCAAGCTTTATATTGGAGCTTTCTGCTACCCCTAAATCCAACAGCAATGTTTTGATTAATGTGGGGGGTACCGAGCTTAAAAAAGAGCAAATGATAAAATTGCCCATCAATGTTGCTTCTTATGGTGAGGAAGGAAATTGGCGACAAACCCTTAACCATGCCCATAAAAAACTGGCGGAATTACAAAAACACTCTGTTCATATACAACAAAGCGAGGGCAAATATATCCGTCCTATTATGGTTATTAAAGCTGAGGCAAAAAAGAAAAATGATGCTTATGACCATGTTGAGGATGTTAAGAAATACTTGATCAATCACTTGGGTGTAATCGAAAGCGAAATAAGAATTAAGCTTGCAGAAAAAGACGAAATTAAAGACGAAGATTTGCTGGATAAGCTTTGCCCCGTTAAATACATCATTACCAAAGATGCCCTAAAAGAAGGCTGGGATTGCCCATTTGCTTATGTTTTGACTATATTAACCAATACAAGGGGGCAAACCGCCTTAACCCAATTCATAGGGCGGGTTTTACGCCAGCCTTATGCAACCCAAACTTCTGTTGAAGCCCTTAACCAATGTTTTGTGTATTGCAATAAATCTGAAATAGGGGAGGCGGTTGAAGGTATTAAGAAAGGACTTGAAGATGAGGGACTGGGTGATATTCAAGGCCAAATAAATGTTGGGCAGCAGGCGGATATAGAGGGCACTGAAAAAGTTATTCTTAAAAGAAATGAAAAATTTCAAGAAAAAATTCTGATACCACAATTAAATGTTATTGACGGCCAACACCCAAGAAAATTTGATTATTATCAAGATATTCTAGCGGAAATTAATTGGGAGAGTTATCAGTTTGATCGAACGGATACTCTAAATATTTTAACAAACCCCTCTATTGAATCCATCATGACAACTTTGGATATAAATAACACCAACAGGCAATTTGAGTTTATATTATCCAACAAAACCAAAAATTCAGAAATGGTCCAAGCTGAAATTGATATTGCCCTTATGGCAAGCCAATTGATGGAAAAAATACCTAATCCCTGGCATGCGACTGTCGTCATCAATAGGGTAATTACAGAACTAAGGCAGAAAAAATTTGACGACAGCATCATTGCCTTTAATTCTGTTTACATTGTCGATGAGATTAAGAAAGACTGTTTTGCATGGTTGCTAGAAAAATCAGAGGCGTTATTCCGTAAAAAGTTGGATGAGGGCAAAATATTCATCAAATTATTGGCTGAGCCGTTTTTGCAATTAAACTGGCAAATGCTGGATGAAATTATTGTTAATAAAAAGATTAATGAATCCAGTATTTCTTGGGAGAAAAACATATTTCAACCCCAATATAACTCACTTTACAACGGGTTAGAAAAGAAAGTTGCATTTGCTATAAATAAAAATGAAGCGGTTAAATGGTGGCACAGGCTAGGGGTTAAAGGTACTGAATATTATGTACAGGGGTGGAAACGTGATCGGATATACCCAGATTTTCTGGTAAAACTTGATGCCAACAGCACGGGTATTACAAAAATCCAATTTATTGAAACCAAAGGTGACCATTTAGACAACCCAGACAGCCAATACAAACAGAAGGTTTTTGATTACATAAACCAGTTTGCAGAAAAAGAAATAAAACCAGTGGGTAAAATGAAGTTTATCAATTCAAGTGAAAAACTTGCTTTTAACATGGTTTTTGAAAACAATTGGGAACATGAACTTAGAAAGATAAT
>JBGAWJ010000131.1:0-2770 GCA_044227605.1 Alphaproteobacteria bacterium
TTGCAGCCATTATAGATCAAAACCAGCAGCAATTAAGGGGGGTGATGATTGGACAGATGGCGGAACAAGGCGGGGGGAGCTATGTCATGATTGAAAGCTTTATCCAAGGACCGGGGAATGTCATTCACAAGCGCCAGCAATCGGGATTACCCAGCCAGCAAGGTTGCAAATGGCCGGTGCAGGGGGTGCGCCCCGAATTGTTGGCGCAACAATTATTGCAACAAATTTTTCATCTATCCGTTGATTATGGCTGCTAACCATCAGGACACCCCACCTAGATCGTTTTCAAGATCTATCCGCCATCTTTGTTCACAGGGCTGTTTAGCGTTGCGGCCCAGCTACCATAAACGCGCCATCCCCTAGCGTTGTTTGGAATATTTGGCCCATTTTTATCAAAGGCTGGCAATATTCAAAAAGCAAGAAAACGACCGTTACTTACACCACCGCATTTTTAGGGAGGGGGCTTTATGACGTCCGTCATGGATTTCAGGGATTGCCAATGCCGTGTAACAGCCTTATATGTTGGCGATTGGCCCTTTCTTAAGGCGTTCTGACCCCGCCTTAAAACATGCCTATTTTTTTTGGTTGACATTGGTAATAAAGCTTGGTACTGTGAGAATATAATGTTTGGGAAACTTTATAAATAGTAGTGTTAGCTGACTGTACAGTTAAATCGTAATCAGGGAAGAGGTCGAACCAACACTTTAACGAGTGTTGGTTTTTTTTTGCCCATTCCCTGGCTTTTCAATTGCCCAAATCTACCTTCCAGATTAGCGCTATAGGCGGCCAAGCAATACATCCTATGCCAATCTGCCTTATGCAATGAAATCAATCATTCATCAGCTAACCACTGTTTTGCCGTACCCTGCATGAAGCCCTTATCTGTCTTCCGGGCTATGATATTTCCAAAAATATCCTGACTATTTACTTCCTGCTGTGGCGGGTGTTTCGGCTTGTCCGTCGCCTGCCTGCTATTTCACCCAACAATTTTCATTTGATTTTTTTTTAAGGGGCACAGCATGTTCCAACCGCTTCATTTGCCAAGCCTTGCATATGTTGTCCAGCATATGCGGGGGGATGACCGGCGGGAAATTTTTGCCACCCGCTGGCGGCAGGATGAGCAGGAATTTGCCCAGCAGCTCTATGAAGGCACCCGTTGGGGGCAATTGGCGCTCAACCATGACCATACGCCTGTTGCCGCCTTCGGTGCGGTTGAAATGTGGCCGGGTGTATGGTCGGTTTGGCTGTTTGCAACCGACGATTGGCCAGCGGTTGCGGCCAAGGTGACCCGCTATCTCCGCCGCCAATTCATTCCATTTATCTTATCACAGCACGCGCACCGGGCGGAATGTATGGCGATTGCGGATAGGCCGGTGGTTCATCGCTGGCTGAAATATTTGGGGGCAGAGCCCGAAGCCGTTTTGCGAAAATACGGAAAAAACCAGGAAGATTTCATTCTTTTTTCATGGGAGAAAAAATATGTGTAAAGGACCATTCAAAACACCAAAACCACCAAAACTTCCCGAAGCGCCACAACGGTCGGATGCGGACATTTTAGCGGCGATGGAGGAGGAAAGGCGGCGCGCGCGCCTGGCCAAAGGGCGTTCATCAACCCTACTTTCGGCAGATGAAAATGTTTTAGGGGCGGCCCCCAGTTATACCAAAAAATTGTTGGGGGAATAATATGGCAGTTCCTGAACAGCGCGCCTTGGAACTTATCAGGCGGCAAGAACAACTGGCGGCCGAAAGGATGCCACTTGAACAACATTGGCAGGAAATTGCCGAATTGGTTAATCCGATGCGGGCCGATTTTACCTTGGGTAATAGCGTGTTCCCGCGTCAGGCGGGGGAAAAACGCCTGCAAAAACAATATGACGGCACGGCGGCGCTGGCGGCCGAGCAATTGGCGGCAGGGTTGTGGGGCATGATTACCAATTCCGCGAATGAATGGTTCAGCCTGCAAGCGCAAGATCCAGCGCTTAATCAGGAATTTACGGCGCGCCGTTGGCTGGATGATGCCAGCCGCCGCATGCGTGATGCCTTTTCAGCCCATGGCGGGCGCTTCTATAGCCGCGTCATGGATTTATACGCTGATTTGGTGTCTTTCGGCACCGGTATTTTTTATGTGGAGGAGGCGGTTGGGCAAAACGCCGTCCATTATTCCTGCCGCCCCTTGATGGAATGTTTCATTGCCGAAAATGATTGGGGCGATATCGATACCGTCATCCGCAAATTTTCCTGGACGGCCCGGCAAGCCTTGCAAAGGTGGGGGAGAACTTGCGGCGAGAAAATCATGAAAGCGGCTGAGAAAGAGCCAGACCGTAAATTCACCTTCCTGCATGGCGTGATGCCACGGGAAGATATCGACCGGCAGCGCTTTGATGCCAAAGGTAAGAACTGGGCCAGTTTTTACGTGAATTTGGAGGAAAAGATTTTACTGGCGGAGGGGGGGTTCCATGAATTCCCTTATATGGTGCCGCGCTGGTCAACCCGTTCCCGCGGTGTTTACGGGGACAGCCCGGCGATGCTTGCCTTGCCGGATGTGAAAATGCTCAACACCATGTCCAAAACCATGATTGTTGGCGCGCAGAAGGCGGTTGACCCACCCCTGCTGGCAACCGATGAAAATGCGGTGCGCGGTATCCGCACCAGCCCGGGTGGGATCATTTATGGTGGGTTGGATGCCAATGGCCGCCGGTTATATGAGCCGTTATTGACCGGTGGCAATTTGAATTTGGGGCTTGAAATTGAAGAACAGCGGCGCAGTGCC
>JBGAWJ010000132.1:0-2750 GCA_044227605.1 Alphaproteobacteria bacterium
GTAAAGTAGCACGGATTAAAATACTGCGGCCATTTTGATCAATCAGCGGGTCGATCGCATATAATGTCCCCGTATATTCTCTGCCCGGCAAAGCATCTAATTTTGTGGTAACCCGTTGCCCGATCTTAATTTTGCTTAAATATATTTCAGGTATCCGAAAATCAATTTTCAAGGGGTCAATTGCCTCCAAATTAAAAACAATTTCCCCCGGCGATACATATTGGCCCACGCTGGCACGCCTTAACCCCAAAACACCATCAAAGGGGGCATATATTTTTGTTTTCGTAAGACGCGCTTGCGCTGACGCTAAACTGGCTTCATCCGCCAGGAATCTTGCTTGTGCTTCATCCCGCGCTTGTTGAGTGCCCACACGTTTGTCAAAAAGTTCGCTTGCACGCTGATAATTGGCCTTGCTTAAGGCAATGCTTGCTTGGGCCTGTGCAAGTTCCGCCTGATAAATGGAGGGATCCAAGGCAACCAATAATTCACCAGCTTTTACGGGTTGACCCTCTTTGCCTATTATTTCCGATATCCGGCCAGCAATTTCAGCGCTGATGGTCACCGATTCAGATGATTTTAAAGATCCAATGGCTGGGATGGAAAAAACAACTTGCCCAACCTCTACCTGGCCAGCCTCAACCGGCATCGGTGGACGTTCTTGGCCAGGGGGCTGCTGGGCTAGAGCGTGCGCCCCCCCAAATACCGCCAATTGTGAGGATAGCATAACCATAAGGATACGTGATTTTTTTAGCATATCTCACCCTGTATCTAATAATACTGTGTTTTATATCAATGTTTTTGTACGCCACACGACCAACGGTCTTATCATGCTTATCGGGAATAGCTTCAAAACCACTTTCATTTATCAACTTGCTAAAACCTAGAAAAAAACACCCAACTTTCAAAGGTTGGGTGTTTTTCGGCAGCTATAACTATATCTGCAAAACCTAGTTCCTGCTGTTTCCCAAAAACCGCAGCATATAAATGAATATATTAATAAAATCCAAATAAAGATTTAAAGCCGAAATAATTGATTTTTTCTTCGTCATCTCAAGGCCATCTGCTTCGGAATAGGACGCTTTGGCAATTTGGGTATCGTAAGCGGTTAGACCCGTAAATATCAGAACGCCGACGATGGAAATCAGAAAATCTAACCCGCTCGAGCGCAAGAACATATTCACGACCAAGGCAACAATCAACCCCCAAACCCCCATAATCAGGAATGAGCCTAAGCCAGCAAGATTCTTTTTAGTCGTATACCCATATAAGCTCATTCCGCCAAACATGGCAGCGGTTACGAAGAACACCTTCGCAATAGATGCTTGGGTATAAACCGCAAAAATAGTAGACAAGGATAAACCCATCAGCGCCGCATATACCCAAAATAGGAGCTGGGCGGTGGATGCTTTCATTTTCTCAAGCCTGAATCCGATGGCCAGGGCCACACCCACGGGAGCTAACAGAACTATCCATGTCAAAGCCTTTGAGCTGAATATAGAATATAGCAGGTAATCATTGCTGCCTACAAAATAGGCCACCAGCCCGGTTAATAACACCCCTAGGCTCATATAGGTATAAATACCCAACATATATTGGCGAAGCCCTTCATCTACTGCTGGAGCTGAACGGACAGCACCCCTATTAAAATTTGGTTGTAAAGCCATTTGAATATCCCTTTAAACGCGGTTCAATCGTTATTATATAACTGCCATACCATGATTATGGGAGATTTTTTGCAATAATCAAGAGGGTTCAATGTTTTTTTCCCTCATCAGCATCATTTGCAATCAGGATAACCATTTAAAAAAAGGCAAAGAAATTGTTAGGAAACATCCCCTCACCCGAGGTTTTTCATCAATTGGCAGAAGAATCACTAACCTATCTGCCGCGTATGTTTCGGCAGCAGTTAAACGGGCTTGCGATTATTGTCGAGGATTTTGCTGACCCTTCTACCCTGGAACATTTTGGTATGCAATCGCCGTTCCAGCTTCTAGGTTTATATCGCGGCCTGCCCTTGCCCAGCCGCAACCACCTTTCAACACCCTCTGATCAGAACCGGATTTTCCTATACCGTTTACCGATTACCCGCTATTGGCAAAATTCGCATCATACATTGGCAGAAGTGGTCCGGCATGTATTAATCCATGAAATTGGTCATCATTTTGGGTTGAGTGATGCGGACATGGAAAAAATAGAAGATAGCGTGGAATAACCAAGCCTTTTTTACTGGTTTTTGAAGAAGCGTGAGTAGTGCTTCAATGCAAGCTATCATCGATTCCTGCCAAGCGTCTGACCTACGGGGTATCAATATTCCAACCCCTGCACACGTCATTCTCTGAAGCCTTATTGACACGGTTTTTCTGTTTTCAACCCTAATAAGAATTTTTCTGGTAGCTTGAACATCTACCAACACTTTACTTCAATTGACACCCCTATTACTTTGGTGATATGAAGCGCCCGTAGTTACAATGGGCAGAAGTTCTATATTCTAAAAAATCATCTTTTACTATATGTACACCGAAAGTAGTTTGATTTCATGAAATTCTCTCACTCCTCCTTAAAAAATCTTATTGTGCCTGTTGAAATCCAAGTTAGGGAATTTGACGCTAAACTGCTTCTTTCCTGTTTCGCTGCAGAAAAAGGTTTTAAAGTCTTCATTGGCAACACGTATGAAATCCATAAGTCTATTGATCTGTTGCCACCAGCGATTTATCTGGGTAAGGACTTAAGATCGCTTGCTACTTACCAAG
>JBGAWJ010000133.1:0-2652 GCA_044227605.1 Alphaproteobacteria bacterium
ATCTTTGCGGGTGTGGTTTCGTCGTTGCATAGTTTTTCTGGCTAACTCATCGGAACTTCAAATTAAAATAAAGTAACTCCGCTAATGCAATATTTAACAATAGAAAAATCGTACCGCAATAATCAGGTAAAAAGATTGTGATGATAAAGAATCAACAGAGATTAATAACTAAAACGGAAAGTTTCAAAATGGAGCAGTTCAGTTTATCCAAATACTATGGGCTGATACTATTCTTTAGCGTACTTACGGGTTGTTCGGACCCGTCAGTTCAAAAACTTGAAGGTTCTGCTCAGGGGACAACTTATCATATCAGTTATTGGTCCGAATTACCGATGGACGGCAAGGATATTGAAACCACCATTAAAAACGAACTCGATACTATCGATAGAACGCTTTCTAATTATCGGCTTGACTCGATCATAGAGAAGTTCAACAGTAACGAGAACACTGATAACCAGGAGGTCGGTAACGAAATCGTATCATTGGTGCGCATCGCACAAACTGTTCATCAGGCCACTCAGGGTTGCTTTGATTTAACGATCAAACCCTTGTTCGAACTATGGGGCTTTCGGGGCGATGAACTGACTATTCCAAACGATACTGCAATCCTTAAAACACTGAGCCAAACCGGTATGGGCAAGCTGGAAGTGGTAGATGAAACCCATTTGCGTAAAAGACAAGCGAATTTGAAAGTCGATTTATCGTCCATCGCGCAAGGCTATAGCGTTGGGAAAATCAGCCGGGCTCTGGAACAAAAAGGCATAAAGAATTATCTCGTCGAGATTGGCGGCGAACTTAAAACTCTTGGCCACAAGCCGGACTTGCAAGCCTGGCGTATTGCCGTAGAAAGACCGCTGCCGGGGGAGCAGGTCATGCAAAAAATCATTACCATGCCCAAGGAGTCACCGATGGCGGTCATGACCTCAGGCACATACCGGCATTATTTCGATCACGAGGGCAAGCGGTACAGCCACATTCTTGATGCCCGCACGGGGCGACCGGTTACTCATAATCTGGTTTCCATCACCATCATTCATGAAGATCCGACCATTGCTGACGCCTGGGATACCGCGCTGCTTTGTCTTGGTCAAAAAGAGGGGATGAAAGTCGCCAATGCAGAAAAAATCCCCGCGCTTTTCATTCAGCAACAGGGTAACGAACTTATAGAATCCCGAAGTGATGCTCTGAACACTTTGGATAGTCTCACCATTCATTAATGTCTGAATAACCGAATCCTAAAATAATGTCGCTTAATAGATATAGTCGCAACCTTCTTTCCCACTGGGGGAACTGGACTCTTCGCAATCCCGTATTGGTACTGTTAATGGTCAGTTTGCTCACCTTTTTTGCATGGCAATATACAGCCAGTCATTTAAGTATCAATACGGATACTACCGATATGATTGCCCCTGATGCGCCTTTTCAAAAAAATCTACACAATTTTGAAGAGGCTTTCTCGCAAGATGTGCACACGCTTTTACTGGTGGTTGAATCCGATACCCCCGAATTGACCAAATCAGCGACCAAGCGGTTAGGGCGTTTATTAAGTGCTGACAAAGCCAATTTTGACTCGGTTTATATTCCCAACGAGAACGATTTCCTTCATCAAAACGGGTTACTTTATCTTGATACTAATGATTTGCAGACCTTATCCAACAGCTTGTCCCAAGCTCAGCCGTTTATAGGCAGAATTGCCCAAGAGCCCAATTTGACCGGTTTTTTTTCAATTTTTGAAGACGCTTTAAGCGCTTCCAACAAAAACCAGGAATTACCCGTCGATCTGCCATCGCTGATTAATAAGGTTTCACTGGCATTGCATAAAAGCATGAATGGTGAAAATAATCTGCTCTCCTGGGAAACCTTGATCGCTGAAAAAAAATTAAGCGGACAGGGCTCTGACAAAGGCTTTATTAATGTCTCGCCCCGATTTGATTACACACAAATCCGTCCGGCCGAGAATGCGATTAAAGCTATCCGCAAAGCCATTACTGAAATTCAGCAACCTGATTTGCCTTCGGTTAAAGTTTGGGTCACAGGAGAGCCTGGCCTCGAAGATGATGAGTTGGTAGGTATGAGTAGCGGTACTTTTAACGCCAGTATTTTCTCGGTCGTATTGGTTTTCGTTATTTTATTGATTGCCTACCACTCCTCCATTTTATTGACGCTTGCCACACTGTTTACGCTGGCTTTAGGCATGGTCTTTTGTGGGGCATTCGCTGCTATTTCCGTAAAAGAGTTAAATTTGATTTCAGTTGCTTTTGCCGTATCCAATATTGGCTTGGGAGTTGAATATGCCATTCATTTTTGTTTACGCTACCGTGATAACCTGCTGCATCATGTCCACAGAGAAATAGCAATACGCAGTACGCTCATATCAACCGGTCCTTCTTTGTTATTGTGTGCAGGCACCACTGCCATCGGACTTTATGCGTTTATCCCAACTGACTACAAAGGGGTATCCGAATTGGGTTTGTTGGCTGGAACAAGCCTGTTTATCTGCCTTTTAGTGACCTTGACGGTTTTGCCTGCCCTGTTAAGATTTATCCCGGTAACAGTAGCATCCGAGCCTGCATCGACGCATCCCGTTTTAACAACGCTGGCAAAAAAAATGGCGACATTCACGTTACATTATGCCAAACCCATTGCCATAGC
>JBGAWJ010000134.1:0-2564 GCA_044227605.1 Alphaproteobacteria bacterium
TTTATCCTTAAAATGATGATAAAGGGTACCGCGAGAACTACCCGCGATTTTAATAAGGTGATTGGTAGAGGCGGCATGAAACCCATGCTTGGCAAATTCTTGACGAGCCAAGGCAATCAAATGATTCCGTGTTTTCTCCAGATTTGCTTTATTTGACCCTTTTGGTTTGCTCATGAATATATTTTATTGACATATAGACAAGCTGTACATATCTTTTTATATAGACAGCCTGTCTATATAAAAAGAAAGGAATACAACATGAATATAAATAGCTATTATCCGGTGATTTGTGTGAAGAATGTTCAGGAATCGGCTGATTTTTATCAAAAATATTTTGACTTTAAACTGGTGTTTCAAAATGACTGGTACATTCATTTGACAAAAGAAAACCAGCCAGAATTTAATCTAGCTTTTGTATCTCGTGATCATCCATCGGTACCAGCAATCATGAGAAAATCAGCACAAGGGATCTTGTTAAATTTTGAATATGACAATGTGGATGAACTTTATAAGCGTTCCAAAGCGGAAGGCCATCGAATATTACTTGATTTACGCGATGAACCCTGGGGACAGCGGCATTTCATTTTGCGTGATCCGGCGGGGGTGATGGTTGATGTGATTAAGATCATCGAACCGTCACAAGAATTTTTGCAAAATTATAAGGTATAGATTTTTCTCTAAAATATCTCTTCATTTATTTGGCTATCGATTGAAATCCTGAAACATTCGGACGATAGACAGGCTAATAATAATATTGGCGTTAAAAAAGATATTAAATTGGCGGAAGGGGTGGGATTCGAACCCACGGTAACGTTGCCGTCACGCCGGTTTTCAAGACCGGTGCCATCAACCACTCGGCCACCCTTCCAAGCCTTTGTTTTACTCAGTTGCTTTTTTCTTGTCTATCACTATTTTGAACCCTTTTAAAAAAGACTTATTAGGCTATGATGTAGCAAAATAAAGTATAAATCCTGTTCATGATAGGTTGGCCTAATAAATTAATTTAAATGACTGATTATGAATAAAAAAAACCATTAAATTTTCAATTTACTACAAGTTAAATTTTTATTTAAAAAAACACTTGAATTATAAATAGATACATAATAAAGCTAATATATTATATTAACTAATGGTTAGATGGAATCGATATCATGCGCATAATTAGCAACCGCCATATCATCAAAAAATTCATGGGGATATTAACGCTTATATTTTTGGCATCTTGTGCCTCAACGGAGCGATCTGCGAGTTACCGCCCGCATTATAAAGTGGGGAAACCTTATGAAGTTGCTGGTAAATGGTATCATCCGCAAGAATATCAACAATATAAGAATACGGGTGTTGCATCTTGGTATGGAAAACCTTTTCATGGCCGTGCTACAGCAAATGGGGAAGTTTATAACCAAAATTCTTTGACAGCAGCCCATCCAACCTTACCCCTTCCCAGTGTTGTGCGGGTGACAAATTTGGAAAATGGCCGTTCGGTTATTTTACGGGTAAATGACCGTGGCCCTTTCGCTAAGGGTAGAATTATTGACGTTTCCAGCCAGGCGGCAAAAGTTTTGGGATTTTATGAACAAGGGACGGCACGGGTAAAGGTCGAATTGTTACCCAATGAAAGCGCTATTGTCGCCAAGCAAATCCAGGTTGGTATGCTGCGGAAATAGGCAAACCACACACAGTTTTTGCGATGATGTTATAGTCGGCAGGCTGTATGATGAACGGTCATTCGCGTTGCCCGTTGAGCTAACCGGTAATTATTTTTTCTTACATATAAGTGCGTTTGCGTGATGCAGCCAAAAACACCCGAAGGTTTTACCGTTATCCTATGCCGTCCCCAATTGGCTGAGAATATTGGGGCAGTGGCACGGGCGATGGGCAATTGTGGATTGAATGATTTGCGCCTGGTGGCCCCGCGTGACGGTTGGCCAAACCCGCAAGCTTGGCCATTGGCCGCCGGGGCTGACTGGATTTTGGATCAGGCTGTATATTATGAGGATTGTCATCAAGCGGTTGCCGATTTACATCAGGTTTATGCGACCACTGCCCGCCAACGCCATGTGATTAAAAACTGGTTAACCCCGAAAGCGGCAGCCCAACAACTTCATACAGAAATTTTGCAAGGCAAACGTTGTGGCATTTTGTTTGGCCCGGAGCGTGCGGGGTTGGACAATGAAGAAATCGCCCTAGCCAACGATATTATTTCTGTGCCGTTAAACCCTGAATTTTCTTCATTGAATTTAGCCCAATCCGTGCTGATTGTCGGTTATGAATGGTTCCAAGCAACGGCAGGAAATATTCAGCCGCAAAAACTGGTGCTGAATGAAACAGTGCCTGCCAATCAGCAACAAATCAGGCAATTTATCAATTTTCTGGAAACAAGGTTGTTGGATAAGGGTTTTTTGTCGGATGCGGACCGTCGGCCGATCACCCTTCGGAATATCCAAGGCTTTTTAAAGCGGGCGGATGTGACCGAACAGGACATTAAAACCCTATATGGGATCATCCGGGCTTTGGAGCGTCCTTTAAACAACTCATAAATACAGGGTGTTACCTGGTTTCTA
>JBGAWJ010000135.1:0-359 GCA_044227605.1 Alphaproteobacteria bacterium
CCATCACAGTTTTGCGCGTAATGCCATCCAAAAAACAATCAGGAGTGGGGGTATGCAATTCGCCATTAAAATTGAAAAAGACATTGGCGCCCGTGGCTTCCGCCACCAAGCCGCGGTAATCCAGCATTAAAGCGTCGGCAAAGCCTTGCGCCTCAGCTGCTTCTTTGCTGTGGGTGCAAATCATGTAAAGGCCAGCAGCCTTGCTGGCGGTGGGCGCTGTATCCGGCGCCGGTCGGCGCCAAGCAGCCAGAGTTAAGCGTACGCCCTTGGCCTTGGTTTCCGGGGTAAAGTAGGATGCCCATACCCACACCGCAATTGCCAAATGCACGGTTGATTTGGGAGCTGAAATACCCAGCATC
>JBGAWJ010000135.1:369-2543 GCA_044227605.1 Alphaproteobacteria bacterium
CAATTGGACGCACATAACAATCCTTTAATTGCTGAGCGGCAACCACCTGCTTAGTGGCCGCATCAATCTGGGCCACACTATAAGGAATCTTGAACCCGATAATTTCAGCGGAGCGAACCAATCGCTGGCTATGTTCGGTCAATTTGAAGATTTCGCCGTTGTAGCAGCGCTCACCCTCAAACACACTGCTGGCATAATGCAAGCCATGCGTTAAAATATGGATTTTCGCATCCCGCCAAGGAATCAACTTACCATCTAACCAAATCGACCCATCGCGATCATCCATTGGCATTAATTTCATGACTACTCCCCTTCCTATGAAATCCCTCCCGGTCTTTATCAATTGTCTGATATCCAGGATTCCTTATGTTACCTTATCAAAAAACTTTTCCATTATCTTCCAACACCCCCTGTTCTGCAAGGTTAATTTTATCACCTATTCAACCGTTTTGGGGTAATTTTAAGCTAATCTCTTTCCCACATCTAATCAAATATAACCACCCTTTATCATCACCTTGCTTCATTTGCCAAAATGTCAGATCAAGACAAAAAATTTGTTCATTTTGCCCTGTCCCCTTGAATGGACACTTGAAGCATTAACAAAAGTTTACTATTGCCAAATAAATTTGTACAATTGCAAATGGAAAAGGTTAAGAAGGGTAATAGCCCCTCTGTTACCCTCATATCCCGCCCATCAAAAAGGCTTATGGCATGGACAGCAGCTTTGCATCTTTAAATTATACCCACCCCCATGTGTTGGTGGTGGATGATGACACCCGCCTACGCCAATTGCTGCAAGAGTATCTGACCAGCCAGGGATTCATCGTTTCGGTGGCTGAAAATGCCTACATTGCCCGCCTAAAATTACAAACCTTGCAGTTTGATGTCATGGTACTGGATTGGATGATGCCTGGGGATGATGGCTTATCCTTACTGCAATCCATCCGCCCCACACATTCTTTACCAGTTTTGATGCTTACAGCGCTTGACGATACTGAAAACCGCATTACGGGACTGGCCAAAGGCGCTGATGATTATCTGGGTAAACCTTTTGACCCACGCGAACTGGTATTGCGGTTGCGGAAACTATTGCAACGCCAGCCAGCGCTAACCCCGCCCACCATCACCCCTCTGATGCGTTTTGGACGTTTTACCTTCGACCGCGAGCGAAGGTTGCTGACGGATGGGGATAACCCTGTTAAATTAACCACGGCTGAGGCGGATTTATTATCAGTGTTAACCAGCCGCAGTGGCCAGCCCATGCAACGGGAAGAAATTGTTGCGCTGCTGGTTGATCAACATCTGACACCGCGCACCATTGATGTCCAAATCAACCGCTTGCGCCGCAAGCTTGAAACCGATCCGGCCGCACCACGTTATTTGCAAACCGTGCGCAACCGCGGTTATGTGTTGATCGGGGATTAAACGATGGCTGTCTCATTTTTTCAAACCACTTTGCGGAAAATGAAAAGATACCGGCCTGTCATCAGCCGCTTCTTACCCGGTCTTTTTCCGAAAACACTCCTTGGTCGCTCCCTTCTTATCATCATCACCCCGCTGATTTTCCTGCAGGTGACCTCCACTTGGTTTTTCTATGAAACCCATTGGGATACATTAACCAAGCGCCTAACCTCTAGCGTAGCTGGTGATATCGGCTTGGTGCTTTACTTAATGGATCAATTGCCCACAAGCCAGCAGCCAGAAATTTTTGAGGCAGCACATGGCTATACCGATATTACTTTTATTTGGCAACCCGGTCAGATCCTGCCGATATCACCGCTCTTCATCCGCAATAACCCGGTTGACCGACAATTGCGGCAATATTTGCAAGACATTACCGCACAGCCTTTCTTAATTGACAGCCGATCGCTTGAAAAAGCGGTGGAAATTCGCTTACTTTTGGAAAAACCCGCAGGGGTTTTACAGGTTTTCGTACCCAGGCGCCGTTTGTTCAGCTCCACCACCTATGTTTTTATTTTATGGATGATAGGCAGTTCCTTCGTTTTATTTTTGGGTGCCACCATCTTCATGGGCAATCAAACCAAACCCGTTAAAAAACTAGCCCAAGTAGCCGAAGAATTTGGCAAAGGCCGTGACATGCTGGACTTTAAACCGGCAGGTGCCAGCGAAGTACAACAAGTAGGCATTGCTTTCCGCCGCATGCGCGAGCGGAT
>JBGAWJ010000136.1:0-2507 GCA_044227605.1 Alphaproteobacteria bacterium
GGTGTCGTGTTCTTTTATCAGAAATTTTACTCTGGATATAAACTGTAGCAATATAGCTAAACGCACCAAAGAGAGCGCCAACAAATCCACTAATCAGCGGTAAAATAATATTTTGATCTGGCATTTGATTAATGCCTTGGCTGATACTTACGGCAAATTATCCTTACAAAAAAAATCTTTGCCCCATTGGCTGGCCTTAACTTTATCGATCCTGACCATCCTCATCTGTTTTTGGGTAGTTTGGCAGATTATCATTGAAAATATGGCCGCCGTCATCAACGCCTTGCCCCATTACGAAGCGAACCTTGAAAAAAGCCTGGCGCGGATTTCGGAATTTTTTGATTTAAAGCAAACCCCAACCCTTGCCCAAATTATCGAACGCATTGATTTTATTGCCCTGTTATCCCGTTTGGCAGAAAATTTGGCGGGGTGGACAGGCATAGCCGTGGTTATTTTCTTGTATCTATTGTTTTTATTGATGGAACAACGGTTATTTAACCACAAAATCCGTTTGATATTCACAGATCCAACCCATGAAACCCGTATCCGTTCCATTCTAGCCAAAGTCCGGGTTGAAACCCAACATTATCTATGGGTTAAAACCATCATCAGCTTAGTTATCGGGCTCATCAGTTATGCCATCTTGCGGATTGCCCGGGTCGATTATGCAGAATTCTGGGCGTTTTTGGTGTTCTTCCTGAAATATATTCCCGTGCTGGGTGCCTTTGTTGCCACCTTGTTACCCTCATTATTAGCCCTGGTCCAGTTTGAAAGCTTATATCCTTTTTTCCTGGTGTTTGGCGGACTGGGGTTTTTACAATTTCTGATCGGCAATTTCTTTGAACCACGGATGCTAGGATATTCCTTAAACCTTAGTCCCTTTGCGGTGATGGTATCACTGGTCATCTGGTGGTATATTTGGGGGATTGCGGGGATGTTTTTATGTGTCCCCATTTTAGTCACGATGGCAATTATCTTTGCCCATTTCCCCCAAACCAGGCCTTGGTCTATTTTGCTGGCCGGACGGGGGCAGATTGGCCGGTTTTCGGCTAATTAATTTTTCTTCCACTCCAAACAGCGGATTTTCTGGGTTAGATCGGGGTAAGCGCCGCATAAAGAAAAATGAAAGCCATCGGCCATTGCAACCAGATCTTGTTGCTGGTTATCCCCAATTTCCATCAATAAACGGCCATTATCCGACAATAAACGCGCCGCCTCGGGGAAAATTTGCCGGTAACATTCCAACCCATCCATGCCGCCATCAAGCGCTGCATGTGGCTCAAATTGCTTAATTTCCGGCATTAACCCCTCAATATCCAAATGTTTGATATAAGGGGGGTTGGAAATAATCAGCGGGTACGTGCCACCTAGAGAGGAGGCCCAATTATCTTGAACGAATTTGACCCGCTCGGTTAAGCCCAGATGATGGGCATTTTCCCGGGCAATTTTGATTGCTTCCGCCGATTGATCTGTGCCAATCCCTAAATCCTTTGGCAATTCACTTAGCATCGCCAGCAGCAAGCACCCGCTGCCGGTGCCCAAATCCAGAATGCGGAGGGGTGACGGCAAGGTCTTGGCATAGGAGAGTGCCGCCGCAATCAAGGTTTCGCTGTCCGGGCGCGGGATCAAGGTTGCCGGGCTTACTTTAAAGGGCAACCCCCAAAATTCTTTATTTTCCATAATATAAGCCAGGGGCTCGCGTCGGCAGCGACGTTCTACAGATAGTTGCAGGGATGTCAGTGCCGATGGGGAAATGACATGTTCAGGATGGGCCAACAAAAAAGCGGTGGTGCAATTTAAAGTTTGTGCCAATAATAACCTGATTTCTAATCCTGGCTGTTCCACCCCTGCCGCTGTCAATTGCCTTGAAAACTGGGTGATGGCTTGCTTAACTTGCATTATTCTTGTAATTGGGCCAATTGGGCCGCTTGGTCATCAGAGATCAAAGCCTCCACAATTTTATCCAGCGCGTCCCCCGATAACACTTTATCAATTTCATAAATTGTTAGATTGATGCGGTGATCCGTCACCCGCCCTTGCGGAAAATTATAGGTACGGATGCGTTCGGAACGGTCACCTGTGCCCACCTGGTTGCGGCGGTTGGCCGAACGCTCGGCCTCACGCGCGGCCCGCTCCATTTCATATAACCGGGAACGCAATACTTTCAGTGCTTTTGCCTTGTTTTTAATTTGGGATTTTTCATCCTGCTGCTGGACAACCAACCCAGTCGGCAAATGGGTAATCCGCACGGCACTGTCGGTGGTGTTAACCGATTGTCCGCCCGGGCCGCTAGCCCTGAACACTTCCGTCTTTAAATCTTTGTCCTCAATTTTGATATCCACCTCCTCCGCTTCCGGCAAAACGGCAACGGTGGCGGCAGAGGTGTGGATACGCCCGGAAGATTCCGTTAATGGAACGCGCTGAACGCGGTGAACCCCTGATTCAAATTTAAGCCGGGCAAACACCCCGCGTCCCTGGATTAAAGCGGTGGCTTCCTTATACCCTCC
>JBGAWJ010000137.1:0-2494 GCA_044227605.1 Alphaproteobacteria bacterium
TAAACTGTGCAGGAGTTTAACTTAGTCTTAATCCTTCGACGGTATAAGCCAGGTCAAATAGGGCACCATCTTATAGAAGCAGCGATTGAATCTAAACGTACCTTATTTTAGAAACAAGTAAAAATATGATTTTGGTATTTTATTATCTTTTCTAAGAACCGGCCTTGCCTAACTTTAAAAAGAATTGCTGCCCTTTTCTGCAGGAATATCGCTTCAGATTTAAGGATAGTTCTTTAAAGAACAACTAGTCATTTTAAAAAAATGATGCTATTAAAACCTTGCTTTATTTTGTTCTTTAATGTTTTTCAACAGCAGCCCTTGACAAAAAATAAACTCGATAGAACCATAAAACTATCAGGAGAGAATGTGAAGATAGCCATATTAGGTACATCTGGCATGCTGGGAAGCATGGTCTTGGACGTGTTTCAACAAACCAAGCACAAAATTTTAACGACCACCCGCTCACAAAACCAATCCCATCACACCAATACTGCGTGCAAATTCACAGATGCCGAAAAAACCACCCTTCAAGAATTACAAACCCTTTTGCATGAAGTTGATTGGGTCATCAATTGTATTGGTATTATAAAGCCATATATACGCGATGATAATTTGCAAGACGTAGCTCGGGCTATACACATCAATTCTTTATTTCCCAATAGCTTGGCCCAAGCAATCCAGGGAAGTAAAACCAAAATAATCCAAATTGCTACCGATTGCGTTTTTTCAGGGAAAACCGGCGGATATGCTGAAACAGATTATCATGATGCAGCGGATGTTTACGGCAAAAGCAAAAGTCTTGGGGAAGTGAGAGCAGAGAATTTTTATCATTTGCGTGTATCCATTATTGGACCTGAACAAAAAACCCATAAATCTCTTTTGGATTGGGTTTTAACCCAACCTTTAAATACCCAGTTAAAGGGATTTACCAATCACACCTGGAATGGTATTACAACTTTGCATTTTGCCAAAATCTGCTTAGGCATCATTAACCATGACATCCCCTTAAACAATCTGCAACATATCGTGCCCAAGAATAGCCTAAATAAATATGAAATGATTGGGTGTTTTAAAAAATATTTTAACCGGAATGATTTGAAAGTAGAAACATTTGAAACCCCGCAAAGCATTCACAGAACCCTTAAAACCAATTATATTGATTTGAACCGAAAAATATGGAATGCAGCTGGATATCAAGAAATACCAACCATTGAAGACATGATTAAGGAACTAAGTCTTTATTCAACAAAGTCAGGGTTTAAATGAAATTAATTACCATTTTGGGTGTCAGGCCAGACATTATCCGGTTAAATATTATTATTAAAAAATTGGACCAACTATTCCTGAAGGATCATGTGTTGGTGAATACGGGACAGAATTTTGACCCGAAGCTCAATGATATTTTTATCCAGGAACTTGGGGTCAGGAAACCGGACTATCATTTAGGGGTAAGGGCATCCAATCAATTTGAACAAATTGGTAAAATGATGGTTGGGCTTTATGAGGTTTTTGAAAAAGAAAACCCAGATTATGTGCTGATTTTAGGGGATACGAACACCGATGTTGCCGCAGCCATTACCGCCCGGCATTTTAGAAAAAACAACCAAAATGGGGTTTCCGTTTTCCATATGGAAGCAGGCAATAGATCTTTCGATGCCAGGGTGCCTGAAGAAACCAACAGAAAAATAGTGGATCATATCAGTACGGTTAATATGGCTTACACCCACCGGTCAAAAGAGCATTTATACAATGAAGGACTTCGGAATGCATTCGTGGTAGGAAACCCGATGAAAGAGGTTATTGCCTATCACCAGGATAAAATTGAGGGCCGCAACATATTAGATTCATTAAAAATCAAGAAAAACCAGTATGTTTTAGTAACCTTGCATCGGTCGGAAAATGTTGATGATGTGCATAGCTTAAAAGCAGTTATAGCAGCCCTTGAAGAAATCAGCATTCAATATAAAATGCCCATTATTTTTTCAACCCATCCCCGGGCCAAGGATAAAATCGCTACATATAATATCAAAATCCAAAACAAACTGGCAGATATCCGGTTTGTGGAACCCTTTGGTTTTTTGGATTTCATCAAATTAGAAAAAAATGCGAAAGTGGTTGCCAGTGATTCAGGCACGGTCCCTGAGGAATGTGCTATTTTAGGCGTGCCTAACTTGATCCTGCGCGAAACCACAGAAAGAACTGAATTACTTGATCACGGCTGCAGCATCCTGGTGGGCGCTTCCAATAAGGGAAGAATTTTGAAAGGTTTCGAGATTGCTTTTCATAAATCACCTAATTGGTCCATCCCTGAAGAATATCAAATAAAAGATGTGAGTGACCGGGTCATCAGTATAATCTTAAGCCAAATGCATCGATGATAACAAAAACCAATAATCAGCGTGTAGATACTGATTAGTCACCATAGGCAAAAATTTTATTGGTAAGTAAGCAAATTTTTGTCTATCACAATCTTAATGATACATATAAAAGAGGT
>JBGAWJ010000138.1:0-2486 GCA_044227605.1 Alphaproteobacteria bacterium
TGGCATTTCGGTTGATCTAGCGTTGAAACTTTAAGCCTGGCATTCTGGTGTTGTTGCTCAAGTTCCCTGTATTTCTGCACCAAGCTCGCCAATTCATTGTTGCTGCTCAAATCCACAACTTCATCAGTCAGCAGCTTACGAATAAATGGCTGCATCTTGTCTTCATCCGTTGGGTCAGGTTCTTTTCCAACGCTTATCGAATGCCAGAACTCAAACACTGCCCTTTTAATTGCCTCATACGCTTGGGGCTTGAATTCGTAAACAAATGGTTGCAGTAGCTCGTGATCAACTTCGATAGCCAATGCCCCCCATTTCAAATTTGAAAGCCCCATATATGTCTGCAATTGCAACTGATAAGACATCGGTGGGCCAACATCTTTCCACGTTCTATATTGCCGATAACCAGTTGTTTTTACCTCCAGAACACCTTCGCCCGATTTGTTGTAAATTTTTATATCGTCAGGGCAATTATCAAAGTCTGCTATCCCGATGTGATAATCAGGCGTTCCCGCAAGCCAGCTTATTGTGGGATCGCGTAGTATATCCCCTTCTTTAAAATAAACTGTTGGCTCCAAGCCGTTTTCTTCGCAAAACCAATGGCAAATAATCTCTTGAGCTTTCTTGCCATATTTAACTTTAGGATTATTACTAATATCCTCCGGCTCAATATTACCAGCCTTTTCATGCCAAAGCCTGTAATAGCTTTTCCAAGGGTCAAGCCCAAACAACACAGGGACGTCGCTTCCGCCAATCCGGCCGCTTCTATCGGGGTTGCTCATCCTATGTGATCCTCGTCTATTTGAGAGATATTGCTTGAAACAGAATAATTCCAAACGTTGCGCTTATTATTCCAACGCATTGATCTAATTATGTAGGGGGCACCATCAATCACCACTTCGTCACCAACCTTGAACTTAGGTTCATTTTTCATAAAACCGCCTCCAATAAATGACCTTCCGCATGAACCAAATTTTTCTTATCGGAATATTTTATTAAATAGTTAACTCGCTCGGTTCCGCGGACAAAAATAATTTGTTCAACAATTCCAATGGCATCTTTCTTAAGCGAGTATTTAACTTTTTGACCCAGCCTAAACCTGTTCATTCTCTTTGCCTTTTTTAATAAAAATAGCTGGATTATATTGGCCGGCACCCTTTTTTAACCTTATAATTTTATTCTCGTGGACAAGGTGGTGGATAACCCATATAACATATTTTCTAGCCGGTTTTTTTCTATAAATATCCCGCAAATCCTGCATGATATCATTAACGGTCACCTCACAATTTCGGTCAGAAATTATTTTAATAATAATATTTTTTATACTTTCCGCGGGGACAACCATCCCTTTTTTATTAATAGCCATTTTAATCCCTTATAAAGTTGTTGGTGTGTGCTCAAAATCCGAATAATATTTTTCCTCATCTTTTTCAAGAATTTCCTTGATTTCACAAATCCTATCCTCAACCTCATCCGCTATATCGCTTATAAAGCCAACGGACTCATTAAATTTTTCCCATTTTTTTAATTCAATTAATTCGGCGCGTAGATCAATTTTTTCTTTTTTTGACAGCCGAACCTTGCCGTCGACATCATTCTCAAGCCATTCAATTTTTTCTGGTGATAACATTCTTTACTCCTACTTTTATTAAAAAATATTTAGCTAAAATTTAATAGATTTTTTATTTATAACTTTATAAAAAACATCCCCATCCTCTTGATCCCCAAGACTTACCTCTGTTAAAAAAACAGTCACGCCAATCGCGAACCCATCCTCTTTGATGAAATTCGCGTCAATCTCATTAAAAAATGAATCGGCGTCTTCTTTATTTTTAAAAATCCTCCCATCGCCGTCCATTCTCTGAGAAAATTTATTATTTTTCCCCAAAATATATGAAGTTTTTTTATCGTCAGCCAATTCTAAACTTATTTGATAAAAATTTTTTAGTATCATCATTTTAATTCTCCTAATTTTTTTATCTGTTCGCGTAGAACAGAGTTTTTGTCTTTTTTTTATTTTAAACAGCTCATCAATTTTAAAATCATGTTTTTTATATCTTCTTTGGAATTGACGGATGAGCTTACCTTTCCATCTTGGAACCCAACGCCGACGCTAAAATTTGCCGCGCCGTTTAATAAGTCGTAAGTGAATCTCGACGGGTGATCCGACACTCTTATTTTATAGTCGCCGACTTCAAAATATGTACTGGCACTCATTTTTGATTTTTCTTTAAAAAACTCAATATCGTTATCAATCAACGCGTCCTCGATCTCGTTTATAACCTCATCAAGCAAACTGCTCATCTCATCCCTGTTGGCATCCTCGGCTTTATCGGCCTCATCTTTGGCAATTTCTTCGGCTTCATTTTTTTGAATAGACTTTAAACAATCAACACAGTAATTCTGTGGGCTGCTTTTATAAGCGGTGTATTCAAAATTTGCCTTGGCATCGCAGAAATCACACTCTTCAATCTCTATTAATTTTACTG
>JBGAWJ010000139.1:0-2469 GCA_044227605.1 Alphaproteobacteria bacterium
ATATGGAGATTGGATAGTAGAAACTAGGAGAATTACGGATAATCAAAACTCTGTCGAATATTTTCTAAGTAATAAACAGATCAGAGAATGGGTTTTTTTTCATTGTGAGTTTTACAAAGATTTTATCGTGCAGGATAATATTTATTGCGTCAACGTCAGGTCAGCTCAGCAAAAGGTCGATAACAAATGAGTGATAGCGTTTATGTTACCATCTATAATAAATTAAATGAATCCACTATTGAAACGGTGAAGAAAGTTTTGGCGGAGGTTTCTAAAGCAATTGGCCCAACCCTAACCATTGCCATGGCATTATATGTTGTCATCTATGGTATTATGATCATAAGGGGGGATGTCCAAGAACCCGTCCAAGATTTTGCCAAGCGATGTTTGAAACTGGCAATTATTTGGGGTGCGGTGATGGGGACCGACGTGTTTATGGATTATTTTGGGAATATATTTTTTACCCATCTTCCTAAGGAGATTACAGCAGCTTTAGGTGGTGATCCAAAATTGACACCGGTGAATCAATTAGAGTCTATGACGGGTGTGGGGTTTAAAGCCGCTGATAGGTTGGCCAAAGGATCAGGGTGGTTTGGTTGGAGCCAATATCTTCTCGCGGGCTTGGTATATCTTTGTACAGCTTTTGCGGGGGCAGCTGGAATTTTTATTCTGTGTTTAGCCAAAATAGGCCTTTCTATGTTATTGGTGTTAGGCCCCATTTTTATTTGTTTTATGATGTTTGAGCTTACCAACCGGTGGTTCTGGAGTTGGGTATCAAGCCTACTTAGTTTCGTTTTTTTACAGGTTTTATTGATTTCCCTGCTGGTGATAATTACAGCAATTGTACAAAAAATGAGTTTAGACCCTAAGACTAATTCCACGGTTGCCGGTGCATTTAGCTTAATTATTCTTTATACGGTTGCCCTGTTCATATTAAAAGAGCTTTTCGGTGTTAGCAGCTCCTTAAGTGGGGGCCTTTCAATGGATCTAAGAAGTTATGGCCGCCAAATTGCCAATGGTGCTGGCATGGCATTGGGGGCTACCAAAGCTGCTGGGGGAGCAATAATGTCTACAGGCCGAGCTGCTGGTGGAGCAATAATGTCTACAGGCCGATTTGCCGCTGGTAAACTTTCTGGTGAAAAGAAATCTCCCCCTGAAACAAAAAAACCTCCCGGGAAAACTTCAGGTTCTCCTCCTAACTCCGGTAAAGATTCCCCCTCTGATTCTCCTCAGGGTTCTGGCAAAGGAGATAAAATTTATTCCAATAGCTTGTCTGCGGCAGGAGGGGCAATGGCAACAGGGGATGCTGGCGGCGCTGCCAACGCGGTGGGTACTTTTGGTTCTATTCAAGATGTTCGAACTGCAGCTAAGTCAATGGAAAGATCTTCTTCTCAGCAACAGCAGCAGGCGCGAACGCAACGCCAGGCCCAGCAGCATCAAGAGCAAGCGAAAATTACCTCTGGGGCTGCTTCTGCTCCGTCACCTTCCGCTGTGACCGCAGCGCCAAGTTCAGCCGGGGGATCATCTGGGGCATCTTCTGGTTCATCGGGTGCTTCCGGATCATCTGAGTCATCTTCTAGTTCATCTGGAACGTCAACGTAAGGAGTATGAGTAGATGCGATAAGTTCAGGCCACAGAAATTCAAGGTTGTTTTAATGAATGTTTAATCCATATCAATCTTGATTTTGTTTCTGTCACAGTTTCCGGAAGTTGGGCGGATGATGGGATCAATTCACCCGAAAAATCCCGTGATTAAAATACCAATGTTCAATGATAAGGAGGTTGCCACAAAAACACATAATAAATATAAATAATATGGATATTGATACTGTCACCATTTTATAAAATTGATAAAAAACTTATTAAGGGAGGATACCAATGAAATGTTATAACCATCCAGAAAAAGATTCAGTAGGTTCATGCAATGGCTGTAATAAAGGCCTGTGCAAGGAATGTGCCAGCATATTTAACGTGCCGCTTTGCAAGCCCTGTTATATCGTTGATAGGGCCAGTACCATTCGGGGAGTTTATGGGGTGTTTGCTTTTACCCTGTTCTATGCTGGTTTAGGGTTACTCGCAGCATTTTCGCTGGGCTCTTCCACCAGGGGTGGAAGCATCGTTATATTTATCATATGGCCTGTCTTTGGCGGGTTAGCCTATTTAGCTTGGCGGTTTATCAGCCGCACCATTAGCCTATTAGCGTCAAAATCAGCGGGGTGGATTGTCGATATCAAAACTTATCTTTTATATTTGTGGGGCAAGTTGTTGTTATCCATGTTCCTAAGTATTTTTGTTGGTCCGCTTGAGTTAATTTACGTGATCAGAAAGTGGCGTGTGGCCAAGGGTGAGATTACGGCTATTCAACCTGCTTAAGCAAACTAGGTAAAACCATGAAACAGATTTATTCGTTCGAAGCCCAAGAATGTCTGGATGAATATTTAATTAATATTGATCGAGAGCCCATTCACG
>JBGAWJ010000013.1:0-24137 GCA_044227605.1 Alphaproteobacteria bacterium
TCCCCTCAAACCCTTGGCTTAACAGCCGTTTTCGGCAGCAATTGGGCTTACCGCCCTCCGAGGAAATGATTGGGGCTTCCGCTTTTGACTTTATTCAAAATTGTTACGCCCGAAAAGTATATTTAACCCGGTCGATTAAGATGGATGGCACCCCCCCCCCCCCCCACCCCCGGGCGCAATCAATGTGAGGGGCTATTTTCTCCCCTGGAAACTTCATTTTTATTATCAAGACAAGCGCTGTAGTGCCGCGCTACATCCTCTACTAGCGTATCTTCATTTGGTTGGAACCTTCTACTTTATTACAAGAACCTGAGGGGGAATCTTAAAACAGGCATCTTAAGTAGTGCGTGAGAGATCGGAAAACAATCAAGCGTCATAAAAAATTGACGGTATTTTAGGGCGTTGGCAAAGTAATTTCATAAAGATGTACCCCCAAATATTTGCCAAGCAGCGGATTTTTATCGGATGCTACAATTTTTTTCCACTCCTCGTAGGATACGGCCTTGCTTCGACCACCGACGCCCAACCAAATCTTATCGAGGTTGGAAAAAACTATTTCCACCTTCTTCGGCCATTCCCCATATTCATCTACCTCATATAAACCCTGCATGGCGCTGCCGCTTAACAAGGGTGCCCGCCAAACTTCCTGGCCTTTTTGACTGATCAAAACCCCCATTAACTGATGGTACACATCATCATGCTGCCATTGGCCTTTGGCGTAAGTACGCTGTTCGCAAACCACCAAATATTCCTGCCTGGGTGTTTCCTGTAAATCCCAACTGAGGCAAGCGGCTTTGCCAGTGGGTGGTTTCGCAGGCAATACAGGGTGACGCCATAAAACCTTGCCGTTCGTATCATATTTGGTCAGTTCCGCTTGAAAAGCTGATTGCCAGCCCTCAACGCCTTTGCCGCCATAGCTTAATAAAAGGATATTGCCAGCCCGGTCGATCAGGAATTTCCGGCTGCCGCCTGCTGTCTGCTTCTCTAAATTAATTTGGGCCTGATGATCGATACTGCCATCAGCTTTGAAAAAGACAACCTTATAGCTTCCTTGAACCTTCGATTGAGTTTTGAGAGCCATGCTGTATAAGGATAGGGCATACTGGTTTTCCTTAACCTGCCATAAACGCAAGGTCAGATCCTCCCCTCCAATGATCAGCCGCGTATCGGGTTGAATGTCAACCATCAATTTTTGGGTACCTGTGCGTTTCCCTTGGTTGTCAAGCCTGTCCAACAGCACCCCGATTTTGGTTGCGTCAAACCCAACCTCGCCGCTGTCTTGCAGCAACACTCCCTCAATCGCCGGGTCATAATAGGCCACCACATATCCTGAACCAACCGCTTCCGCATCGACAAAAAGCTGGCTGATGGAAATGCCGGGCGGGGCCTGCAAGGTGTATTGCCAAACAGGTTGGGACATGGCATCAAGCAACGTCAGCGTCGCTGGCTGTTTCCTGGAGACATCGGTTTTGTAAAGCAAGGACTCGGCATTGGTGAATCGGCGCAAAAACTGATGAACCAAGGGTTCAGTGATTAGCACATGGGTTTGAGCATATTGGGCCTTATTCCCTAGATCTCCATACATGCGACCCAAAGTATAAGCAGTAGGGTGGCTTACCAGAATCATCGGATCGTCATAAAAGTGGCATTCCACACTCATGGGCGCCGTAAGGTTGGTGGACCTTGATGGGGAAGAATTGGGATTGCTTAGAAAATTGCAATCAACCATTTGAATATTCAATTTTTGAATGGCTTCATTGGCTTGCAAAAGGGGGAAAGGCAATGGCAATTCCTGGATGGCCGAAGAAGGGGTTTGGGCAAATCCTATTTTGTTTGCCGCTAGGAGGGCAATCAACAATAAAGCGGTTTTTTTATAAAACATCCACAACTCCTTCGTAAATACGGCTAGAGAAAACCGTCATTTAATGGGAAACTATATTAACCATAGTAAGTAATAACCAAGAATTAGGGAATAGGTAACGGTATCACAAACAACCTTAATTTCAATATCTTACCCATAGCGGTGGTTTTTTCATTTTGGGTTTGCAGCTTCTGCCATTCTTGACGCGTTAAGAATAAGGGAAAACCTTGAAACGCACCCTTGTTTGCAAGAGATATGATGAGTTTTTGATGAGTAATTGACGGTACAAATTCAACCGGCGCTTGCCATTCGGGAGTGGGGGTTGGTTCGTATAAATAAGGTGTTTGATCACCGTTTAGCACCACAAAACGTTTTAGTTCCTGCCCGGCTTGGTTGATAATAATTCCAAGTAATTGATCGTACTTCAAATCTTGAATGAGAACTTGACCAACCATTTGGCGTTGTTCGCACAGCACCAAATATTGATTTTGGGAAATTTGAGAAACGCTCCACGGTAAGCAAATAGCCTTGCCTTTGCTGGATGGAGAAGGGTAAAGCGGATAACCCCAAAGCTTTTGACCTTGCTGGTTGTAAAAGTTTAGTTGTGTTTGATAGGCCACTTGCCAATCTGCTTTGGGTTGTGCTGCAAAATCCACCATCACCGTTCTGCCCTGACGGTCAATCAAATATTTTCCTTCAACAAATACGATGGTGGGTAGGTATAAGCGGTACGCTTGGGTTTCAATGATATGTTGCTTGGAAACTGTACCGTCCGCTTTGAATATCATGGTTCCATGCACAGCGCCTTCAATGGCCGGGAACCTTGCTATCTCCATATTAGCAGGGGGTATTAATTCGACAGAAACCGCATGTTGCTTTTCTTCTAATGACCATAGCTTCAGATCAATATCCACCCCCTCATTATCTTTGGTGGGCTTTAGAGCAGAGTGGGGGAGAGAAAAATCATGCTTTTTTAGATAAAGAGGGGCAGCATGAAGACTGTGTTTTTCCATGACGACCGAGACAATGTCATCATGTTGTTGGTGAATTAGCGGTTGAGAGGGGTTAAAATAAGCATACACAAAACCTTCTGGAACCTGGATAACCTCCAGAGCACCACGAATGGGTTGGTCTTTAGCGCCAGCAAAAAGATATTGCCACATCTCTTTGCCATTTTTATCAAAAGCTTTCGCACCAGCTGGATCAAGCTGGCCGCGACGATGCATAATAATCAGGCCGTTCTTGCCTATTTCAGATATTCTCCATCCCTTCATTAGTTCAGCCGAGAGAAAGTGCGGATGAAGATAAGTGCCAGCCACTCCCATATCTGTGAACCATGCTCGTACGGCCTCTCCCTCTTCGTTGCTTATCTGGCAGGCCAAGCTTTGTTCTTGTCGGTATGGTGCTGAAAGGTCAGGCATATGAGGATAGAATAAACAATGGGAAAAATATTGCCCGTCTTGTTGCCAGATTTCTTCAGGAGGTAGGGGGAGGGGAATTTCTTTTGCCCCCATTGGCTGCTGGGCAAACAGGCTTGATAATACACTCATCAGCAGTAACAAACTTAATCCAACGGTTTTCATTATGGTAGGTATCCTTTTTTTGCTTAGAGATATCGGAGGCGAACGAGAAACGCTATCACAAAAACAATCACCGTGAAAATGGGGCAAAAGTCCAATAAGCACTTGTTCCTTGGTAAAGGCCCGCATGATGATCAGCCTAGGCTTTCCTAATCATCATCCCGTCCGGTTTTAAGGGCGGCCAGGAAGGCGGATTGGGGAATTTCCACGCTGCCATATTGGCGCATCTTTTTCTTGCCTTCTTTTTGCTTATCCAGCAATTTGCGTTTGCGGCTAATATCACCGCCGTAACATTTGGCGGTCACGTCTTTGCGCATGGCGGACACACTTTCCCGGGCGATGACCTTGGCGCCAATCGCGGCTTGGATGGCAATTTGGAACAACTGCCTGGGGATCAATTCCTTCAACCGTAAACATAGCGCCCGACCGCGGCCTTCCGCGCGGGAGCGGTGAACCATGCCGCTTAAGGCATCAACCGGCTCGCCATTCACCAGGATATTTAACCGCACTAAATCGCCTTCGCGGTATTCATCGATTTGGTAATCAAAACTGGCATAGCCACGGCTGACCGATTTTAGACGGTCATAAAAATCAAAGACAATTTCATTGAGGGGCAGCCTATAAACCAGCATGGCGCGACTACCCACATGGGACATATCCTCCTGCTGGCCGCGGCGATCTTCGCATAATTTTAAGACCGCCCCCAGATATTCCGGTGGCACCAAAATGGTGGCTTTGATCCAGGGTTCTTCAATATGGTCAATTTTGACCTCATCTGGCATATCGGCCGGGTTGTGCAACTCCATGACATTGCCATTGGTTAAATGCAAACGGTAAACCACGCTGGGGGCGGTGGTGATCAAATCCAAATTGAATTCCCGCTCCAGCCTTTCTTGAATAATTTCAAGATGTAATAGCCCCAAGAAACCACAACGGAAGCCAACCCCTAGGGCAGCCGAGGTTTCGGCTTCATATTGGAAACTGGCGTCGTTTAAGTGCAATTTATCCAAACTGTCGCGCAATTGGCCATATTCGGCGGCATCGATGGGGAAAAGGCCGCAAAATACCACCGGGATGCTGGCTTTAAATCCTGGTAAGGGTTCGGTTGCAGGTTTGCGGTCATCGGTCACGGTATCGCCAATCCGGCAATCAGCCACTGCCTTGATGGCCGCGGTGAAAAATCCCACTTCCCCCGGGGTTAAAACATCAATCACTTCTGATTTTGGCCGAAAAACGCCTACCCGTTCCACTTGGTAAGCCGCCGCTGCCGCCAGCGGATTTTCATTCCCGCTTTGATGAAGCCGTCTTTGATCCGCACGAGAATGATAACCCCCAAATAAGGGTCATACCAGCTGTCAATCAACAGGGCTTTTAAAACACCATTGATATCACCTTTGGGTGGGGGCAGGCGGTGAACGACCGCTTCCAATACGTCTTGGATATTCAAGCCGGTTTTGGCGGAAATCAACACCGCTTCCGAGGCATCAATGCCGATCACGTCCTCAATTTGGGCGCGCACCCGTTCTGGGTCAGCAGCGGGCAAGTCAATTTTATTTAAAACCGGTACAATTTCATGTTTGTTATCAATGGCTTGATAGACGTTGGCCAGGGTTTGTGCCTCAACCCCTTGGCTGGCATCCACCACGAGTAAGGAGCCTTCGCAGGCCGCCAAACAGCGACTAACTTCATAAGCAAAGTCGACATGCCCCGGGGTATCCATCAAATTCAACTGATATTCCTTGCCATTTTTGGCAGTGTATTTCAAGCGGACGGTTTGGGCCTTAATGGTAATGCCGCGTTCACGCTCAATATCCATCGAATCGAGCACCTGTTCTTTCATCTCACGCGCGGTCAGGCCACCGCAATATTCAATCAGGCGGTCAGCCAGGGTGGATTTGCCATGGTCAATATGGGCGATGATTGAGAAGTTGCGAATATGCGATAAATCCGTCATGGGGTTCCGCTGCAAAATAAGTTCATTATGAATGTTGATCAAACGCCAGTAGCATAGCAAGTTTTTCTTGCCTGGCAACATGAAGTAATAAGGAATTTGTCATTTTCGAAAGAATAAAATATAGTTGGAATATGTTTTTTAATTTTGTCATATGTTAACTTGCTAAAAGGATTTTGCCCTATGCTGAAGAAAATACTGCTATGCCTGGCTTCAAGTTTTATGATAGCCAATTTTCTGATGCCACAGGCATGGAGCCAGACGCCAGCTCAATCATTGCCCTTCAATGTCCCGCTGGTCCCCCGGGAATTGACAGGGATTGCTGGCCCAGATTATTCCGGGTGCAAATTCCTTCGCTCAAATCAGCAAGACTTAGTGCTGGGATGCACGGTTGTTTGGAGGTCGGCAGGCAATAATGATGCTTTTTCTGCCAATCAGCTGTTCGGATTGGTGTTTGATGAGAAGGGCGGCTTGAGGCAACAGCGAACCCTGCCGTTTGATGCCAAGGTTTTATATCATTATTTCTACGCCATATCATCACCGACAAAATGGTTCATTGGAAAAAGAACTGCCAATGGAATAGTGGAACAGCTTATTGACATAAATGCCCCCGATAAACCTTTATTCGAGCAAGATTCAAATTATCTGTTAAAATATATGGATAGCCAAACCGGTCTCGGGGGAAATTTTTACCTCCTAGAAACTGGGGAATTTGATACCAACATGTTGGGGGAACCCTTGTCCGCCATAAACAAGGATCAATATACTTTAAAATTATTAGCAGGCGACGGCGATGAGTTGTGGGGATATCAGGGGGATCTGGTTCAAGACTTCTGGCCATCGGAGACTTGGAACAATCAGTATTATGGCAGCAGCTCCATGGAAAAATATCTCCTGGTTGATGTCTTGACCGATGCGGAGCCAAGCACAATTATCTATGGTAAAACAGGGTGGCCGGAAGACAAAGGGCAAATGGACGGGTATTTGCAGCAGGGATCTTTCTTAATCTGCATCAATTATGATGGCAGGCCGGGGATGAACATGAAGTTGCCTGGCATTGGTTTGGAAAAGAATTTTATAACCATGAAAGAAAAGAATTTGATGCATTTAATCGCTTATGATTTGAATGACGATTCTTTATCATCGGGTAAGGTTTGGAAGATGTTTTCCGTCTCCAAGAACTGTCAGTCTGACACATTCAATGAATCGTTTGTGGTTGATTTCCCTTCGCACTTCCCAGGCAACGTAGTTATTTCCGAAGTGCACGGATTGATATCAAAAGGCCAGCGGGATTATATCCTATATACGCAAAATCCGTTGGTGGATTTGAAATGCTTGGATAAACAAAACTGCACTGCAAAAGAACTTTGGCAAACCTATGTGCAGCGGTTGCCTGGTCTTTATCTTTTGGAAGTCGACGATCAGGGGAAAATTATCAATGATTACGCAATCATTGATGAAAATAACCCCAATCGTGTTTCTTTAAGAAGATTCGACCCTGCATCGGATGATACAGAGGAACCTGAATCTGCTTCATTATTGTACGATCTTAGCTTTAGCCAAGATGGACAATCAATTCTGATCATGGTCACCAATGAGATGCCTGGAACATTGGACGCCAATAAATCATCATCGGTTCAGCCAGCAAGTCTATCAGTTTACCGCCAAAAACTAAAAGAATGAAGTGAAAATAGCAGCCAATCAATAAATTAGGAATGGTGCCGACGGCAAGAATTGAACTTGCGACCTACGGATTACGAATCAGTTGCTCTACCCCTGAGCTACGTCGGCACAATAGGGATATCGATGAATCCAAAGTTCTTTTATCATATTTATTGGGTTTGTCACGGGTAAATATCTTTTCTTAAAAAAAGAAATACGAAAATTACCCCAACCTACCCCATTGATTGGCCAGAATTGATGGGATGGGGACGGGGGTGGGATTGATTGGCAGGGTATTTAAAAAAATAAGCCGATAACTTCCTTGCCAAAGAGCGGCTTTTATGGGAGAAAAAGGCAATAATTATCAATGGAATAATCATGACCAAAAACTCTCTCAATAAACCCGCCCAACCCCAACCATCCGCTGCTGAGCAAGTGGCTGCTTTATTATTTGCGAGCCAGCCCGGTTTGCTGCCACCCAGCCACTATGAAAAGCTTTATCCCCCCCGCTTACTGCCGAAAGGGGCCATGGTCACCCGTTTTGCCCCCAGCCCAACCGGGCTCATGCATATTGGCGGCGTCTATATGAGTTTGATCAACAAACGGCTGGCGGATCAAAGTGGTGGGGTGTTTTTTCTGCGGCTCGAGGATACCGACAATGAACGCTACCATGCCGATGCCGTCAACACCATTATCCAAGCATTGACCCAAGTGAATTTATTGCCCCATGAAGGGGTGGTGGGGGTTGACAAGGGACAGGCTTTGCAAAAAGGTTCTTATGGCACCTATGTGCAATCGGAACGGGTTCCCATCTATCATACTTTTGTGCGAGAATTAATTGCTAGAGGATTGGCTTACCCTTGCTTCCTTACCATGGAAGAATTGGATGAAACCCGCGCTAAACAAACGCTCAGCAAACAGCGCCCGGGTTGTTATGGCAAATGGGCCAAATGGCGGGATGCACCGGTTGAGAAAGTGCAAGAAAAGCTTGCACAAAAAACCAAATATGTGGTGCGCTTAAAAGCCCCTGGTTCTTATGATAAACGCCTGACCTGGCATGATGAAATCAAGGGTGATATTTCCGTGCCGGAAAATGATGTGGATGCGGTGCTGATTAAATCAGACGGGTTGCCCACCTATCATTTTGCCCATGCGGTTGATGACCATTTGATGCGGACAACCCATGTGGTAAGGGGGGATGAATGGCTGGCATCTGTGCCGCTGCATTTGCAGTTATTCCAAGCATTCGGTTGGCAGCCGCCGAAATATGCCCATGTAGGGCCGATTGAAAAATTAGAGGCGCAGCCAGATGGCCATAATTCCCGCCGGAAATTATCCAAGCGCAAAGACCCGGAAGCCAACATCCAATTTTATTTTCAGAAGGGTTTTCCGGTTGAGGCGGTGCTCGAATATCTAACCCATCTCATTGCCTCGTCTTTTGAAGATTGGCGGCGGCAGAATCCAGCCAAACCTTTGGCTGATTTTGCCATTAATTTTAAACAATTTTCCCCGCATGGGGCGTTAAGTGACTTTGATAAACTCAGCAGTATTAGCAAAGATATCATTGCGGATTTGGATGCGGAAACTTTATATAAGCGCGCGCTGCAATGGGCGCTTGAATGGGATCAGTCGCTTGCAGAATTAATGAAAAAACATGAAACCCTTACCAAGCGTGCCCTCAATATTGAGCGCGGTGGGGAGCGCAGATCCAAGCGTATCGCCACCTGGCAGGATTTACGCAGCCAGTTATTTTTCATTTATGACGAATTGTTTAATGACTTACCAGTTTTCCCATTTCCAGAACGTATCAGCCCCATTGACCGCAACGCGATTATTGCCGCTTTTTTAAAAGATTATCAAACCAGCTGGGATAAACAGCAGATGTTGGATTACGCCAAAGAAATGGCGGTTAAGCAAGGCTATGCCCCCAATGGTAAAATTTTTGAAAAAACTCCGGAAGCCTATAAGGGCCATTTTGGCGATGTGATGATGGTGATCAGGGTGGCGATTTGCGGGGCCCGCGAATCCCCGGATTTATGGGAAGTGATGCAGGTATTAGGGGTTGAGCGGGTGAAAAAACGCCTGCAGCAATCTTTAGGTTAAATTGCCAGGTCAATTGCAGGCGCTGGTTTTCCTAAAAAAGGGAAGCTGGCCTGCGACTTTAAATTTCTCAATAGGGTCACTTTAGTTAACCTGGCGCGCCGCATCGATGGCTGCTTTACTGTCAACGGGTGGTTTTTCTGGGGTGACCTGCGCTGAAACAATCGGGGTTGAATCCACAATAGTCATCATCATGCGGCCTTCTTTAGGTTTTTCGTCTTTAGGCTTATCCCCTTCCGGCGGAATATTATTCATAAGCGGCACGGAAGATAAGGATGAGGATAAGGATAACGGGGTGGCCGAAAGCGAGATAACCATGTCATTTTTATTAAAGGGCAGGGAAGAAGACGGGTAAGCCCAAAGCAATTGGTCAAATTCTTGGCAGTGGCTGCAACAAGCTTGCCATTCTTGGTAATTAGTCTGACATTTTTGGCAAACCCAACAGGCTTCTTCCGGCGCTTCTGATGCCTGGGTTAACCACCGCATGGCGATGCGGTAATTTTGGGTTTCATTCTCCTCAAGCTCAGCCATCAAACGACAGGCTTTAGCGGTTTTATGGCCATTTTGAATAATTTTTTCCAAATATTGCCGTGCTTCCGGCCATAATTTAGCCTGAACGGCCGCTTCGGCCAATACCAATAAAATATCGGACGGCAAGGGGGTGATCGTGTTTGCCAGTTTCTCTAACCTTTTTAACTGTTCTTCACGCGGTTGTTCTTGCAAAGATTGCCAATATAATTGCAGTAAAGCAGGGTGCTGGACAATCTGCCATTGCCTTTCCACCAGCTTGGCCGCGGCTTTCTTTTTATCCGCTTGCAGTAAACCCTTGATCTCAAGGATTAGGGCAGGAATAAAATGGGGGATGTATTTAAGGGCGGCTTCCGCTTTCTCCATTGCTAGCACCGGTTGCCCAGCAGAAGCCCCACGGGCAGTTTCGGTTAATAACAACCCTTCAAAACGCCGCAGTTGTGCGGGGGGAAGTTTTTTGGTTTTTTTGAGTAATTGTAGGCTTTGATCAGCAGATACCCATTCACCCAGTTTGGTTTCCAATTCAAACTGGGTTTGTGCTAACCAATCGGCTTTCGGGTGGGTTTTGAGTGCTTGGCGGGTGTAATCCAGGGCAAGCTGATATTTTTTTTGCCGCAACGCTTGCATCAAGAGGCCGCGATATCCCAGGAAAGCAGATTCCTTATTATCGAGCATCAATTGAAAATATTTCTCAGCCGCTTGCTCATCACCGCTTAATTGGGCGGCTTGCGCCGTGAGTAAAAGGGTTAAAGGTGGATCATTCATGAGTAGGGTCGCTTTTTGCGCGTGGCGTTGGGCCTCAACCGCGTCCCCTGCCGCTAACGCCACCATCCCTTTGGTTAAGGCCTTATAGCCATTTTTGCGGCGTTCATTAGCCTGTGCCTTGCGGATGCGATGAGGGGTCACAACCAAGGCATAGCATAACCAAATCAATAGGTATAATAAGCCTGCCACCAGTGCCAAAGCTAAAAATAAAAAGCTGATAGGTGCGTCAATCCGGTATCCCAACCATTCGATCATTAAGGTCCCTGGTTGCTGGGTGATCCAAAAAGCTGCTAATACGCAGATGCTGGCAATCAGGGAAAAAAGAAGCGCTTTGAACATAAATGACTTGCTGCCTTAAGGGTTAGAGACGAAATTTTTTAAAATGATGTTTTTAAATTCCACGAGTAAGAGGTCGGCTTGAATGCGGGCATTCAAATGATTGCGCCATTCCTGGATATAAGTTGGCAATTGGTCGCCGGTTAATTCGGCTGCTGCTGCTGTGAATTGCCTGCTCGCGAATTTTGCCTCCGCCCGCGCCAATTTTGATAGCAAATCATCCCCGACGGTTTGTGCGCCGATCGGGCGGATAGTGATCAAACCGGATAGCTGGTCGGCCAATTGCCTATCCCAGCCGTTTTGCTGCAACCCTTGGGCCAAATCATCTTGAGCAGCTTGTTGGGAGACTTCATTCAATTTTTGCTGTAATTGCGGGTAAGACAACAATCCGGTAACGGCCCAAGGTTCTAAAACCTCTGCTTTTTTCAGCCAATCCATGACCGGGGGTTGATGGGCACCCAACCTTTTAATGGCGGCCAATTCATTGACAAATCCCTGACCGTTCATCAAAGCGGTTTCAAATTGGCCAGCGGTTAAGAATAAAGCGGCCAAGGTTGGATCTTGATCAATCTTGGCTTTTTCTTGGAGTGCCTTGACTTGATTGGCAATTTCCATCATTTGGGTTTGCCCTTGCTGGCGGTCTGCCGTCATGATGTTCCAGGCATTTTCTAAAGATTGCAGGCGGCTGTTGCTGTTATTAAGCTGATGGCGTAATTGGCTGATCTCTTGGGTCAGACCTTGGATGTTTTGCCCATAACTCTGGCTAGTAGTTTCAAGGTAAGTCAACCGTTTCGATAAATCCTGCAGGGAGGATAACAGAGGGGTTAAATCGATGGCGGGATTGGTCGATAATTTTTCGGATATAACAGCCAACTGCTGTTCCAGATTTTTCAAACGGATGGTAACAGAAGGATCATTTGTATTTTGAAGCAGGGTTTCAAGCTTATTTAACCTGGATTCTTGGGCTTGCAGCGAACTGGTCAGTTGCTGCGCTGCTGATTGCCATTACTCTAAGCCATTGCTTGGTAAGGCGTTTTCTGAAGAACGGGATGCAAACCATTGTGGATAAGTGAATAAACCTGCCCCCAGCAATAAAACGAGTATCAGGCTGGTGAAGGAAGATATGCGGGTGAGGGTGTCTTTTTCTGGGTAAAACATCGGATTATCTCGCTGGCTGCTATCGGTGGTTTCGATTAATTCAATTAGGCTGGGTATATCGGGTTTGGCGGTAATATGCAGGGATTTCCAAGGAAATTCCTGCATGTTTTGGGCAATGGCATGGCTGAAGCATAAACAATGGATCTTTTTACAAGCGGTTTTTAAGGAATCATCATGCTCAATCAAATTCTTAAAAGTGGCAGCCCCGCGGGCGGAAAAGAAAATGATGTCCGTAATCAGCTGGTTGTGGATTTTTTGCCGGAGGTCGGGTGATAATTCTTTCACGGGCACAGCGTCATACAGGATAACGGGTTCAACGACAAATCCTGATGGCTGCAGTTTTTCAGCTATATTAATGCTGGTGAAGCGGGCGCAGGGATAAATGATTTTCCCGTTTCCAGAGGTTAAGGTGGCTTTTGCCAAAGCCAACAAGTCATTCACATCCCCCCGGGCGCTTTTGATGTTGATGAAGCCAAGCTCTTGGGCCACACTTGCTGTATGGTCGCCAACGGTTAATACCAAGATATCACGGGATTGATCACGTTCTGCCCATAATTTGACTGCATGCGAGCTGGTGAATAGAAGGGCTTGGACGATACCGGTATCTTTTGGATCAACCTGGTTTTCTGTTTTCGGGACAGGTTGAATGGTTAATAATGGGGCGATGGTCGTTTGGATGCGATTTTTTTCCAAATAGCTTAATAAAGGCTGCCCATCAGATAGGCCGATGAGCGGCTCTTCCGTACGGGTGATCAATTTCAAGATATGGCGCGGGGTATTTTTATGCATAACCGTATTTTAGCCAGAGTCGTTCCTAAAAAGAAAGAATTTCTTCTGCTTATTTTTGGTATTTTTCGCGTAAGGCTTTACCGGCGTCTTGCCCCATTTTAAGCGCTCCTGAAAACGGCGACCGGCGGTCATCAAACACCACCTTGCTGCCATCAATGGCAGCCAACATACTTCGCAGGGATAGGGTTTCTGATTTTTCATCATATTGGGCCAAGGCTGCAATCGGGGTGCGGCAGGATCCGTCCAATTCCTGCAAGCAGGCACGCTCCGTCTGAATGCAGATAGTGGTTTTCCAATCATTCAAAGGTTGCAGCAATTTCCGTGTCCGTTGATCATCCTTCCGAATTTCGATGCCGATGGCCCCTTGGGCGACGGCGGGCAACATTTCCTCTGCCGATAAAATATGTGTGGCTTGGTCGGCCAGGTTTAATCGCTCCAAACCGGCCAAGGCTAAAACAGTCGCATCAATTTCCCGCCGGTTTAGTTTTTCTAAACGGGTTTGGACATTACCTCGCAAGGGCACCACTTTTAGATCGGGCCTACGGGCGAGTATTTGTGATTTCCGCCGCAGGGAAGAGGTGCCGACAATTGAGCCAGACGGCAAATTTGCCAGGGAAAAATGGTCGCGGCTGAACCAAGCGTCCAAGGGATTACGCCTGGGCAATAAACAGGGAATTTCCAAACCTTCGGGTAAAATGGTCGGCACATCTTTCATCGAATGAACGGCAAAATCAATTTGGTTGGCGAGCAGGGCCTCTTCAATTTCTTTGGTAAATAAACCCTTGCCGCCGATATTAGCCAAATCCCTATCTTGGATCTTATCGCCGGTGGTTTTGATGGGGATAATTTCAATGAGATCGTCGGCTGCCAAATCGGGATAATTCAATAACAACAAGTTTTTAAATTCATTGGCTTGGGCAAGCGCTAAGGGGCTGCCACGGCTGCCAATCCGCCAATTTGGGCGGGCAGATGATGGGAATGATAAGGAAGATGAGGAAGTTTTTCGTTTCATAACGACCATAAAAGCTGGCAAGCACAATCTAATTATCCATCAATGACAAGAAAAACAAGATCGATCAAACGAAATTTATCAAGGATGATAATCGGCTTGTCAGATGTCTTGATATTCGGTACCGTTTCTTCATAAACCGGGTACAGGAAAAAACAAGAAAATAATTTATGACGATTGCCCTTGGGATCGAAACCAGTTGTGATGAAACGGCGGTTGCCCTGGTTGGGTCAGATCGGCGTATCTTGGCGCAATCCATTTTGTCGCAGATAGCCGAGCATCGGCCTTATGGCGGGGTGGTGCCGGAAATTGCGGCCCGCAACCATTTAATCCACTTACGGCCATTGCTTGAGAAAACGTTGCAGCAAGCGCAATTGTCGCTTGACCAAATTGATGTGATCGCCGCCACTGCGGGCCCTGGCTTAATTGGCGGGTTGATTGTCGGGTTGACCATGGCAAAATCCATCGCTCTCGCCAAAAACAAACCTTTGATTGCGGTCAACCATTTAGAGGGGCATGCCTTAACCGCCCGGCTAACGGATGCGGTTGAATTTCCTTATATATTATTGCTGGTATCGGGTGGGCATTGCCAATTACTGCTGGTGAAGGGGGTGGGGGATTATCAATGTTTGGGCACAACTTTGGATGATGCTTTGGGGGAAGCTTTTGACAAAATTGCCAAAATGCTGGGATTGGGATTTCCCGGTGGCCCTGCGGTTGAGGCGGCAGCTAAACAATCCGCTTTGCGGGCGCAGCAAGGGGTTAAAATCCAATCATTTCCTTTACCAAGACCCATGTGGGGCAGGCCAGATCCTAACTTTTCTTTTTCCGGCTTAAAAACCGCGGTTTACCAGCAGGCCAGCAGCTTAGGGCCGGTGGGCAGCCAATTGCCTTTGGCAGCGGTGCAGGACTTAGCCGCTTCCTTCCAGGCGGCGGCGATTGACTGCATTATTGACCGGGTTGATTGCGCTTTGAAACGCTTCAAACAGCAGAAAATTACCTTAAAGGGCTTGGTGGCGGCGGGTGGGGTGGCCTCCAACCAATTTTTAAGGCAGAAACTGCAAGTGCTTTGCGGGGAATATCATTTGCCTTGTATCATCCCGCCCCCGGCCTTATGTACCGATAATGCCGCCATGATTGCTTGGGCGGGCCTTGAATGGTTTCAAAAGGGCCGCCGGGACGCCTTGGATACATTGCCCCGCCCGCGCTGGCCGCTTGATCCCTATTTCACGGTTTCGTATAATTGATACCCAGTCTCAGTAGGTTAAACTAAGGAGTAATAAAATGCCTTTAATCTCTATCAATTTAGACGATAAATTAATTCAGAAGATTAAGATTAATGCCAAGAAAATGCGTTTATCGCAGAGCCAATATATTCAGCAAGCCATTGAAAAAATGAACGCCAAAATCATAAAGCATGAACAGGCACTGAATTTGATGGAAGTCAGCCAGCGGGTGAGGGCAGAAAGTATGAGGGTCAACCGGGAATTTGCCGATATAGAATAGAGCCCGAGATTTAGGCAACCATTTATTGAATTTAATTCCATCAAAAGGTTTTTTGAATCGGTTTGGGAAATCATAGGATATGAAGAAATGAGCCGGATTAAAACTGATCAAAGAATAACTGACGCAGACAAAACAAAAGTCGTTATTCGCCAGCCGCAACCAGCTGACCTGCACCCCAAGAATGTGGCTTATCTTTGCCAATTGGTGAACCAGGCCTATCAGGTGGCGGAAGCGGGGATATGGAAGGGAAATGTTGAGCGCACCGATATTCAATCCATGGTCAAGATGCTCGAAAGCAAAGCGTTGCTGATTGCCCAAATTGGGATAAAGCTCGTTGGCTGTGTCAATGTTAATTTATTTAATGAAGATCTTGCTGGCTTTGGCATGTTGGTAACTGACCCCGAATACCGTGGCCTGGGCATTGGTAAAAAACTTATTGCAGCAGCTGAGGCGTGGGCAGTTGATAAGGGTCGAAAAATGATGCGTTTGGAGATATTGACCCCTCGCAATCATACCGATGCCGGTAAGGAATTTTTAAAGAATTGGTATACGAAAATGGGCTACGTCCTTCATTCAATTGAAGATTTTGGATTATTATATCTGGAAAAGGCTTCTGATTTGGCTGTGAAGTGCGATTATGTTATTTATCATAAGCTACTTCAGCAATAGCCACAGCTAAGAAAAGAATCGATCACTTCGTCGAGCTGAGCGAAAAGATCGAAGTCTGCTCGTCTTGTGTAAATTAAAAAATGTTGCCTGAAACTCTAAAGGTCGCTTGACTAAGCGAACGCTTATCGTTAACTGTGGGCCCAAAGTTAACCATGTCAGATCAGGAGCGAAGAGCATGGTTGAGGGAGGATGCTTTTGCGGTGCAGTCCGCTATAAAATTGATGGAGTGCTTGGTCGTGCGAGCGCCTGTCACTGTTCGCGCTGTCGTAAGGCATTCAGCGGCGCGTCATCGGTCTACGCTGACATCCCGGACGGTAGTAAGTTCAGCTGGGTCATCGGCGAGGACAAACTGACTGAATACATTTTTGCGAACGGCTGGGGCCTAGCGTTCTGTCGTATCTGTGGTTCTACGCTGTGCGGCATTGTTGCCAGCAAGGTGCATGGTGTAACACTCGGCACAGTCGACGGTGACCCTGGTGTTCAAATCGAAATGCATACGTTTGTCGGATCAAAGGCACAATGGGACCACATCGGTGGAAGCGCTCCTCAGTTCCAAGAGGAGAATCCAAACTCAGATGCTTCCGGGGGCAGTCAAATGACACCCAACGAATAAGGTTGGATAAGCCCTGCCTCCGCTCAAAGTATGTAAGGCGATATCCCTATCCAAATTGTAATCAAGAGTCGGATATCAAGAGCGGGTACAACTGACATGCTGCGTCCAATCATCGATCACAAGTCCACCCGCCATTTTGACAAGATGGCGCGATCCTTCGCGGAAGAGCCGTGGCATCTCCGCACTCAAATCCTGGTCCCTAGAAATTGGGTGGATTCAAGTAAAGAATTTCTTAAGGTATGGTACACAAAAATGGGTTATATTTTACAGTCAACGGAAGATTTCGGGCGATTATATCCTGAGAAGTCTGCTGATTTAGCAACAACATGTGATTTTGCCATTTATCATAAGATACTTGAAAAATAGCCAAAAGAATAAAGTCTTGACGAAGGATTTTTTTTAAAGTCTTTTCCTGACCTGCAATATAAACATATAAAAAATGAATCACTAGGGAGATAAAAAATTTGAATTACTGGTTAATAAAATCGGAACCGTCGGAATATTCCTGGCAAGATTTGGTGAAAGATAAGCGCAAGAAGTGGCGCGGGGTGCGCAATCGCCAGGCAGTTAATTACTTGCGGGCGATGCGTATAGACGATCGCTGTTTCTTTTACCATTCCAATGTGGGCTTGGAAATTGTGGGGATTGCCAAAGTGAGAAAAGCCGCCTATCGCGACTCTATGGATCCAACCAAGGTTTTTGTGGTGGTTGATCTAGGGCCGGACATACAGTTGCCCGAGCTCGTCACCTTGGAGCAAATCAAGCAACATCCGCAGTTAACCCAATTGGGGTTAGTCCGGCAACCGCGGTTATCGGTCATGCCAATTGATCCCGTTTCCTGGGAAATTATCTGCGGATTAGGTGGACTAAAATCTTCTTAAGCCAGGATTTGGGATAAGAAGGACGTGCCGCGTTTGAGTGGCGCAATGCCTAAATGTTCGGCAATGGTTTGGCCAATGTCGGAAAAAGTACGGCGCTTGCCCAGATTAACTGATTTCACCTGCGGGCCGAATGCCAGGACAGGCACAAACTCCCGGGTATGATCAGTACCTTGCCAGGTTGGGTCACAGCCATGATCCGCGCTGATGATTGCCAAATCATCGGGCTGCATATCGACCATGAAATCAAGCAGTTGGTGATCCAACTGCTCAAGTGCTTTGGCATAGCCCACCACATCGCGCCGATGGCCGTACAACATGTCAAAATCCACAAAATTGGTGAAGGTTAAACTGCCGTTCGCTGCTTGCTGCTGGGCTTTGAAAGTTTCCTCAAATAATTGGCTGTTACCATCACCCTTGGCTTTATGGGTAAAGCCTTGATGGGCAAAAATATCGGGGATTTTGCCAATCCCAAAAACCTGCCTTTTATTTTGCAGTAAAAAATCCAGCAAAGTTGGTTCAGGTGGCGGCGTTGCCAAGTCCCGGCGGTTGGCGGTGCGCTTAAAACTGCCGGGATTGCCCAGGAACGGGCGCGCAATCACCCGCCCGATATTTAGTTTATCCACCAATTTCCGGGCCAAATCACAAAGGGCATATAACCTAGCCAAGCCAAAAGTGGTTTCATGGGCGGCAATCTGCAGAACACTGTCGGCGGAGGTGTAGATGATCGGTTTACCGGTGGCCATATGCTCCGCCCCCCATTCATCAATGATCACGGTGCCAGAGGCATGGCGGTTGCCCAGGATACCTGGTAAACCCCCTTGGGTTATCAATTGTTGGGTCAGCCATTCGGGAAAACAGGGGACAGTGTGGGGGAAATATCCCCAATCCTTCATGACCGGCACGCCAGCCATTTCCCAATGGCCGCTGGGCGTGTCCTTGCCCAGGCTTTTTTCGGCGGCAAAACCGTAAGAACCAATGGTTTTTGCAGGTAAGGGGGCACCTTTGATGATATTGCCCGATGCTTCCGCGGCCGCATGAAAAAGGCCTAAGGCCGATAGGGTTGGCAATTGCAACGATCCTTGCCTAACACCCGGTTTATTGGCCTTGCCAGCGGCACAAGACTCGGCAATATGGCCAAAAGTGTTGGCACCCACATCCCCGTATTCCGCGGCATCATCCGCAGCGCCAATACCAAATGAATCCATGACGAGTAAAAAAGCCCGGGGCATTTTAAATATCCTCTAATAAACGTTCCACAATCAAAGCGGGTGGATTGCAAGGTTGTTGGCTGATCATATAGGCATTTTGTACTTCAAGGGCGGCTTGATCAGCCTGGCTTTGGCTGCTGGCATGGATCATCAATAAGGGGTCATTTTTACTGATTTTCATACCCACCCCTTGAATATGGGTTAATCCAACTGCCGGGTCAATAACGTCTTGGGGTTTTATACGCCCACCGCCCAGCATCATGATAACAATCCCCAATTGCCTGGTATTGATGCTGTGGATATAGCCGCTAATAGGGGCGGGAACAGGTTTTATGATTTTGGCAACCGCCAGGTATTTCGGGTAATTTTTTAGTAAATCGGTTGGGCCACCTAATAAGCCCACCATTTTCTGGAAAATTTCTGCTGCTTGACCGCTATCTAAACTTTTCTGCAGTTTTTGCCGCGCGTCATCGGCACTATGCGCCAATTTTCCCAAGAGTAACATATCAATCCCCAAAGCTAGCACCACGGCATGTAAGCGGGGATCGCGCGGATTGCCGGTTAAATACTGGATGGTTTCGATAATCTCAACGCTGTTGCCAGCACTTAGCCCTAACGGTTGGTTCATGTCGGTAATTAAAGCCCGGGTTGGCAATCCTGCAGCTTTGGCGGTATGGATCAGACTGATAGCAAGGGCTTTGGCCTGCGGTAATTGCTTCATGAGGGCCGCATTGCCCCATTTCACATCCATCACTAAACCTTGTAGGCCTGCCGCTAGTTTTTTAGATAGGATGGAAGCCGTAATTAACGGGATTGATTCAACGGTTCCCGTAATATCACGAATGGCATAAATGCGGCGGTCGGCTGGTGCCAGATCATCGGTTTGCCCAATGATGGCACAACCAGCTTGCTTTAAGGTTTTTTGCAGCAATAAGGGGTTGGGTTGGGCATTATATCCGGGAATTGTGTGTAATTTATCCAAAGTGCCGCCGGTATGGCCTAAGGAACGGCCGGAAATCATAGGCACAAATCCGCCGCACGCCGCAACCATGGGGGCCAGCATTAAACTGACTTTGTCGCCAACCCCCCCGGTTGAATGTTTATCGAGTATGGGGCCATGAAAATCCGCCTTTGGCCATGCCATCGTTTTACCGGAGGCCGTCATGGATTTTGTTAAAGCCCCGCATTCTTCTGCTGTCATGCCGCGGAAAAATATCGCCATGGCCAAGGCGGATATTTGGCTGTCGGTCACCTCGTTTTTCAGCAAACCGGTAACCATGAAATTAATTTCTTCGGTGGTAAGGGTTTTTCCTTCCCGTTTACGGTAAATGATTTCTTGCGGGAATAACATCGGATTTAATAATCTCCTGCGGTTGGTTTTGGGGGTAAAGACAATAAATGATCTAATAAAGAACTGGCACCAAAACGGAAAGTGGCAGGATTAGCCCAGCCTTTGCCCATCACCCGCTCCGCCAATTTGAAATAAGCATCGGCATCCTGTGCCGTACGTACCCCGCCTGAAACCTTGCATCCTAGCATCCGGTTATCTTTTTCAAATGTTTTGCGGATGATTTTTAACAAAGTTTCAACGGCGCTCAAGGTCGCCCCGATCGGGGTTTTGCCGGTTGAGGTTTTCAGGAAATCAGCGCCAGCATCCACGCAATCCTGCGCGGCTGATTCAATCAGGACGGTTTCTTGTAACATGCCTGTTTCTAAAATGACTTTGAGTAAACGTCCAGGCCCGCATTTTTCCTTGACCGCTGCCACCAATTTCTGGTTTTTCTGGCGCGCGGCAAGTGAGGATTTGGCGAGATAAAGATGGTAAGGGATCACCAAATCAATTTCTTCCGCCCCATCCTGAAGTGCGTTGATCGTGTTTTGGATAATTGCGTCTTGTTCTGAGTTGCCTTTGGGGAAATTGATAACGGTTGCCAAGCGTATCATCGAAAACGGCAAGGTTGTTTTAGCGGTTGTTAAAAAACGGGGGAAGACGCAAACAGCAGCCACTGGCCCTAGTGGCGTCACCGCCCGCTTGCATAATGCTTGGATTTTTTCAGGGGTGTCGTCATCATTCAAGCTGGTTAAATCCATTAAGGCAATGGCGGGGTGTGGTTTTCCTGATTTCCCGTTCATAATATCCGGCCCGAAGGATAGTGGTAATAGATCTTGAAATTTTAGTTGCTGCTGGATGCCCGCTGGGTTCGCCAAATAGATTATGGTATTTGGGGTTGCAAATTCCCGGATGCGTTGGCGGCAGCCGCCGCAAGGCGAGCAAATATCGTGGCCATGGGCAAATACCAACAATTCGGCAATTTCTTTTTCCCCATGGGCGATCATTTGGCCAATGGCGCTGGCTTCGGCACATTGCCCCTGCGGGTAAGCTGCATTTTCAACATTGGCGCCCACATAAATTTTACCGCTGACGGCCCGCAAGGCAACCCCTACCCGAAATAAGGAATAGGGGGCATAAGCTTGTTCCCGCACGGATCTAGCGGCAGTCAATAAATCCATCATGTTAACGGTCTTTCACAAAAGGGATACCAAGGGCTTTCGGGGCTTCAGATTTGCCGATAAAACCGGCCAGCAACAGAACCGTTAATAAATAGGGTAACGCTTGGATCATCTGCACCGGGATAATCCCAATTCCGGGGATATAGGTGCCTTGCAACCGGATTTGGATAGCATCCGTAAAAGCAAATAAGAAACAGGCCAGCAAAGTTGGCTTCGGTCGCCAACGCCCAAAAATAAGGGCAGCCAAGGCAAGATACCCGCGCCCGGCCGTCATATTTTGTGAAAAAGCAGCATTTTGGGCGGTCGCTAAATAAGCACCGGCGATACCGCATAAAATACCGCAAGCGATTTGGCCCCTATATCTGACGGCGCTGACCGAAACGCCAGCGGTGTCCAGGGCATGGGGATTTTCCCCCGCAGCTCTTAAGCGCAACCCAAAGCGGGTTGAATATAAAATCCAAGCCATTAGGAAAGGGATGGCCAACGTAATATAAACCAAAACGCTATGGCCACTGATCAGGTACTTATATATATTGCCAATCACGGGGACTCCGTCAATTGTTTCGGCGCCGGGCAAGTTGATGGGGCCATGACGGCCTTCCGCCGATAATATGGGGGTTTGCCCCCCTCGGTTAAACCAGGCATTGGCAAGGGTTGGCGCTAATCCCGCTGCTAAAATATTGATAGCCATCCCCGATACCACTTGGTTGCCGTTATAGGTAATGCAAGCCAATCCATGCAACAGGGATAATAGGACAGCAACGGCAATACCTGCGAGTAATCCCAGCCAAGCGTCATTGGTAACGGAGGCAGTGGCGGCGGCGGCGAAGGCTGATAGCAGCATTTTCCCTTCCAACCCCACATTGACGATCCCCGATCGTTCGGACATCATCCCGGCCATCGCGGCCAGGATCAGAGGAATAGATAAACGGACGGTCGATGCTGATAAGGAAGTGATGATATCAAAAAAATCGGTGATCATTCTGTTTTGACCCTTGCCACATGTGACTTGAGAACCAATTTTGCCAAAGAAGGTTTAAAGATATTTTCCAAAGCGCCACAAAATAAAACAATAAGGCCTTGAATAACAATAATCATGTCACGGCTTAAACCCGGGAAATCAAACGCCATTTCAGAGCCGCCCTGATACAAAGCGCCAAACAGCAAAGCAGCCACAATAATACCAATCGGATGGTTGCGGCCCATTAAAGCCACCGCAATCCCTACAAAACCGGCCCCGTTGGTGAATTCGATAATCAGCCGGTGATGTTCGCCCATAATAGAATTGATGGCCATCAATCCCGCAAACATACCCGAAATAACCATCGCACTGATAATAATCCCTGCCGGGGGGATCCCCGCATATTTGGCCACTTTCTCGCCCTGGTTCATGACCCGCAGCTCATAACCGAATTTCATCTTCCAAATTAACAACCAGAAAATAAAACAGCAGAAAAGCGCTAAAAAGAATGAGATGTTTAAAGGTGAATAACCTGTTTGAAAGCCAAAAAAACCTAAAATATTTTGCATCAAAGGCAATTCCAGGTGACTGGCAATGGCCCGGCTTTGCGGGCTTTGTTGATTGGGGGCAATCAGCACGTCAACCAGCAAATAATTGATCAAAGCTGTCGCCAAATAATTAAACATAATGGTGGTAATAACCACATGGCTACCGCGTTTAGCCTGTAACCAACCAGGGATAAAAGCCCAAAGGCCCCCGAAAATGGCGGCGGTCAAAATGGCAGTTGGAAAAACCACCCACAAGCTGAAATCGTTTAGCCACAAACAAACCAGCAAAACCCCCAATCCGGCGACATAGGTTTGCCCCTCGCCACCAATATTGAATAGGCCGCAGTGAAAAGCCATGGCTACCGCCAAACCGGTAAAGATAAAGTTGGTGGTGTAATAAAGGGTATAACCAGTGCCTTCCACCGTGCCAAAGGCTCCCTGCACCAGGGATATAAAAACATCCAAAGGATTTTCGCCAGCGTAATAAACCACCACCCCGGTTAACAGGAAGGCCATCAACAAATTCAGCATAGGGATCAGGAAATATTCGATCCAACCTGGGAGTTCTATTTTATGGTGTATGCTCATACGATTTGCTTTTATATATCAAGGGCTTAATGATAAAGTCCGGCTTCGGAAAGGGTTTCTTTAATTTCTTCGACAACACCGGCCATCAATAATCCCAATTTGGTTGCATTGGCTTGATCACGCGGCAAGACCCCAACAACCTTGCCTTCAAACATCACCAAGATACGGTCAGCCAATGTCAGGATCTCATCAAGTTCGGCTGAAACTAACAATAATGCTTTTCCACCGTCGCGCAACTCAATTAAGCGTTTATGGATAAATTCCACCGCCCCTACATCAACCCCCCGGGTGGGTTGCCCAATGAGCAATAATTCGGGTTTTTCCTCAAGTTCCCGCCCAATCACCAATTTTTGTTGGTTGCCACCCGAGAAAGAAGATGTCTTTAAAAGCGGGTTGGCTGGCCTAACATCATATTCGGCAGCGATGTTACGGAACCGCTTGATGGCTTGGCGCCCTTTCAAAAAACCAAATCGCTGTAAATTATCTTTGTAATGATAGCCAAGGATGCTTGACTCCCAAGCCTTGAATTGCTTAACCAACCCCGCACCTAAACGGTCTTCAGGGATATGGGAAATACCCAACTGCCGCGCGGAACGCGCGGGCCGCTTAGGTTTTAGCAATTGCTTCATATCTTTTCCAGCGAGTAAAATTTGTCCTGAATCAAAATGCCTAATCCCCGCTAACACTTCCAGCAACTGGCTTTGCCCATTTCCGGAAACACCGGCAATACCAAGAATTTCTCCCTTATTCAAAGTCAAATTAATATTTTCTAAAAGGGGGCGCTTGTGCTGGTCATAAATATATAACTCCTTCACCTCCAATAACGGCACTGTTTGGGTGATGGGCAAACGCGGCCAATGGGTGGTTAATCGCCTGCCCACCATCATTTCAGCCAATTTTTCTTTATTAGTGT
>JBGAWJ010000140.1:0-2455 GCA_044227605.1 Alphaproteobacteria bacterium
CAGCATGGGATTAACCAGTATTTTTGTCACCCATGACCAGGAGGAGGCGATGGACATGGCCGACCGTGTGGTATTGCTGGAAAAGGGGATCCTACAGCAAATTGACCGGCCGGAAAATATTTATGAAAAACCAGCCAACTTTTTTGCCTATCAGTTTTTAGGCCAATCCAACCAATTGCTCGCGGAAATTAGTGGACAACAATTGAAAATTGCAGGCAAGTTTTTTTCAAGCAACCAACCGGCCCCCCTCGCCTCACCTGCTTTTGTTTATTTAAGGCCTTACCATATCCGCCCCCTTCCAGCCTCATCTATTGGCCAAGCGGATTTTACGGGGCGAATTGACAAAATCTTGTTTGGCGGATCCACCATTAAATTACATATTAAAACCGACAATATGCAACCACCCTTTTTAGAGGCAGAGATTCCACCGGCCGATGTGGCTGATTTAGGTTTGGTAACAGGCAAGATATGTGGTTTCATGATCCGCCAGCTCACTTACTTTGTAAGTCCGCAAGAACCGCCGCTATTGTTTTATCGTCATCCACCCATCTGATTATCCAAAATATGTTATACCGGCATTGGTTCGCTTAACCCCTATTCACCCATTGATAACAAACGGGTATTGCCACCTGCAGCCGTGATATCAACGCTAAGCAACCGTTCCGTTGCAAAACGATAGAGATAATGGGGTCCGCCTGCTTTAGGACCTGTTCCCGACAACCCTTCACCGCCAAAGGGATGCACACCAACAACTGCACCGATCATACTGCGGTTGACGTAAGTGTTGCCGACCCGGCAGCGTTGGTGAATATACTGGATCGTCTGCTCAATCCGACTATGGATGCCTAAGGTTAATCCATACCCTGTTTTATTAATCACCTCAATCACCTGGTCTAACCGACCGCTTTTCCAGGAAACCACATGCAGGATGGGCCCAAAAACCTCTTGTTGTAATAAGGAAGGATCAGCAAGTTCCACCAAAGTCGGGGGGAAAAAATACCCCGACTGATCTTCAGGCAGCGCACAAGAATAAAGGATCTTCGCCTGCCGTTGCAAATATTCCATATGTTGTTGCAGCTTAGTTAAGGCATCGATATCAATCACCGGGCCGATATCGGTAGATAAATAAGCGGGGTTACCCACCCGCAATTCGGCCATTGCCCCAATTAACATTTCCTTTAAGCGATCTGCCAAATCTTCTTGGACAAAAACGATCCGGCAGGCAGAACAGCGTTGCCCCGCCGATTGGAAAGCGGAAACAACCAAATCACGCACCACTTGCTCCAGCAATGCCGATGAGTCAACAATCATCGCATTCAAGCCACCGGTTTCGGCAATCAACGGAATAATCGGCCCTTGCTTAGCAGCTAGGCTGCGGTTAATTGCCTGTGCGGTGGCGGTGGAGCCTGTAAAAACCACCCCGGCAATATGGGGATCGCTAACCAGCCGTGCCCCGGTTTTCCCATCCCCGGGCATCAATTGCAGGACTGCGGTGGGAATGCCAATCTGGTGCAATAATTGGACAGCCAGCGTTGCGATTAAGGGGGTTTGCTCGGCAGGTTTGGCAATAACGGTATTGCCCGCGGCTAAGGCTGCCGTCAATTGCCCCATAAAAATAGCCAGCGGAAAATTCCAAGGCGAAATCGCAATAAAGACCCCCCGACCTTTGAGATAAAGGCTGTTTCTTTCCCCCGTAGGGCCCGGCATCAATTGGGGGTTTTGGAAATGCTGGCGGGCTAAATGGGCATAATACCGGCAAAAATCAATGGCTTCCCGCAATTCAGCAATAGCATCGGGCAACGTTTTCCCCGCTTCATATACCAAAAGGGACAGCAGCCTTAAGCTGTTTTTTTCCAAACATCCGGCGGCCAAGTCCAAATACTGGGCGCGTCTTTCCCCACCCAAAAGATCCCATGCGGGTTGGGCAGCATGGGCAGATGCCAAGGCCTGGGTGATATCTTGCTCAGACGCGGGCCACATATATCCGAGGATATGGGAAGGATTCGCCGGGTTGCAGATGGTTACTTTTCCTTCTCGCTTGTCAGGCATTGTTTGACCGGCATAACTGTGGATCGTGTTCTTTGAAAATTCTGCAATCTGCCCTTCAATTTGGTCGATAATCCTCGGATCGGATAAATCAATGCCCTTGGAATTCAACCGGTCACTGCCAAAAATATCTTGAGGTAATGGAAGTTTCATGTTTCTTTTATCATCCCAGTTTTGCACAACCCTAATCGGGTCTTGGATTAAATCAGCAGTTTCAACTGCCCTGTCCAACATACGGTTGACAAAGGAAGTATTAGCCCCGTTCTCCAGCATACGCCGCACCAGGTAGGGTAGTAAATCCTGGTGGGAACCAACGGGGGCATAAATGCGAACGCCCAACCCCGGCTGGCGGCGGCGTAATTCATCATACAGGCTTTCCCCCATCCCTTGCAACCGCTGGAATTCATAT
>JBGAWJ010000141.1:0-2069 GCA_044227605.1 Alphaproteobacteria bacterium
TTACCATCCTTTGCCGCCGAATTATTTATATCTGGCTGAGGAAGAATTAGAACTATTAAGGGATAATTTTTCCAAGCTGTGTTTTACCCCGTTTACCAGGGGGCCTGGTGAAAATTCAATTGCAAAAAATAATCATTTGCCAGATTTTGGTCAAAACAATTTGTTGTCTTGGTTAAAAGCTAAAGTCGGGATCGATTACCCCCTTTTAACCCAGTATATCCATGAGCAACGAAATCAAGGCAAAAGAATTTTAATTGCTGGTTATACCTTGGGAAGTGTGCATCGATTAGAATTGATATTAAAAGAACATGGATTTACAGAGGTTGCTCGCATCAACCATTGGGCTGACCTTGTTAAACTTCCAAAAAAATTTATTGCCATTACACAATTACCTATTGAAAAAGGATTTTTAACGGAAAATCTTTGTGTATTGAGTGAGCAAGATATTTTAGGGGAAAGAATTGTTCGCCCTTCCGTTGCTAGAAAAAGAAAAACCCAGGATCTACTATTAACCTTATCGCGATTTTCCGTGGGTGATTTTTTAGTTCATCAAGAATATGGAATTGGCCGCTATGAAGGAATGGAAATCGTTCATGTAGTAAATGCCCCGCATGATTGCGTCAAACTGATATATGATGGGAATGACAAATTATTTGTTCCGGTTGAAAATATCGATCTTTTATCGCGGCATAGCTCGGGCGATTTACCTGTTTCTTTGGATAAATTAGGTGGCGTTTCTTGGCAGAACCGTAAAGCAAAAATCCGCAACCTTATTCAAGATATTGCGGATGACTTGATTAAAACGGCGGCAGCCAGGGAAATAAAAGAAGGGCATGAAATTATAGCTGACGGCACTTATCAAGAATTCATCAAACGTTTTCCTTATGTGGAAACGGATGACCAAGAAAAAGCCATTGCCGATGTTCTGGCTGATTTAGCACGTGGCCATCCCATGGACAGGTTAATTTGCGGCGATGTGGGTTTTGGTAAAACAGAAATTGCCTTACGGGCAGCTTTTGTAGCGGCCTCGCAGGGTTTTCAGGTGGCTGTTCTAACACCCACAACCCTTTTATGCCGTCAACATTATGAAACTTTCCAGCGACGGTTCGCAGGGTTTTCTTTCCATATTGCTATGTTGTCCCGGTTTAATAAAGTCAATGAAGCTACCGACATTAAGAAACGGACAGAAGAAGGTAAGATTGATATTCTGATCGGCACGCATGCGCTGTTGGCGGAAGGCATGCGTTTCAAAAATCTAGGATTGTTAATCGTTGATGAAGAACAACATTTTGGCGTTGTCCAAAAAGAAAAAATCAAAAAATTTCAAGAAAATATTCATATTCTTACCTTAACGGCTACGCCTATTCCCCGCACCTTACAGATGTCGATGGCCGATATTAAGCAAATGAGCCTGATTGCAACCCCCCCGATTGATCGGTTGCCGGTTAAAAAATTTATTATCCCCTATGACCCTATTGTTTTACGAGAAGCGATGCTGCAAGAATTTTATCGTGGGGGACAAATTTTCTATGTGTGTCCAAGAATTGAAGATTTGGAGGAAATTTCTGAAGAATTAGCCGAATTGATACCGGAACTAAAACATATTGTGATCCATGGCCAAATGCGAACTTCCGAACTGGAAAAGGCCATGATGGCATTTTATGACCGTTCTTACCAGTTACTATTGTCAACGAATATTATCGAATCAGGGTTGGATATACCCTCTGCCAACACTATTATCATCCACCGTGCGGATATGTTCGGTTTAGCGCAACTATATCAATTGCGGGGTAGGGTGGGGCGCAGTAAAGTTCGAGGATATGCTTATTTAACGGTTAAGCCCAATCAGCAAGTCACCCCCGCTGCCCAAAAACGTTTAGAAGTCATGCAAAGCTTGGAAACATTAGGTTCAGGATTTACTTTGGCCAGCTATGACCTGGATATTCGTGGTTCAGGCAACTTAGTTGGGTCGGAACAATCAGGTCACATTCGGGAGGTTGGCATAGAACTTTACCAACAAATGTTAGCGGAAGCTGTTGAAGGGGGTAAGAAAGGAGCTAAAGATAGAA
>JBGAWJ010000141.1:2079-2448 GCA_044227605.1 Alphaproteobacteria bacterium
AAAAACGATCGCAGATAATGCGCAACCCCAAATTAATTTGGGTGTTGCGGTCTTGATTCCTGAAATCTATGTTCAGGATCTGGGAATTAGGTTGGATCTTTATCGGCGGATTGCTTCCTTGGCCTCAAAAGAAGAGATTGAGGCTTTTGCTGTGGAATTAGAAGACCGTTTTGGGAAAATTCCTCAAGAATTAGAAAACCTATTCACTGTCATCACTTTAAAAAAGTCATGTAAAATTTTAGGTATTAAAAAAGTAGATGTGGGGCAAAAAGGTATTGTTTTATTGTTCCATCCCGAAGCGATTAAAAACCCTCAACCTTTAGTGTCGTTGGTTAGTCAATATCCTGGGCAGTTTAGTCTTAAACCTGA
>JBGAWJ010000142.1:0-2401 GCA_044227605.1 Alphaproteobacteria bacterium
CATTACCAGAAAATCCGTTCCATAATCCCTGCCCACATCATAAATCGTCACAATATTGGGATGATGAAAAGTCCCTCCAATCACCGCTTCATGATAAAACCCTTGGGCAATTTCCTGGGCTTTTTCCAGAGACACTTCGGCGCTGTCATGTGGTATTTTAATCGCCACATCGCGTTGCAATACTGGATCATAGGCTTTTAACACTTTTCCTGAACCACCACTCCCCAATTTACCAATGACCCGGTAGCGCCCAATGGTTTGTTCTGTCATCACTCCACCCCTCCATCATGCTTGCATTTTCCCGAAATAACCGATTCGGCCATTGACCCTATAGGTTATTTTATTTATGCTGATCATATTAAATCATTTTATCCATTGTGTAAGGAGACAGCGCGTGAAATTCTGGTTAACCTTGCTTAAAATCTCAGCCGAAACCCCTTGTTTTGCCTTTATCGTCGAAACTGGCGACAACCCAACTAAAAAAGAATTCCACGGCATCTTTGCCGACCACCCCTACAATCAATATTTTGATATTAAAAGCTTTACCACCAGCTCTCTGCTTTTACTGTATATGTATGAAACCCTGGAAGATTTGCCACCGTGGGATGAAAATACTTACAGCCAAATCAACGGCGATGAGTCCATTCCTGGTCTGCCGCCGTTTGCTGAAATTCAGTGGATTGATCCCGATGCCGTTGAAATCTAGGTATTTGCAAAATACAGGCACCTCATTCATGTTACAGCAGATCAAAGCGCTTGGTTTCGCGTTGGCTCTTGTGATCATTCTATTGCCATCCATAGGCCATGCAGAGACTAAAAAAGTAGATCAGCTTATCTTGGAGTTAATGGCCAAATCGGGGCTCGATCAACAAATCCAGCAATTTCCTTTACTGATGCAAGCCGCTGTATTGCAACAAGAAGAAAAAGCAGAACCCAACCAACGCTTATCGAAAGACAAATTCGAGGAATTTAGCCGCATTGTCAATACGGCGTTTAATGCCCAAGTGCTCCGCTATGGTGTCCAAAAGCACATCCGCAGTGGGTTAAACGAACGGGAAATAGAAGCGGTGCTGTCTTGGTTAAACACCCCCCTAGGTCAGAAAATTACGACCATGGAAGAATCTGCCTCAACACCCGAGGCTTACCCAAAAATCCAAGCCATGATAGACCAACTATCGCAGCAACAGGCCACTCGCATTGGCCTCATCCAGCGCTTTGATCAAGCAACACAAGCCACTGAATTTGCTATAGACATGACATTAAATGTGGAAATCGCCATCACTTCAGCAATATCCACCACCCTGCCACCACAGGTACAGACCGCCTTTGATGCACTGATGAAGGAAGACAACCCGGAGCGGTTGCGGATGAAAAGCACGCTAGAACAACAAAGCCTGGCCATGCTTCTTTATACCTATCAAACGCTCAGCGATACGGAGCTGGATCAGTACATTGCCTTTGCTGAATCTGAACTGGGCAAGAAATATCACACGGTTAGTCAGGACGCTATCAACAAAGTCATCTTAAATTCGTGTCAAAACATGGGCAAGATGATCGGGCGCTCGCTACAAAAGAAGTAATTGAGATAGAAAAAAATTATCCCTTGACGACTGCTTGCACAATATCGACTAAAAGCTGATTAATGGCCTGCATCGTCGCCTGTTCCTTCTCGCTAGGTAAAGTAACAATGGGATAAGTAAAATACACCGTGTTTGGCTGGGCGGGCAAATTGTAAATACTGATCTTAAAGGGACAAAATGCGATGTATTCTGGGTTAAGCTCCATCATTTGGCGTGACAGCACCGCGCTGCAAAAAGTTAATGTTTCCCCCTGTTCATAAATTTTTTTGGTTGAACCCACACTGCTGCCGGTGCGCTGCAACATATCGGCAATCAATAACACTTTGCTGATGACCAAGCCCCGCTCCGTAATGGCCAATTCCAGATCATCCCGCAGCGTGGCATAATCCCCTTGAACCGTCACCACTTTGATTTCCGTATTAATAACACCACCGGCCCCTGCCATCAGCAGATAGCCCAACAATACTAACCCCATCCCACAACGCATCGCCAAATGCTTCATTTTCAATCCTTTATTTGAGAGATCATCACGCCATGAACAATAATACGAACAATAATATGCTGGATACTTTTATTAACCCCAACCCGCAACAGGACTACACTGTCCACATTCGGATTCCAGAATTTACCTGTTTGTGCCCCAAAACTGGCCAGCCCGATTTTGCAACGATCCACATTGATTATGTTCCAGCCCAAACCTGCATTGAACTCAAATCCCTAAAACTGTATGTTGTGTCCTATCGCAATCAAGGCGCATTCCATGAGGCCGTTACCAATCAAATCTTAAGTGATCTGGTGGCCGCTTGCCAGCCTTATTTTAT
>JBGAWJ010000143.1:0-2392 GCA_044227605.1 Alphaproteobacteria bacterium
GGGCCTATTTGTTTTTGGCCGAATTCGAACTTGTGCAAAGGCTTTCAAGCGTCCAAACGGGCGCAGCATTGCTTTTTGCGTTTGCGGTTCAATGGGTGTACTGCGAGATTTATTTGCGCTGGGGCTTTTTGGCCGCTTTTTGTACGCATATGGGATTCAGCGTGAAATTTTTTGTATACGCATTGATGTCGTAATGACCGTATTTAAAAAAGGGAACCGATGGATGCTAGAAACCTCCCACATTGAAAACTGCAAGGACGCACCTGAGCGTGGCGCGAGGGTTTTGGTCTAAGCTAAACGAATACCCTTATGTCTAAAAAGGCAGAAGAGGATAAAACACAAATGATAAGATTATCGATTCTATTGATTCTATTCTTAAGTGGGTGCGTTGGAATCCCGAAGAATGTCACCCCAGTTGAAAATTTCGCGTTGGAGAAATACTTGGGGAAGTGGTACGAAATTGCCAGACTGGATCATTCGTTTGAAAGAGGATTGACCAAAGTAACGGCAGATTATAGCTTACGGAACGACGGTGGAGTCAAAGTGCTGAACCGTGGATACTCTGAAAAGGATGCAAAATGGAAAGAAGTTGAAGGAAGAGCTTACTTCGTTAAACAACCAGACCAAGGATATCTGAAAGTCTCATTCTTTGGGCCATTCTATGGTTCTTATGTGATTTTTGAACTTGACCATGCAGGATATCAGTATTCTCTCGTGAGTGGTCCAAACAATTCGTACTTGTGGATTTTGGCTAGGGGTACTGAAATAGACGATCAACTGAAGAAGACCCTGATGCAAAAAGCGGCAACGCTTGGCTTTGATACCAATAAACTCATATTCGTCAAACATCAGTAGATGCCCAATCGGATAGCCGTGACTGAACCAGAGCGCCGAGGCGTTTTCTATGCCCCTTGACTGGCCGTTAAATCACTTGGTTTTGCTGTTTTGTGCCCGCTCGCCTTCAGACTACGCCTGCTATGATGTCCGGTTATTTGCGTCGTTATATTTAGGCGAGCTTATGCGTACTATTGATGAATTATGGAATGAGGCTAAATCAAAATATCCAATTGGAACAATTCTACCTGGTGTAGTTATAAAAAAACGGCATTCGGTATTTTCGTGGATATTGGATACGGAGATAGAGAAAATAAGCAGCTTACTGGAATAATCGAAATCGTTGCGTCAAAAAGCTTGCCGCGTGATCCTGAGAAATGGCCCAGTGTGGGTGAAACTATTAAAGGAGAGGTTTTCTTTTACCGAGAAAATCTCAAAGAAATAGATTTAAAATTGATCGAAAATTAAAGGTCAAGTCCAAACTCAGCTTGACCTACTATCCTCAAATGGAAAATATGCCAGAGAAAAGCACTAAATATAGTGACTTTCACGAGAATTCCCAAAGAGCCTTATATTTTGGTAAATGAAATGATTAAAAAAGGTGAAGTGCCAAATGATAGCATCGAATTATTCATTCCATTGAAAGTATTGAAAACTCCTAGCTGGGAACTACTTCTGCCCTCATTGTTTATGCTTATATCTAGTATTGCAGGATTAATAGGTTATGATTATATTTCGGATATTGCAGCTCTAATTTCATTACCATTAATAGTATTATTTTTGTTGTCAGTATCTTTTAGCAATAAGTATTTTATATGTATTCAACACAAACTAATATCTATAAATAATAAGAAAGTTACATTTTATGTTGACCATGAACTTTTTGAAACAAGAAAAAATGAAATAACATTTGATGTTGGAAAAGTTTACTCATTAAAATTTGGCTCATATTTATGGATTTTTCGATATGTAATCATATACCATGAGCATGGAAAAGATATTTATGATATATTTACTGTATCAGAAAAAAACATTAATATGGTCATTGATTTCATGCATGATAATTTAAAGCATGTATCAATTGTAAAACTGAAATCATGGCATTAAAATCATTGATAAAAGCTAATCGGGTAGCCCGAGGCTTCTAGCCTCCAGCCCCCACACCCCACTGCATCCTGGCCCACCCACCCCTCTAAAACACCCAACTGGCCAAGCCCAGAAAAATAAAAAACCCCAAGCTATCGGTAATGCCGGTGATGATAATACTGCTGCCCAATACCGGATCGTGGCCGGTTTTTTTCAGCAGGATCGGCACCAGCAACCCGGCCAAGGGTGCCAGCAACAGAATCAGCATCATCGCCACCAGCATGATTCCGGCCAACAACACCTGCTGATACAACAACCCGGTCAACCCAGCCATCAACCCGCCCCACAAACAACCATTCAACAAACCCACCGTCAGTTCTTTACGCACCAAATGCGGCAGATTGGAGCGATTGAGCTGATTCAATGCCAAACTGTGAATCACCAAGGCCATCGCCTGATTGCCGGCATTGCC
>JBGAWJ010000144.1:0-2335 GCA_044227605.1 Alphaproteobacteria bacterium
AAAAAATGGATTTTTAAGGGGGTCAACGATTTTGAGGGCTTCAGTATCCAGGTTAGCACAAAATCCCTTAAACCCCTGATAGAGAGATTTAGGCAGAACGGCAAATGCCTTCAGATATTTACGGGATGCGACGGCAGTGATCATAATCATGAAAAGGCCTTTAAAATATTCTTATAGGGTAGATTTAATCAGGGGATCCGGGTGGCTGAGGGCGATGGCGGCCTGGTCCCTCATCCCTGCGGATCCCCTTTGATAATTGTAATACCCAAGGATATTTTTGGGCTTCTTGCTCCGTATAGCCTAAATTAAAAACGGTATGGCTGCGAGCAATGTCGTGTGGGCGGCGGTAAAAAGTTCCCATCAAACGGTCCCACCCGTAATTGGTGATCCCAAAATTTCCTTGTTCATTATGAAAATGGTGTGCAAGGTGCCATTTTTTAATTTTTTGGAGAAAGGGGATTTTCGGTTGATAATTTAAATGTTGGATGCAATGACAAAATTCATAAAAGCAAGTGATGATGAGCCCAGCTGCAAAAGCTATTGCCACACCTGCCGTTCCAGAAATTAGCCATCCGGCGGGCCCTGTCACCAGCAAAATGGTTGGCAAGGTTGTATATAAAGCGCCAAATAAAACATGCAGGTTATGGGGATCCTGATGGTGGTCAAAATGGATTCTTTTCCAGGTGGAGGCTGTCCAGCGTGATTTGTATAGATAGCGGCCATGCAGAATAAAACGGTGGATCAAGTACCAAGCTAACGGATACAGTAAGATGACTGCAATCACGGGCAAAACAATCTGCCAAATACTTCCCCCCCAATGGCTTGCCAGATAAATGGCAATCGCTGCCAGGCACAAATAAACCAGGATGGTGGGATAAGTAAAAAACGCTTTGATCAAATCCTTAAGGCCCATCTTATCCAATTGGTACAGGCGGCCACGCATAAAATGAAAATCCATGATTCGGTCAGATACCCAAAAAATTGCAAAAATACATTTGATCCGGGTACGGTACCTTGAAAAATGTCAAGAAGCAAGACTTCGTCAACCATCAAAAAGCATCCTCCCTTCCATACCCGTTAAAGATTGATTTTTGTGCAATTTCCGCTATGGTTTTGATGCATAATTTACAGTTTTTTGGCTATAGCATGACCCAATTTTCTCTCGAAAAAACCCTAACCCATAATGACGCTAGCCTTTTGCGCCGGCAAATCCGTGCCCATTATCAGGCGGATGAAGAACAGGTGATCGCTGACTTATTGACCCAATCCCAGCCATTGATGGGGTACAGCCAGAAAGCTGAAGCAAGGTCTAAAGAATTGGTACAAGCCGTTCGGAATGACCAGCGGGAACAGAAAGGCATGCGGGCGTTTTTGCAAGAGTATAAATTATCAAGCGAAGAGGGGATTGTCCTTCTATGTTTGGCCGAGGCTTTGCTGCGTATCCCCGATCAGCGTACGGCCGATTTATTGATCAAAGATAAATTGGCGGGAGCTGATTGGCAAAAGCATATCGGGCATTCCCCCTCTTTATTTGTCAACGCGGCCAGTTGGGGGTTGATGGTTACGGGGAATTTGTTAAGCCCCGATGGCCAAGGGCAGGGGGCATGGCATAAATTACAAGGCGTTTGGAAAAACTTATTGGCAAAAAGCAGCCAACCTTTCATACGCCAAGCCATCCAAACGGCCATGCGCTTGCTCGGCCAACAATTTATTATGGGGCATCATATCCAATCGGCTATCAAACGTGCCCAGAAATTTGAAAAACAGGGATATCGCTATAGTTACGATATGTTAGGGGAAGCGGCCCGTACCAAGGCGGATGCCAAACGTTACACCTTGGCGTATGAGCAGGCAATTAGTTGGGTTTCTAAAGCTGCAACCGGGAAGAATTACCAAACCGCCCCCGGTATTTCGATTAAATTATCCGCCCTGCATCCCCGTTATGAAATAAGCCAAGCTGGGCAGGTGAAAAAAGCATTGATGCCTGTATTGATGAATTTATGTTTGCAAGCGAAAAACGCACAGATTGGGGTGACGTTTGATGCGGAAGAGGCAGATCGGTTGGAATTATCGCTAGACCTGATGGAAGGGTTGATCCATGCCCCTGAACTTAAAGGTTGGGATGGCTTAGGCATGGCAATCCAGGCCTATCAAAAGCGGGCGGTGCCTTTGGTCGATTGGATTGTGGAACAATGCAGGCAAGCGGGGCGAAAAATGATGATCCGCCTGGTGAAAGGGGCTTACTGGGATACTGAAGTGAAGCGTGCCCAAGAAAAAGGGCTGCCGGATTACCCGGTTTTCACCCGCAAAGCGTCAACCGATTTATCTTATATCG
>JBGAWJ010000145.1:0-2256 GCA_044227605.1 Alphaproteobacteria bacterium
TCCTGCACAGTTTAGGATGGTGAATGATATGTTTAAAGGAAAAACGCTGCTGATCACGGGAGGGACTGGGTCTTTCGGCAATGCGGTATTACGCAGGTTTTTACATACGGATATCAGTGAAATAAGAATCTTTAGCCGCGATGAAAAAAAGCAAGAAGATATGCGCCTTAAGTTTAAAAGCGATAAGGTTAAATATTATTTAGGGGATGTGCGTGATTATAGTAGCATATTAAATGCCATGCCAGGGGTTGATTATGTCTTTCATGCGGCGGCTTTAAAGCAAGTTCCTTCCTGTGAATTTTATCCGCTTGAAGCCGTCAAAACCAATGTCTTAGGTACGGAAAATTTATTGAATGCGGCCATAACTTATGGAGTTCTTCGGGTTATAACATTATCTACCGATAAAGCCGTGTACCCAATTAATGCTATGGGTATATCCAAGGCCATGATGGAAAAAATTATGGTTGCAAAATCAAGAACCATTGTGAACAACAAGACAATCATATGCGGTACCCGTTATGGCAATGTCATGGCTTCGCGTGGCTCGGTTATTCCCTTATTTATAGATCAAATAAAACAAGGGAAGCCATTGACGATAACTGATCCCTTAATGACCAGGTTTTTAATGTCATTAGATGATGCCGTTGATTTAGTGCTATATGCTTTTCAGTATGGTCAGCAAGGGGATATATTTGTACCAAAAGCACCCGCCTCTAATATTCAAGATTTAGCAATGGCTATCAAAAAACTGTTAAATGCCGACAATGAGGTAAAAATAATTGGCACCCGTCATGGGGAAAAATTACATGAAACCTTGTTAACCCGGGAAGAATTTGCTCACGCGCAGGATTTAGGAAAATATTATAGAGTGCCCGCTGATAATAGAGATTTGAATTATAATAACTATTTTATTAGCGGCAAAGTAGAAGTGTCACAAGCCCAGGATTATAATTCAAGTAATACGACTCAATTATCAGCGCCAGAAATTGTGGCATTGTTAAAAAATTTATCAGAAATTCAGGATGATAGTAAAAATATTATCAAAAAAGCTAAAATATAAGGTTACAGATTATGACAATAGTTGGTACCAGACCTGAAATTATTCAAAAATTGCTGGTGAAAGGAAAAAGAAATGATAAGTAAGTATGGATTGGGTGTGGTGGCAGGCATCGCCTTGTTTTCACCGGTAACAATGGCGCAAGCGCCTATTAAAGCCGTTGATGTTTCCCAGGAGTTCATGGCAAGATTGCCTGATACGGAGGTTTGGGGTTGCGGATTTCATTCTTATGGGAAAAACCATAGATTATGGTGGAGTTGTTGGGCAAACGGTGATATCTGGCTGCAGCAGCTGGATGACAAGGGTGATGTATGGGAGGCGATACAGGTCACGCCAAAAACCGCATGGGAGGATTTTGGGCTTTCGCAAATTGTGTTCGGCACCTATGGTTTCCTTGCCATCGATGCGGAGCAAATCGGATCTCAAGCATTAGGCTTTTCTTTAGCGATTGCACGCCGTCCCAACGATCCCGGCGTCCGGCAAACCTGGGAATATCAAGTGCCTGGATCCGTTCATTAAGACCAGTATTTAAGCATCACCCAGGCTGCAGCCACCAGAGATGGAGGATATGTGGTGTTGATGCAGGATTTCACCGATGAAACGCATGACGATAAGCAGGATCGGTTCACCGTGGTCAAACTGACGGAAGATGGCAAGCAAAATTGGCAATATCAGTATCTGAAAGATTCCCTTAAAGAGGGTGCAGATCAAGAAGTTTTCTCGGTCCTGCCGATCGATAAGAATTTGTTTATCACCGCTTCGCAAAAAACCGTCATTTATGGCAATACCCATCAATCCGCCAATGGCAGCATTTTGGTTTGCCTGGACGAAAAGGGGAAGGAAACCAGCAACCGGGTTTTTGAAAATTATGACTGGACGCACTGGGTGGAATGGCCGCAAAACGGGTTTGCCCTTTTCAACAGCTCGGAAAACCGTGAGAAAAAATATTTTTTCAGTGTTTTTGATCAAAATTGCCAGAAAACCAAAGACCAATTTATCGACGGGTATGGGGAGCCATTGGAAGTGACCTTGGCTATCCTACCCGAAACCAATGAGGTGCTGATCTCGGTTCAAAACAGCTTGGGCGAGGATCCGGCCAGCACGGTGCGGGAACAGGGATCTTGGAGGCCAAAAGTTTACAAGGTAAAATTGCAGTAAATATACTCAATTTAACCCATTTTTCGTCAAGAGGATAAAAT
>JBGAWJ010000146.1:0-2177 GCA_044227605.1 Alphaproteobacteria bacterium
AAAAACAACATAAATCCATGACAGGAAAATCAGGATCAATAAAGAGGGAAGGATAAAAAGACCGCCAGAAACGATTCCTCCCCACGTCCGATGCATCAGCCAACCAATATAGGTGGCTAATTGCTGAGCTTCTGGGCCAGGCAATAACATACAATAATTAAGGGCATGCAAAAAACGTTTTTCAGAAATCCAACGCCGTTTTTCAACCAATTCATGATACATAATTGAAATTTGTCCGGCTGGCCCCCCGAAACTAATAAACCCTATTTTAAGCCAGAAAAGAAAAGCATCCCTAAAACTCACCGCTCTAAGATTATGATGATCTGCATCACTTGCGCTGACATCGGATGAATCAACAACGCTGGATTGGGTCATTTTCAACCCTGCCTATATTTTTGAGTTTTAGAAGATCTTAATAAAATGCTTTGGCAGATCATTAATACGTCCTCGTTGTTGAGGCTTCTTTTATTATTTAAATAACTTATCCTTTGGTCTATCATCCCAAAATCCAATAATGTCAATAGTCTTATCTCACCCTTATTTTTTAACCTATATTTTAGCGTAGGATTTTTTCTAAGCTCTTCATTTATCCCTTTGTGAACGATGGGAAAAAAGTTGCTAGCCCGATTATTTCATTGTAATAGTTGGTTCGAATAGTATCAACTAGTGCCAGCCAATTTTGATGTGAACGCTTTCCGGTTATCAAATGGAAGGGCTTCCGCAAGGAATATTCTAGCTTTGCGCCCCTTAAAGCCAGGTTCGAAAAAACGAAAGTGATCAATTGGCGTTTTTGCTCAATTTTCGAACTTTCAAAAATATCATATGCCCTTGAAGCCAAAGAGAATAAGGATTCTACGGTCATTTTAAAGCTGTTATCGCCTTCCTCATGATTGGTCGTCATGATGCTGATTTCATGTTGTCGTTGTTTAAGCTGCTGCGCTTTTATGTCGTACTCATTCTTAGTAATACTCTTTTCCAATCGTAGATCGAGCAACGTATTAAGCTTATCATTGATTTGCAGATATTCTTTTTGTAAACTTTTGACAGCTTCCTTATGAAAAGCTTTCTCGGTATCGTGACTGGCTTTAAGATGGGTTATAAGGGCTTCTAACAAATCATTGGGTAAATGAAATGATTTGAACACCCCTTTAATCTGCTCTAGCACTTCGCGTTCAGGAATAAACAATTTCTTATCAGGATTTTCAGGATCGCGGCAAATTAAGTAAACGAATTGTCCTTTTTTAAGATCGCAGCTAACCCGCCTGCCTGATATTGCGCATTTGAGCAGCCCCCGAAACATAAAAGGTTTTTCTGAATATTTCAGTGCCTGGCTGCGATTGGTGCCTGTACGCACCTGCCGGCATTTATCAAATAATTCCTTTGTGATCAGCGCTTCATATTTATGCGGATAAAGCTTACCTTTAACCAACATTTCGCCATAGTAAAACGGGTTTTGCAAAATCAAATGAATTTGGCTGGCGGACAAATGATTATGGGCTTTGGTTTTATTCTTTAAATCCCATTCTTTTGTTTTTCTGGTTAAATCGCCCGTGATGGAATAACAGCCTGTCGCATATTCCATAAACAGCCGTTTAATCAGAAAAGCCCTTTCAGGATCAGGGATGATATGGGATTTACACTGATTATCTCTTATATTAATATAGCCGATTGGGGCTTTGCCGCCTAATTCGCCATTGCGGCGTTTAAACTCAAGGCTACGCTTAACGTTTTCCGAAAGATTGACGACATAGGATTTGGCACCCATAACAGAAAAATCCCAACGTAGAATATCAGATGAACTGGCATTTTGATTAATGACCATGCCTTCCCGGTAAAAATGCAGTTCTATTTGTCCTTTATGGCGCAATTCGTCAATCATTACCGATTCTTTAAAGCTACGCTGAAAACGGTCTACAGCATCGGCAACAATGGCAATCGTTTCTTTCTGGGTTTTAGCAAAATCCAACATAGCCGTAAATTGCTTACGCTCGCCCCGCGTGGATGATTCAATAATTTCAAATGTCTTAATAACCTTAAGGTTTTTCCGCTCGCAATACTCTAATAAACGCTGTTTTTGCGCCGCAATGGAATGACCTTCTTCTTGCTCTTTGGTGGATACGCGCGCAAGGATAATGGCTTTCATAATTAAGCCTTTAAACGGTGTTCGTTTTGCTCAA
>JBGAWJ010000147.1:0-2065 GCA_044227605.1 Alphaproteobacteria bacterium
ACCGCAATCCCGACTATCAAGAACTTAAAATGCTGCTGGAGATTTTACGCATGGCGGCTGTCCATTTTTTTGATGATCGTAACCCAACCTATCAAAATGTTTTTTTGCATCGGCATCAGCAGCAAATGCAACAAATCCTTCCAGCCGAAATGATTGAAAAACAACTGCACCATAGGGAATTCTGGGTTGAAAACAGAAACCTGCCTGTGCCCCCGCTTATTGCAGGTGTTCTTACCCGCACACTTTGTGCCATAATGAATACCCCCAGCACTTTCAAAATGCTCGAAAACATAGGGGATGAAATATATCCGGGTTCCGATTTATTGGATGTTTTTGCAGCCAGCGCCATCATGGCCTATATTGCCAAATCAGGGCAGGATAATTTTTCAGGAAAATACTGGGAACTAGCGGCAGAAAAACTAAGCCATCTGCTGGGTTCTGCCGTAAAAAACCATCCGCGCGAGCAACTTTTACGGGAACTTGATGCCCTGCGGGCCCCTTACGCCCAAAAATGGTGGGTGACTTTTAGTTTTTCACCCTTACAAAATAAAACGGTGGCGGTATAATTATCCCTTCATTTTTACTCTCAACTACCCTATCAATTGTATCAAAAGGATCAATCATGAAAATCGGATTTATTGGTCTAGGGATTATGGGCTACCCCATCGCCGGGCATCTGGCACAAGCGGGTCATCAAATAACGGTTTTCAATCGCAGCCCCGACAAATCGGCAAGATGGGTTAAACAATATCGAGGGATGGTCGCGGCCAACATCTTTGAGACTGTGGCAGACGCAGAAATTGTCTTCACCTGCGTTTTAGATGACAAGGCCCTTAAGGAAATTACGTTAGGACGCTTAGGTATCCTGCATCAGATGAAGCCTGGCAGCCTGCTGATCGATCATTCCACTATTTCTAAAGATACCTGCTTAAAAATTAATGCGGTGGCCTCCTCTAAAAAAATCTCCTTTCTGGATGCACCGGTATCGGGGGGTAAAATTGCCGCCGATGCAGGCAAGCTGACCCTCATGGCAGGTGGTACCCCAGCAGCTTATCAACAAGCTGTTCCCTTATTTAAACTATATGCCAGCAGTTATGAATGGATGGGGGTTAGCGGCTCCGGTTGTTTGGCCAAAATTGCCAATCAAATTTGTGCGATCGCGGTACTTCAAGGCTTAGCTGAGGGATTGCGTTTTATTGAAGCAACGGGTTTAGATGGCCAACAATTGTTAAAAGTCATGTTGAATGGTTCCGCCCAATCCCGGCAAATGGAACAACGCGGCCCACGGATGCTGCAAAAAGATTTTAAACCCCAAGCCAGTGTTCGGATCTGCCTCAAAGATTTAAATATATGCCTAAAGGAAGCTAAAAAACTTGGCTTACAACTGCCGTCCACCAAGGTCAGTCAGCGGCTGTTTAAAAAGCTGTTTGATGATGGCATGGCCGATATGGATATCAGCAGCTTGATTAAAAGCTTATAGGAAAGCTTATATGATAGCCAAATGGGTGATGAGGATATGCGTTCCCATGCCCATCAAGGTAATTCCGCCTAAAACTTCGGCCGCGCGGCCAACAATTGCCCCAATATAACGCCCAACCATTATGCCGATTGTTACCATAAAGAACGTGATGCCCCCAATAACCGCGGCACTACTCAAAATATCAGTTTCCAAGAAGGCCAACGTGACGCCTACAACCAGGGCATCAATACTGGTCGCGATCGCCGCCAAAACCAGAATCACCAATGGGTCTTTTGAGGATTTTTCCTTTTCAGCTTGATGGTAATACCCTTCCCATATCATTTTGATGCCAATCGCACCCAGCAATATAAAGGCAATCCAATGATCAATGACTTCCACAAAACCGCTGGCGGCATTGCCTAACAGCCAGCCAAGACAGGTTGCACCCATTTGCACCAAGCCAAAGATCAGCCCGGTTTTTATGGCCACCGGCCAATTGGCACGGGTCAAGGCGGCCCTGGCAATCACGAAACCGTCGGGTTTGAAGGCATGGAAAAAGCCATGGGCGAAGCCTTGAGTGGCGCCATTTCAAACGCCAATATTCGA
>JBGAWJ010000148.1:0-1983 GCA_044227605.1 Alphaproteobacteria bacterium
CGGTGCCAAGATGGCGTAGACCCACAATAAATAAGGAAACACTGATGCCATAAGCAAGCCAGCCAATGAACAGGCTTGCCATTATGGTGGTGGGAGGTGGCCAGCTTGCGCCCAATATAAAAGCGATCGTTACGTTTACACTACCTGCTATCAACCCTTTGATAGCCGCAACCCAGGTTGTATCGGCCAATGATACTTTGCGCGTTAGATTATTATCGATGCCCCATGCCAGGCAGGCGCCCACAATAGCTAAAGCGGGCCATAGGGTTGATAACTGAATCTGTTCAGGCCAGCTCAACAGGGTGGTGCCAGCAACGATGGTAATCATGCCGAAAATAATCCGCCGGTCAAAATTTTCCCGGAAAGCAAACCATGCCAGTAAGGTTGTCAATACACCTTCCATATTCAATAAGAGGGACGCCCCCGAAGCGGGCATCCTGCCCAGTCCAAACATGAGTAATACCGGAGCAACGATACCGCCTGCAAGAATTGCCCCAATCAACCAAGGCCATTCACTGGCAGATAGTTTCCCCGGATGTGCATGACGCGCCAGGCGGTACAGCGAAAGCCCTATCCCCGATCCTAAATAAAACAAACCAGCCAATAACCAAGGATTGATATTTGATAACAACCATTTGGCCAGGGGAGTGCTACTACCAAACAACAAGGCCGCTATCAAGGCAGCCAATACGCCCGGGCGGGTTAACCCATGTTTCCAGTTCATAATTGTCTAGCGTCTTCCAAATTTTGGAGTGCATGTCTCCACCCATCTAAAACTATCTCATATCGTAAGCAAGGGTAGGTGTAACAAATTTCCTATGTAAGTGCCGATATAATGATCTGCCTGTCATTTTCTGAAGTGGCTAAAATAGTTAGGTTTGGATGAGGCCATCATGGTGCTTGATCACCCATTGGTTGATGTTGGGGTTCCTGCTGGATAATCTGGGCATATTGGCGGATGATTTGGGGTAATCCAGCCATCACGGCCTCTGACACAATAGCATGGCCAATGGATACCTCATCGGGCTGCACCGCCTGAACCAAGCGGGGCAGGTTCTCGGCATTCAAATCATGACCCAGATGTACCCGCAAACCCTTTTGCCGGGCATCATTGGCCACGGCCACAATTTGGTTCAGTTGTTGCAAACGTTCTTTGCCGCTGCACAGGCTATATTCCTGGGTGATAAGTTCAACCGCCTGGGCGCCCACCCGGATGGCCCGTGCAACACCTGCCATGTTGACATCGATAAACACGGATGTTTTGGTAAAAGTTTTTAGGAATTGCACCGTTTTTCGCAATAATTCTTCCCCATCCTGGTCTTGCCAGCCGCGGGTACTGGTCAATTCGCCGGGGTCTGAGGGCACTATAGTGAACTGATGAACAGCGGCTTCCTTAACGGCGGCCAGTAATTCCGGCCGTGGGTAACCCTCCACATTTAATTCGACCAACCCTTGGGCAATTTCGGGGATATTTTTTAAGGCCCGGATATCGCTTAAGCGGGCATGGCGTTCATCGGGGCGTGGATGAATGGTAATCCCCTGGGCCCCTGCGCGGATGACCAATTTTGCCGCCTCAATGAGGTCAGGAATATGGTGGCCGCGCGAATTACGCAGTAAGGCGATTTTATTAATATTAACGCTAAAGCGGCAGGATTTCTGGTTGGATAGGGAATGAGGCATGGTAATAGGATTACGAATCTTTAAAGGCATTGATATAGGTAACAATATACGAAAGTTACCATGGATGATTCAGCCGTTTTTGACAAGCTTTTCTTCCTTTTCTTCGCAACCGCACAAAAAGCAACGCCGATGCCTGGATAGTGGGGACACAGTTTTGAAATTTTATTTCCCCTATTTTATCCTAATGAAATAGACAAGTAAGCACTGTCCCATGATGGTCTTGACAAAGGCTTTAGATTCAGGGAAGTAACGATTCGGGAAAGTAACGAGGATAGGGATTAATTTGGCGGCGGATGTAAGGCA
>JBGAWJ010000149.1:0-1683 GCA_044227605.1 Alphaproteobacteria bacterium
CCGTTTTGGCTTAGACAAGCCGGATAATGCCCGGCCCTTTGAAAGCCGCCGTGGCCCCTTTGTGAAAAGGGAACGTCAAGGCGACGATGCTTTTAAACCAGCGGCCAAGAAAAGTTTTGGTAGGTCTTTTGAGCCAGGACAACCACGCACATTTGAAGCAAGAAAGCCAAGAAATACGGGGGAAGATGCCTTCCGTGCCAGGCGCGCCCCATCTGACCGCAAATTTGCCCGGGTGAATGAGCGTTAATGGTGGCTTAAATTAATAGGATTTGAGGATACATGAAAATAAGGGTGGTCAAATTAGATTTGCCACCCTTAAATTTATGAGAAACAGGCGATAGGATTACGGCTAGTGGTCATGAATGGCTGATCTATAGCGATTGAACGGATAACCGCACGTCGATATTTCCCCGGGTAGCTTTAGAATAGGGACAAAACTGATGGGCTTTCTCCATGAGCATCGTGGCGTCTTTGCTAGGGATGCCCGGCAATTTTCCTTCCAAGTGAACGCTTAATTTATAGCCGTCACCTTCCTTGCCGATTGATACATGGGCAGTAATGGTGACAGAACTAAGATTTATTTTTTGTTGTTTGGCAATCAGCGTTAAGGCCCCACCAAAACAGGCGGCATACCCGGCTGCAAATAGTTGCTCGGGGTTCGTTCCCGCCCCGCTATCGCCCCCTAATTCCTTAGGTACGGATAAAGCAAGGTTTAATTTATTATCACTGCTGGTAACTTTACCAGTGCGGCCTGCGGTGGCGCTAGCTGTGGCGGTATAAAGAGGGGTCATGGGGATTTCCTTTACTGCTGCTGATAAATAAGTTGTTAAAAACTGGTGCACCCGGGGCGATTCGAACGCTCGACCTTTGCCTTCGGAGGGCAACGCTCTATCCAGCTGAGCTACGGGTGCAGTATCTTATCCCTTATCTTATTTAAATAAAAAAATAAAGGCAATTCCAATGGAGACCCCGGAATCAAAGTTCCGCGATTACCGGCCTGCAAAGATTAGCAAAATATGGGCTAGGCAACATCTCGGGTAAAAGAGATAAAAATGTCTTCCAAATTGGTTTCAATGGTGCTGAGGTCAACAATTTCCAAGCCCACCTGTTGAATCTTTTGCAAAATCTCCCCCATCGAGGTTTGGGATGGTTTATAAACCAGGCGTAATTCTTGGGGGCCGCTTAAACGTGGTGCCAGGTTAGCCAGAAGTGGGGGGATGGAGCTTAGGGGTTGACCCAACCGGACAATCAACTCTTTTGAATCCAGTTTTCCTAACAGCGCTTTTTTGGTGTCGTTGGCGGTGATTTGGCCGCGATGGATAATCGCAATCCGGTCGCATAATTGCTGCGCTTCTTCCAAATAATGGGTGGTCAGAAGGATAGTCACCCCTTGCTGGTTTAAGGCCACCATATATTCCCATAATTGTTTACGCAGTTCAATGTCAACCCCGGCTGTCGGTTCATCTAAAACCAAGATGGGGGGCATATGCACCATGGCTTTCGCAACCATCAAACGCCGCCGCATCCCCCCGGATAAAGACCGGGCGTAAGAGGTGGCTTTATCGCTTAAATTAAGGGCCGCCAATATTTCTTTGGTACGCCGTTGTTTCTTGGGCACGCCGTATAACCCCGCTTGCAAATCCAGCAACTTCTCAGGTGTAAAAAAGGGGTCCATATTTAATT
>JBGAWJ010000014.1:0-22526 GCA_044227605.1 Alphaproteobacteria bacterium
ATATAAAGGGTATAAGCCGGGTAACATTACTCAGCGGTCGCGGTATTTTCGCCTTTCCCATCAAAATTTTTGGCGGTCGGATGCGTGGCAATAATGAAAGCTACAAGCCCGATTTTGTCATCGACATTACATTAAAGATACCATAAAATTACGAGAGTTTATTATCAAGACGATGGTAAAATAATGCGCGAAAACCATAATATGCTGTATCATTCCTGACTATTGTACCCTTAAAGACGACGGACTAAGGAAAATAGAAGATTATTGCAAATATTCAACCTTTTGATGGGCAACATTGTGAAACAACGGCAACAGGAACATTACTGAAGCAGTTAGGCATTCATCTGTCTGAACCGATGTTGTTTGGATTGGGCGAAGGACTTGGTTTTATTTTTTGGAAGATGAAAACGATGGATTTTCCTTTCATCGGTGGCAGGGTAAAACCAGATATATTAACAGCCAATATAGCAAGGAATTTGCAGCTTAAATTAATAGCAAAAGAAACTTCCTCCCAACAAAAGGCTTGGGAGAATGTCAAGCAACTGTTAGATATAGGCAAAATAGTTGGCTTGAAATTAGATTGTTATTACCTTGAATATTTTTCAAACCCTATCCATTTCGCTGGGCACTATGTAGCACTTTACGGTTATGACAACACCCATGCTTTTTTAATAGACACCAAGCAACAAGGCGGAATGGTCAAATCATCTTTGAAAAACATGGCTTTGGCGAGAGCGGCAAAAGGGCCAATGTCATCGAACAATCTGTATTATACCATGCATCAGATGGATAAACCTTTTTATTTAAGCCAAGCAATTTTGACGGCCATTAAGAATAATACCAATGATTATCTCAATCCACCTATAACAAATATTGGGTACAAAGGGATATTAAAAACTAGTGAAGAAATAAAGAAATGGTTTGGAAGTACTAAAAATATCGATTCCGATTTCCGCACGACCGCCATGTTGATGGAGCGTGCAGGAACGGGGGGTGCGTTATTTAGAAATTTGTACCGTGATTTTTTGAAGGAAAGTTACGAATTATTGGGGCTGGACAGTTTAAAAAAGGCTTACCAGGCGTTTATTGAAATTGCCAAACTTTGGACAATGATATCCGAGTTATTTGTGCAAGTGGCTAAAACAAAAGATTATCAATATATTCAACAAGCCTCAGCGATTTTAAAGCAGTTGTCTCAGATGGAACACCAGACAATGCAGATGTTAAATGCAATCTAACCAGGTTGCCCTGTAAGCATGACGAAAACCCCGTAAAACTAGCAATGGCAAGAAATAATCAATAAAATATAGGTTGGGGATGGTCAAGATAAGGGAGTTATCTATACCAGCCCTCTATAGGGTTTATATGTTGCGCCTAGTGGGGGGAAACGCGCACATCTACTTCAAGTCCTAGCAACCAATCTTCTCCGCCCAGCCTGGCTTCCTGCACAATCCCCTCGCGCGATGGCAATTTTTGTTCCAATGTTTCCAAAGTGCTGCGATCCACCATCAGTGTAAGCCCCATCCCTTCTTCACAAAGGGCCAGTGGATATAGCAGTGATTCACAGCGGACATGACAATAAAGAATTGGCGAAAATGGCAGCCTAATCCTTAACATATTTCCCTGAAGCAACTCTATAAGTTCCTCCCGCGTGATACGGAAACGCAATTGCCCTTCACTAATACGCACATTCATAAGCTTGTAATCCTTTTCCAATCTTCTGGGGTATTAACATTGGTCAGCTGGACGGCTTCCCTATCGGAATGCGTGGCCCTACATATTTCTAGCTGTTCCAGTAGTTGACGCACGGCCACCTGTCCGCCTGCGGCTATTTTGACTGCTGCCTGATTGATTGCTGCCAGCACATGATGGTGCAGGTGGATAAAAAGGGGAAGAGGGTTGTCGGTAAAGCAAGCCCCATCACAGCCATCAGTCAAGTGGTATGATAGCAGGCGGTTTAGTAAGACAGGGGTCAGCAGCGGCATATCGACCGGCACGAATAGCCAGGCGCGGGGCCATTTTTTCTGTGGAACCGCTTGCGTTATTGCATAAATGCCGCCGACAGGTCCCGCGTGAGGGAAAATATCCTCAACTGCGGTATACCCTGTTGCTTTTCCACTAACCACAACAGGTGAGCAGCCCAGTTTGTCCAAGAGTTGTAGCATATGGTCAATCAGACGCATATCCCGAAAAGGGAGGTATGCTTTATCGCGACCCATGCGTGAAGATTTCCCCCCTGCCAATATCACCGCCCCGATGGATTCAATTTTTGAGTGCAAAGCTATGTCCCAGTTTATGTCCCAGTTCATGGTGACGGGTTACTATAATGCCTGACTATTCTATCCCTGTATGGTCCGCATCTGTGCCTCCTGTTTTAAAGTAAGAGGTAGTTTGAAGTCTCTCAATCCCACAACAGCATGTCCCAGAGGGGCAGGGATGTTGTCGGCAAGGGCGGATTAGTTGTGGCCTGTGGAAGGAACCCCCTCAAGTTGCGGAGATAAGGCGCTTCCGCGCGCACCAAAGAAAAAGACGGGAACAAGGCTACCGGGCACACATTGTTGGCAATCTTCATCCAGGATAACCCAGGCGTTCGTTTCTGTAAGCGGCTTAATTTTAAACGATTCCTGACCGGAAACAATAGTGGCTATCAACTCCCCCTTTGGTCCAACCTTAAGTGCAGTTTTAAGGAACTGACGGAAATTTCCATTTTTCGTAAAACTGTTTCCTGCTCGCGCCATAATCGGTTGTTCTACGGGCAATCCTTGCAATCCCCGTAGTAAGGGCTTTACAAAAAAACGAAATCCAATAGCGGCAGAAATCGGGTTGCCTGGCAATCCAAAAAACCAACTGCCATTCGGTAGTGTGGCAAACAATACAGGCTTCCCGGGGCGGATATTAACACGGTGGAAATGCGTGGTTGCCCCCAGACGCTTCAGGCTTTCAGGAATAAAATCCCTGACGCCTTTTGATACGGCGCCGGTGGTAACAATGATGGAGCCAGCCTTAACTAAGCTGATGCGTTCCTCGAATTGCGCGGCGTCATCGGCAATAATACCGCTATAATGGGCCGTGAATCCTTCCTCTCGGCAACGTGCCATTAAGTAGGGGGCGTTAGAATTATAAATTTTTCCTTCTGGCAATGATGTGTCTGTGTTATCGATGATTTCTTGGCCTGTGGCAAAAAGATATAAATCTGGCAATTTCCATGTATCTATGCGACCGATACCCAGGGAGGCAAGGAGCATAATATGTTCAGCGGTAATCACTTCACCACGGCGAAGTACTGTCTGGCCGTGGCGCACATCTTCACCCGGGAAGCGGATATTTTCATATTCCCTAGCGGGGCGAATGAAAGTTGCTTTATTGCCTGCAACCGCCACTGCTTCAATAGGGATAACCGCATCAAACGGTTCCGGTATGAACGCGCCGGTCGTGATCTGCACGGCGCATAAATCCTTTCCGTGGCTCGCAACGATATCCCCGGCGGCAATTGTCCCGGTAATTTGCAAGCTAACGGGATGTATCACGGTAGCGCTGGCGATATTCGTGCGGCGGATAGCAAACCCATCCATCGCCGAATTACGGAAGCTTGGCACATCCATTGCACTGGTGATGTTGGTGGCAGCGATTTTTGCCAGGGCGGAAAGTAAGGGCAATTTTTCCGACTGTAGGGGTGCAGCGTGCCTCAAGATAACCTGCAAGGCTTCGGGATAGCTTATCATCCTTTTTCTCCCCGCATAATGCGAATCAGATGGGGGATAAGATAGGGCAGTAACGCTTCCATCCCTTCTTTTACTGCCGAGGGGTTGCCAGGAAGTGTGATTACCAACGTATTGTTGATGATTCCGGCAATGGAGCGGCTGCTCCAGGAAAGTGCTGTGTGCTTTGCTCCATCGCTACGCAGCAATTCGCCAACACCTGGAATTTCCTTGTCAAACAATACAGTCAGTGCTTCCGGTGTTACGTCACGCGAAGAAACGCCCGTGCCACCCGTACAGACAATCAGTGCGGGCGCATGTGCCTTAACGATCTCCTGGACGGTGGAACGTATGATATCTAATTCATCGGGAATTACCCGATAATCCACAATAATAGCGCCATGCTGCAGGAGTAGATCCTTAAGCACTGCGCCCGATTTGTCTTCGTACACTCCCTTATACGCCCGGTCACTCATGGTCAGCACAACGACTTTCCTAGCGGAAAGGGTGGGTTGTGGTGTAGGTTGGATTACGGCCATTACCCAGTCGGGCACACCCGCGGGATTTAGCCACAATCCTTTCTTCCCCCCCATCTTGGCGAGGAGGATGATATTGCCTATCTGCAAATCCGGCTCAATCATTTTGGTTAGGTCCCATATGGTAAGCAGGGCGGCGTTGACCCCTGCCAGCGCCTCCATTTCTACGCCGGTTTTAGCATGGGTGGATGTAAAACAGAAGACGGTGACAGACGACTTCCCTTCATCTAGTTCTGTTATTATTTTTACATGATCCAGTCCCATCGGGTGGCATAGGGGGATCATCTCATAGGCTTTTTTTGCCCCGTTGATACCCGCTATTTCAGCTAACATCAGCACGTCGCCCTTGGGGAGTTGGCGATCACGAATTAAGGCGAAGGCCGTACTACCAACGTATATTTTCCCCGATGCAACAGCCAGCCGATAAGTCACAGGCTTATCCCCCACATCGATCATGCGAAACATATTTTGCATTTTTACTATCCCCCAATTGATGCCAGATGTGGCATGATCCCGGTGATACCTTGTCCCAGGTAATGGCTTTTGTGCTTAAAATGCAGAAGCTCCAGAATTTTTTCTTTTAGGGCTTCTGTCTGTCTATCCGACTCAAGCAATGGACGCAAATTGTATCCCTGCTCGCCAAAAAGACACAACCGCAGTTCCCCGCGGGCTGTTACGCGCAAGCGGTTACAGCTGGTACAAAAATCTTTAGAATAAGGAGCAATTAACCCAATTTTCCCCGCGTAACCAACACACCCAAATTCTACAGCCGGGCCAGCGTCATGTACACGCAAGCATAAAGAAAAGCCATATTCCTGTAATTTTTGTTTGATGGTATCTGCACTTAGGTGATGTTTTTGGAAATAGTCTAGATTGTTGCCCGTCTGCATCAGCTCAATGAATCGAACGGAGAGTTGTTCTTTTTTTATCCACGCAAGAAACTCGGGTAAATCATTGTCGTTCACCCCCTTCAAAAGCACCGTATTGATTTTTATGTTATGGAAACCGGCCTGCCGGGCAGCGTCAACCCCCCCTAGCACTTCTGCTAATTTATCATGCCCGGTGATGGTGTGAAATTTCTGCGCGTTTAAACTATCCACACTGACATTAAGGGCGTTGATACCCGAAGCAAAAAAAACTTTTGCCTTATCTTTCAGGTTATAGCCGTTGGTGGTCAGCGCAATAGTGCGGATTCCGGGGATACGGGAAATGGAATCAGCTATGGTTGTAAGATCCCGCCGGAGCGTTGGCTCCCCCCCCGTAAGCCGGACTTTTTCTACACCCAGGCTAGCAAAGGCTGTGACCAGACGAATTATTTCCTGCACAGAAAGAAACTCAAAAGCCTCTGTTTTTTGATAGCCATTAGGTAAACAATACTGGCAACGGAAATTGCAGGCATCGCTTACAGACAACCTCAGATAAGGGAACTTTCTCCCAAAACGGTCTTCCAGATTTATCATAATATCCTTTCCAAATTCGGGGGAGGCAGCAGCGTTTCCACAACTACCTTGGCAACCACACAGTTGCGGCCCTGATCCCCTATGCCAATAAAACGTTGACACTTAGGTATTCAAGGCTCGGATGTCTAAAGAATAAGGCAGGAAATACCTACCGCACTTGATACAGATCAACTATTTACATAAATTGGGGTTTGGGCATTCTCCGCTGCCAGCGCGGCGGCATTTGGCTGCTAGTTCCATGTCGCAGTAGTCGCACAGGGCAAATACGTCCAGTAGGTCAACGCTTTTGTGATTGATATCAATTCCTTGTTCCTTCAGCTGCTGCAATGTACGCGAGAATGTTTCCGGTTTCATTCCTAAAAAACCAGCAATCAGGGATTTGTCGTAAGGCAGTTTCAAGTTCTTCGTGCTCTCACCGTTTTCTAGAAATAGTTTCAATAAGAACCACCCAATGCGCTGCGGCACTGTTTTCAAGGTCAATTGCTCGAATTGGGTAATTAGGGCTTGCGATCTTCCAGCAACATTCGATAGCATGTTGATGGCCAATTTCTTATTATTCTGAAGCTGCTCTCGCACAATAGATGCTGGGATGGAAAGCAGTTTGACATTATCTACCGCTTGGGCACTGACAGGAAATGGTAGGTTATTAAAAATAGTCGTTTCCAACAGCGTTTCCCCAACCGTTAATACCTGGAGTACTGATTCTTGCCCACTGACATTACCCTTGAACAGCTTTACCCAACCTTCGAGGACAATATAAAAGCGTGATGCTTGTTCGCCCTGCATAAAAACTATCGTGCCCTTATGGTGGCTAATAACGCGGGCATATTTAAGAATATCTTGCAATTTCCCTTCATCCAACCCGCAAAACAGGGGTAATGCTTGGATGGTATCCCTATAGGCTCGAACCCCTTTTTCCATCACGGCTTCTTTAGGCATATCCGACACAAGTTTAGCGGTCGGTTTGATATCTTTGTCCGCCGCAAGATTGTCGACGATCATTTTTCCTACTTCATGCAACAAATCCATTTTGGCGCTAAACAAATCAAACCATTCCTGTGGGGTGATCGATTGCACGGTTCGTTCAACAGATCTTTTAGAAAAACCGTGGTTGATATTTTGGATTTTTTGAAAAATGTTGTTGCCTATTTCTAAATCTTCGATGGCCTTTCGTGCTTGATTATCTGCGAGTGTTAGAAACATGCGTTCATAAGCTTGCTGCTCGGAAATGATATGCTCCATCCGGCTTTTGAAATCAATGGCATCCGACCAATCAAGATTAAGCAAATCCCCGCCCAATGCGCGCTCCAGCCCTACACGTTCTTTCCAATGCAGAAAATTGATGAACGCAGAAACTCGGGCCGGATGATTGGACTGGTCGAACACCGCCATCTCCTGCACAATATCGATGGTAGGGGCAATGATGTCACGGGTATAAAACGCCAGTGCCTCAGCATGTCCTAATATTCTGGCAATCATGTATTTCCTTTTGACGGCCAGGTGGCGGACGACGTTCAGTAATAACTCAATTTTAGGATTTTTTTTCTTTGCTAACAGAGCTAAAAGCTTGATATACCCATCCACGATGGAGAACTGCTTTTCCAGGTTTGCAGCGACATCTTTATGGTTGCGCAAATATAAATAAACGTAGCCGCGTTCTTTTTGGGCAGCGTGTATGAAATCACATAAAATACGAATAAACTGTTGTTTCATTGTTTGATATAAAGTAGGGTTATAACCACTTACCGTAAATAATAGGGCAAGTAGTTTCAATAGGCAATAAAGTATTGGTGCGGTTGGCGGATACAATACCATCCCTATACCAAATAATATCCCGCACCCTAAAATTAAGAACAGGTTTTCTGGTTGATAATTTCAGGAGGTAATATGGAAAATTTCTATGATGTGTTAATTGTCGGTGCTGGTCCCGGGGGGATGTGTTTAGCTAGGTCATTGGCGATGTTAGGTCTTTCTGTGGCGGTTATTGAAAAACAAGCTAGGGATGCCATCGCACAACCCGCAATAGACGGCAGGGATATTGCCATCACACATTTTTCACGGAAAATTCTTGAACAGCTAGGGGTTTGGCAAAATATCCCATCCGATTCTATTTCTACTATCCGTCAGCTAAAGGTTTTAAACGGGGTATCAGCAAGCTTTATGGAGCTATCATCACGGCGATCCGATCAGTTAGGATTTATTGTGCCCAATCACCACATTCGCCAAGCTGCGTATGAAGCGGTCAGGAGTTCTCAGAATATCACCTTCGTTAATGGCGTGGTACCCACAGATTTAGAATTGCACGCTTTGCACGCTAAAGTGAACCTTGCAGATGGGCGTTCCTTAACAGCTAAACTATTGATTGCGGCTGATAGCCGTTTTTCCGAAACACGCAAAAAAGCTGGAATTACCGCCAGAGTACTGGATTTTAGGAAAACAATGGTTGTGTGTAAAATGGAGCATAGGTTGCCCCATGGCGGGGTCGCGCATGAATGCTTTTTTTACGGGCACACATTGGCAGTTCTGCCGCTTAATAATAATTGTTCTTCAGTTATTATTACCATGCCGCCATTGGAAGCACAGCGAATCAAAGAATTACCCGCGGCTGATTTTAACCTTTGGGTTTCAGAGCAATTTAGGTATAGGCTAGGCGAGATGAGCTTAGTTAATGAGCGCTATGCTTATCCACTGGTTGGAGTGTATGCAGAAAAATTTATCAACCGCCGATTTGCTTTGGTGGCCGATGCGGCCGTTGGTATGCACCCGGTGACAGCCCATGGCTTCAATTTAGGGTTGAAGGGTCAACATATTCTTAACAAACTTATCAAAGAAGCCTTGCAATCTGGCCTGGATATTGGGGAAGACGGAATGTTAAGTCGCTATCAATCTTTGCATCGACGGGCAACCTTGCCCCTTTATATAACCACCAATAAGATTGTTGAGCTTTACAGCAGCGATAGCCAACCGGCCAAGGTGATAAGGAAGATGTTGCTTAATGTAGCTAACCAGGTGGTTCCGGTAAAAAACTATTTAATGGACAAACTGATAGAAAAAGACGATGTACCCCCTAAATTTTTCTTGCCCTTAGGCATCAGGCGGAAACTGCTCCAATTACTACCTTAAAAGGGTCTGGATTGGATTTCTGAAAAAAGGTGGTTTTGCAAAGTCCCAATTTTTTAGGGGCTGGCAAAACCAAACCCATTAATTTCATAGAAAAATTTGGGAACCAAGCGAGGCGGTGGGGGTAAAAGTTCACGGGTACCTCAAAATAGAATTTCAATATTTTTCTACAATGGTGTGGCAGGCACTTCAATGTCCTTCCGAAAACTCAAGCCAGATTGAGCTTGGCAGATGCAGGGGAAACCCCTTGGGTATGGGTTGTTTTGGCAATGCAAAGAGGGCATTGTTACAGCAAGTCTATCCTTAAACCACCTTGGAGTACCGACCGGCCATAGTGTGGTGATATTTGTCGAAAACAGAGGCCACTAGGCGTGCTGTCATACGGTATTGGCCAACGACTTCAACGACGTACCCCTTGATTTTGGCAACACCCAATGATTCCAAAGATTGTAAGCTATCTAGCTCTTTTTGGAAATAAGAGGGATCGACAGCAAACCGTTGGCTGATTTCTTCGAGATCGACGCCCATAAAACATAATAACTCATCGATAACAGTTTTTTGTAGGTGATCATCCTTGCTCATTTGCCATCCCCGGATGGTGGGTAACCTGTTGTTGCCAACAAGATCTTGATATTCTGGCATATTGGGGCTGTTCTGCACGTATCCTTGAGGGAAATGGCTAATAGCAGAACTACCCATACCGATTAACACTTCCGTATCATCGCTAACGTACCCTTGGAAATTGCGCTTCAGGGTATGGTTTTTGAAAGCTGTGGTTAGTGGGTCAGACGGTTTAGCAAAATGGTCAATACCAATGGCTATATAGCCATTCTCTTGCAAAAATTCATGGGCAAGCAAATATAACGATAGTTTTTCGATGGGTGAGGGTAAGTATGTGGCATCGATCATCCGCTGGTGTTTTTTGATGTGGGGGATATGGGCATAAGAAAAAATAGCAATCCGCGAAGGATTAAGGGAGATAGTTTTCTCTAGGGTATTACGAAAGTTTTCTAGGTTCTGATGGGGCAGACCGTAGATCAAGTCGCAGTTTATTTGATCAATGCCAGCCTCACGTAAATTTTTTACCACTTTTTCAACTAGGGAATAAGGCTGAAACCGGTTGATTGCCTGCTGTACTTGGGGACAAAAGTCCTGAACACCAATGCTAACCCGGTTAAAGCCAAGGGAACTGTATAAGGCAATTTTCTCGGGGGAAGTAGTGCGAGGATCAAGCTCAATCGAGGACTCGCGCAAGGCTACTGTTTTAAAGATCGAAGAGACATTTGTTAAAATAGATCGTAGATCACTATCTTCTAACAGGTTAGGCGATCCCCCACCAAAATAGATGTTAACCAGGGTTCCTTTGCCCTTTATGAAATGTTGGAGCATCTTTATTTCCTGGAACATAGCCTGGATATAGTCGTAGATAGGTTTATGGCGGCGAGTAATTTTGGTGTGGCAACCGCAGAACCAACAAAGTTCGCGGCAGAAAGGGATATGGATATAGACTGAAACAGCTTTATAATGGCCAATGGTTTCGAGCCATTGGCGGTAGTGGCCTTCATTAGTTTGTGCGGCAAAGTGATGGGCGGAAGGATAACTGGTGTAGCGTGGTGCTTCTAGCCCCAGCCAGCTCATATTATTTCGGTTGACAGCTGTATCGCTTGACATGGATGAATCACCTTTCAGCTTATAGTTAAAATTAAACAGAAGAAAAAAACGCAGAGGATTGACCTAGATCAATCCTTTATCTTTTTCCGCATGGAATTCTCTACACATAATCAACGGCCAATACCCAACTAAGTAGCGGGGAATCACATGCTTGATATACAACAAGTTAAATATGGGGGGCAGGTGAAAGCGTTATCCCTAACCACCATCGCCTTTACGGCATGTTTCGCCGTGTGGACAATTTTTGCCATCATTGGCGTACAAATCAAAAAAGATTTGGGGCTAACAGAGACCCAGTTTAGCTTACTCGTGGGCATGCCGATCCTAACCGGATCGCTTATTCGCTTATTCCTAGGCATCTGGGCAGATCAATATGGTGGCAGGCCAATTATGCTGGTGGTGATGATCTCCTCCGCTATCTGCACGTGGCTGTTGGTGTATGCGGATACTTATCTGTTGTTGTTACTAACAGCACTTGGTGTGGGTATTTCCGGCGGCAGTTTTGTGGTAGGAATCTCCTATCTTTCCAAATGGTATGGCAAAGAACGCCAGGGGACGGCACTTGGTATTTACGGAATGGGCAATGTTGGTGCGGCGGTGACGAAATTCGTCGCACCGTTTATTATGGTTGCCTATGGTTGGCATATGGTTGCACAAGTGTGGGCGGTTGCGCTTTTCGTTATGGCCATCCTGTATTGGGTGTTGACCAAGGACGAGCCAGAACTGGTGGAACGCAGGAAAGCTGGTGGGAAGCCCAAATCCGTTGCTACAGCGCTGGCACCGCTGAAAAAACTTCAAGTATGGCGTTTTTCACTGTATTATTTCTTCGTATTTGGTGCATTTGTGGCGCTTGCCCTGTGGCTGCCGCGTTATTATGTTGGTGCATATGGGTTGGATATAAAAGTCGCAGGTATGCTTGCCGCCATTTTTTCGGTGGCCGGTTCAGCCTTCCGTGCTGTTGGGGGCTACCTGTCCGATCGGTACGGCGCGCGCAAGGTGATGTATGTGACATTCATTGTCTGCGTCGCTTGTTGCTTTATTTTAAGTTACCCGGCAACCAGTTATACCGTCCATGGTATTAAAGGCGACATTACTTTCAGTATGGAGCTTGGGTTTATACCATTCACCATCATTGTGTTTGTACTGGGGCTGTTTATGTCCTTCGGCAAGGCGGCGGTTTATAAACACATTCCTGTATATTATCCTGACAACGTTGGTTCAGTGGCGGGTATCGTCGGGCTGATTGGTGGCCTAGGCGGGTTTTTCCTGCCCCTGTGTTTTGGTATATTAAATGATATTACCAATATTTGGACGAGTTGTTTCATGTTGCTTTTCGTCTTGGTTACCGGCGCGCTTGCCTGGATGCACTTAGCCATCAGGGTAATGGAAAAACAGCAATATCCTGAACTGCAGGGACCTAAATTCCTACCGGAATTGGATCTTGCACCGGCAATACACAAAGATTAACAAAAGGAACTTGATTATGGTTGCAAATATCCAACAATGGAACCCAGAAGACAAACAATTTTGGGATTCACAAGGCAAGGCGGTTGCCAATCGTAACCTTTGGATTTCCATCCCATGTTTATTGCTGGCATTCTCCACCTGGATGATTTGGTCGGCGGTGGCGGTCAATCTCAATAGCATTGGGTTTAACTTTACCAAAGAACAGTTGTTTACGCTTGCCGCCGCACCAGGGCTTACAGGGGCAACGCTACGGATTATTTATTCCTTTGTGGTGCCGATTTTTGGCGGGAAAACTTGGACGGTTTTCAGTACGGCCACCCTATTAATTCCGGCGATTGGCATTGGTCAGGCAGTGCAGGATCCAACTACCTCGTATGAAATCATGTTGATGCTGGCACTTTTTTGTGGTTTTGGTGGGGGTAATTTTTCTTCCTCAATGTCCAACATCAGTTTTTTCTTTCCCAAGAAAAAACAGGGAACGGCACTTGGCTTGAATGCAGGTTTAGGAAACTTGGGCGTCAGTGTCCTGCAGTTTGTCGTTCCCATAGTGATTGGCATGTCACTCTTCGGTGACATAGGCGGTGCGCCGCAAGTCATCACGCTGGCGGAGGGCACAACAAAGCAAGTCTGGTTGCAGAATGCGGGGTATGTCTGGGTAATCCCGATAGTCCTGTGCACGTTGGCAGCGCTATTGGGGATGGATAACCTTAAAGCTGCTCAAGTGCCGCTGAAGGATCAGTTGGTGATTTTCAAACGCAAGCACATGTATATCACCACATGGCTTTATGTCATGTCGTTTGGTTCGTTCATCGGCTATGCGGCGGCGTTCCCGCTGTTGATAAGAACACAGTTTGCCGGTGTCAATCCCTTGCAATACGCCTTTATAGGCCCGTTGCTGGGTGCCCTGATTCGCCCGGTCGGTGGGTGGCTTTCGGATAAAACCAGCGGTGCGAGTGTTACGTTTTGGAATCTGTTCGTGATGATTGCGGCGGTGCTTGGAGTGGTTTACTTCATCCAGCCAGAAAGCAAAAATTTCTTAGGCTTCTTCGCCATGTTCATGCTGCTATTTACGACCACTGGCATCGCCAACGGATCGGTGTTTCGTATGATTGGTGTTATATTTCCGCCAAAAGAAAAAGGGCCAGTGCTGGGTTTCAGCGCGGCGATTGCAGCCTATGGTGCATTTGTGTTGCCCAAATGTTTTGGTTGGTCAATTGAGTTAACGGGAGCGGCAGATACCGCGCTTTATGGTTTTATAGCCTATTATGTCACCTGTATCTTTGTAACCTATTACTGGTATTTCCGCAAAGGTGCGGAAGTAAAATGTTAAGGAGAAACCCATGAGCCATTTTATTGATAAATTGACTTTCTTTAGACGCGAACGAGAAGATTTTTCTAACGGTCATGGCGTTAAAACCGATGAGTCGCGGGCTTGGGAACATGCCTACCGGGATCGCTGGCAGCATGATAAGGTTGTAAGATCCACCCACGGTGTGAATTGTACGGGTTCGTGTAGCTGGAAAATTTACGTGAAAAACGGCTTGGTGACATGGGAGACGCAACAGACGGACTATCCGCGCACCCGCCCCGATATGCCTAACCATGAGCCACGCGGCTGCTCACGGGGGGCTAGCTATTCGTGGTATCTCTACAGCGCCAACCGGCTGAAATACCCACTCGTGCGGAGCCGCCTGCTCAAGGCTTGGCGTGCAGCCAAGGTGATTGCTAAAGATCCTGTGAACGCATGGGCATTGATCGTCACCAACTTAGAAACGCGTAAATCCTATCAAGAAATTCGTGGCCGTGGCGGGTTCGTTCGTGCTGATTGGGATGAGGTAAACGAAATCATCGCCGCCGCTAACGTCTATACCGCAAAAACATACGGGCCGGATCGCATCATTGGTTTTTCGCCAATCCCTGCCATGTCGATGGTGTCATATGCGGCAGGAAGCCGCTATCTGTCGCTTATCGGCGGCGTGTGCATGAGTTTTTATGACTGGTATTGCGATTTGCCGCCTGCCAGCCCACAAACGTGGGGGGAACAAACAGATGTGCCCGAAAGTGCTGATTGGTATAATTCTAACTTCATTATAGCCTGGGGTTCCAACGTACCGCAAACCCGCACACCCGATGCCCACTTCTTCACAGAAGTGCGTTATAAGGGAACAAAAACTGTCGCCGTGACGCCTGACTATAGCGAAGTGGCTAAACTTGCGGATCTTTGGCTACATCCTAAACAAGGCACTGATGCGGCTATGGCTATGGCTATGGGACATGTAATCCTTTCTGAGTGGCACGTTCCCGGCAAAAGTGATTATTTCGATGATTATTGCCGCACCTATACGGACATGCCCTTCTTGGTACGCCTGGTGAAAAAGGGTAATGCACTTGTACCGGGGCGCATGGTACGCGCTTCTGACTTTGCTGACAATTTAAAAACCGGAAATAACACAGAATGGAAACCCGTTATCATCTGTGGCAAGGAAGAAAAGGTGCGCATTCCCAACGGCACCATCGGTTCGCGTTGGGAGCAGAAGGGTAAATGGAATCTTGAACAGAAGGATGAAGTAACCAACGAAGAACTCTGGCCACTCCTTTCTTTGATAGCGCATAGCAAGCGTGAAATTGGTTCGATCTCATTTCCCTATTTTGGCAATTTGGAACACGAGCATTTCAATAGCACCACGCATGCAAGCATTCTGGAACGCAATGTCCCAATCATAAAATTGAAGTTAAAGGATGGCGAAGCCTACGTGGCCACTGTCTATGATCTTTTCATCGCCAATTATGGTGTTGATCGGGGGCTTGGGGGGGCCAATGTAGCAAAATCGTTTGATGATGATGTGCCATACACCCCTGCATGGCAGGAACACATCACGGGCGTAAAACGTGATCATGTCATCAATGTCGCGCGCCAATTCGCAGAGAACGCGCATAAAACCCATGGCCGCTCGATGGTAATTGTTGGTGCGGGTTTGAACCATTGGTACCATATGGATATGATCTATCGCAGCATCATCAACATGTTGGTCATGTGTGGGTGTATTGGTAAATCAGGCGGCGGTTGGAGCCATTATGTTGGCCAGGAGAAACTGCGCCCGCAGACCGGTTGGGTACCTCTGGCTTTTGCAACCGATTGGAACCGCCCGCCTCGTCAGCAAAATTCAACTTCTTTCTTCTACGCGCATACGGATCAGTGGCGTTACGAAAAACTCTCGATGGAGGATATCATTTCGCCGTTGGAAGATAACCCGGAATGGAAAAATCTTTCATTCATCGACTGTAACGTGCGCTCAGAACGCATGGGTTGGTTGCCATCCGCGCCGCAATTGGAACGCAACCCATTGGAAGTGGGTGCAATCATCAAAAAATCAGGGCAGCTGGCAGGCGAAGCGGTTGCCGCGGGGCTTAAATCTGGTGACTTGCGGCTTTCTTGTAATGATCCAGACAAGCCCGTCAACTGGCCGCGCAACATGTTTGTCTGGCGTTCGAATATCCTTGGCTCTAGCGGCAAAGGTCATGAATATTTCCTGAAACATTTGTTGGGTACGGCCCATGGTGTGCAAGGCGTTGATCTGGGTGAAACAGGTGGTATGTTGCCGAAAGAAGTGGTGTGGCATGAAGAAGCGCCCAAAGGCAAACTCGACCTACTGGTGACCCTTGATTTCCGTATGTCCACCACCTGCATGTATTCCGATATCGTTTTGCCGACTGCAACATGGTATGAAAAGAATGACTTGAATACTTCCGACATGCACCCGTTTATCCATCCACTGTCGGCAGCGATAGATCCCGCGTGGGAATCACGCAGTGATTGGGATATTTACAAAGGCATTGCAAAGAAATTCTCGGAAGTGTGTGTCGGTCATCTTGGGGTGGAGCAGGATGTGGTGCTGAACCCCATCAAGCACGATACCGCCAATGAGCTGGCACAGGGCATTGATGTTTTGGACTGGAAGAAGGGAGAGTGCGAACCTATCCCCGGAAAAACCATGCCAAGTGTAACCCTGGTGGAACGGGATTACCCCAATACCTACAAGAAATTTACCTCGTTGGGTCCGTTGCTTTCCAAGCTTGGTAATGGTGGCAAGGGCATATCATGGAATACGGAAGATGAAATCAAGCTCCTGGCGGAACTAAATTACACGGTCACGGAGGACGGAATTAGCAAAGGGTTGCCGAAGATTGAATCCGCTATTGATGCGGCAGAGGTGATATTGACCCTGGCGCCGGAAACCAATGGGCATGTGGCAGTGAAGGCCTGGAAAACACTTTCCAAAAGCACGGGGCGTAGCCATGCGCATCTTGCTGAAACCCGTGAGGATGAAAAAATCCGCTACCGCGATATTCAGGCACAGCCCAGGAAAATTATTTCTTCACCCACCTGGAGTGGTATCGAGTCCGAGCATGTCAGCTACACAGCGGGATATACTAACGTCCATGAGATGATCCCGTGGCGGACATTGACGGGTAGGCAACAGCTTTATCAAGATCATGCCTGGATGCGTGCATTTGGTGAATCGCTTTGTGTGTACAAGCCACCAATGGATCTTAAGACAACAAAATCCGTTTACGAGAAGTTTGGCAAAGGGCGTAAACAGGTGGTACTCAACTTTATTACGCCGCACCAGAAATGGGGCATCCATTCTACTTATACGGATAACCTGTTAATGCTTACGCTTTCGCGCGGCGGACCGATTGTCTGGATTTCAGAGAAAGATGCGCAGAGAATCGGCGTGATCGATAACGATTGGGTGGAAGCTTATAATGTGAACGGGGCACTTACCGCCCGTGCGGTCGTCAGTCAGCGCGTGCCAGAAGGTATGATCATGATGTATCATGCACAGGAAAAAATTGTCAACGTGCCTGGCAGTGAAATCACCGGGGCACGCGGCGGTATCCATAACTCTGTTACCCGCGCGGTACTCAAGCCCACCCATATGATCGGCGGATACGCGCAACTTTCCTATGATTTCAATTATTATGGTACGGTGGGTTGTAACCGCGACGAGTTCATCATTCTGCGCAAGATGGAAAAAATTGACTGGATGAACGAAGAAAATTACGGCGTATCCTTACCGGATGGCAGGGTGCCTCGTCTCGAACAGCTAGGTAAAATAGGAAAACAAGCATGAAAGTACGCGCACAAATCGGAAAAGTCCTTAATCTCGACAAATGTATTGGGTGCCATACTTGTTCAGTAACGTGCAAGAACGTCTGGACATCGCGCCGGGGTGTGGAATACGCCTGGTTCAACAATGTTGAAACCAAGCCGGGTATTGGTTATCCTAAAGACTGGGAAAATCAACATCGCTGGAATGGGGGGTGGGAACGCAAGAAAAGCGGTAAAATTCAACCCAAACAGGGTGGAAAATGGCGCACATTGGTTAATATTTTTGTTAATCCCCATATGCCATCGATCGACGATTACTACGAACCGTTTACTTTCGATTATGGACACCTGCAGCAATCGCCGGAGGCTAAAACCATGCCAACCGCGCGCCCAATTTCCGTTATCACGGGTAAGAAAATGGAAAAAATTGTTGGTGGGCCAAACTGGGAGGAACTCTTGGGCGGTGAATTTGAACATCGCAGCAAGGATAAGAACTTTGATACCATTCAGAAGGAAATGTACGGCCAGTTTGAAAATACGTTCATGATGTATTTGCCGCGCTTGTGCGAACACTGTTTGAATCCGTCTTGCGTTGCGGCTTGCCCCAGCGGTGCTATCTACAAGCGCGAAGAAGATGGCATTGTTCTTATCGACCAAGACAAATGCCGCGGTTGGCGTATGTGCGTATCGGCCTGCCCTTACAAGAAAATCTATTTCAATTGGGAGTCGGGCAAATCTGAAAAATGCACATTCTGCTATCCCCGCATCGAAAATGGTGAACCAACGGTATGCTCGGAAACCTGCGTGGGACGTATCCGCTATCTCGGCGTACTGCTTTATGATGCGGATAAAATCGAGTCAGCAGCTTCGATAGAAGCTGAACAGGATTTATACCATGCCCAGCTCAATATGTTCCTGGACCCAAACGATCCGGAAGTTATCAAGGCAGCACGGGCGGAAGGCATCCCAGAAACTTGGCTAGAGGCGGCCAAAAAATCACCAGTCTACAAAATGGCAATGGAGTGGAAAGTGGCTTTCCCCCTGCATCCTGAGTACCGCACCCTGCCCATGGTGTGGTATATACCGCCGCTCTCACCCATCCAAAATGCTGCGGAAAGTGGTGATATGGGTATGAACGGCATCATTCCTGACGTTAAAAGCCTTCGCATCCCGCTTGCCTACCTTGCCAACCTGTTGACGGCTGGTGAAGAAAAGCCCGTGCGGATTGCGCTGGAACGTATGTTGGCTATGCGTGCCTTTATGCGCGGTAAATATGTTGATGGCGTTCTTAACACCCAAATATTGGAGCAAACGGGCTTAACTCAAACGATGGTTGAGGAAATGTACCGTTACATGGCTATCGCCAACTACGAAGACCGTTTCGTGATCCCTAGTTCACATCGGGAATATGCTGAACAAGCCTTTGATATGCGCTCCAGTTGCGGATTTTCCTTCGGTAATGGCTGTGGGGGCGGCAACAGCGAGGCCAATCTATTTAGCAAACCCAAACGTAAAAACCTATTCGGAGGCACACATGCAACGTAATCACTATAAAACGTTCAAAGCGTTGGGCATCCTTCTTTGGTATCCCCATGAGGAATGGTTGGGGGGTATTGATAGTTTATGCAGCTTGATTGAACAGGAAAAATTAGTCAGTGATGAAGACGTGAAAGCCATTCGTGCTTTTGCTAGCCAGTTGCGTATCCAGGATATTTTTGACGTGCAAGAAGCCTATGTGGACACGTTTGACCGTGTGCGCTCACTTTCGCTGCATCTTTTTGAACATGTTCATGGCGAGTCACGTGATCGTGGGCAGGCTATGGTAGATTTGGCCGAGATTTACAAAAAACAGGGTTTTTCGCTTGCTAAAAGCGAATTGCCGGACTACCTGCCAGTGTTTTTGGAATATCTCTCCTCCCTCTCAAAAGAAGAGGCACTGGAGATGCTTGCTGATCCATCGCATGTGTTAGTGGCGCTGGGTAAACGCCTGGCCGAACGTGGCAGCCCCTATAGTGCCGTTTTTAATTGCCTGATCCGGCTGGCTGGCCGGGTTCCTGAAAAAGTTTCTGGTAACCTTGCCGCCACGCCGCTGTCTTTCATACAGTTGGATAAAGATTGGGAAGAAAAAACGGTTGATTTTCTTGGTGCGGAAGCCCCGAAAGCAGCCAGTTGTAGCAGCGGTGGCTGCGGCGGCTGTAGTTGCGCAGCAGAAAAGCCACCCGAAACTACCTTAGAAAAAATGACGCAAGGAGCAAGGACATGACCGATTATTACTATTCCTTTTTCTTTGGCATGTATCCGTATATATGCCTAACCGTTTTTGTATTGGGTACATTGGTTCGGTATGATCGCGAACAATATAGCTGGCGTGCCTCCTCCAGTCAGTTGTTAGCCGATAAAGGCTTACGGATTGGCAACATTATGCTTCATATTGGCGTTATTTTTATTTTTTTTGGCCATTTGGTGGGATTACTTACGCCCCACAGTCTCTATGAACAATTTGTTACAGCCCAGCAAAAACAGTTATTGGCAATTATAGCTGGGGGGGTTGCGGGGGCCATCGGTTTTATCGGACTTACGATCCTGGTTTTCCGCCGTCTGTTTGTGGTAAGAATTCGGGCAACCAGTTCTAAAAGCGACATAGCTGTGCTGCTGATATTATGGGTACAGATTACGCTGGGGATGGTGACAATTCCCTTTTCCTTGGCGCATGAGGATGCTTCGATCATGCTGAATCTTTCCGAGTGGGCGCAACATGTGCTGACCTTCCGCAGTGGCGCCTCGGCCTACATTGTGGGTACGGACTGGCCGTTCCAAGCCCATCTGATTCTCGGCATGACGATCTTTCTGCTGTTTCCCTTTACGCGCTTGGTACATATGCTGAGTGCGCCGGTGAAATATATAGGTAGGCCCTACCAAATCGTGCGCAGCCGCAAGGCAAGGAAATAATCATGTTAAAAAAAATAAAAGCATGGGAGTGGGTTTTACCCTTGATGCTGCTTGCGGCATGCCAGGGATCAACAACGATTGAGGGACCAAATCCCGTGTCATCTTTTATCACAGCGGATGAATCGGGTAAGACCCTGACTATCGTACATTCAGGGGGGTTGCGTCAAACTATTGCCTTACCCATGGCGCCTCATAATGTTCAGGTCAGCGCGGACGGCAAATGGCTGCTTGCAACTGGCATGGGGGGAGGAGCGCATCCGGGGGCCTCCCAGAAAATGCAGGGGATATTGGTGATAATAAAAGCTAATCCTTTGAACGAAAAAACATTGCGCGCTATCCCTTTGGGCGAACATCCGGCCCATGTCGTTACGGATGCGAGTGGAAAAACTGCTTATGTTACGGATTCTCTTAGCAATCGCGTGGCGGTCGTCGATATTATATCGGGGAAGGTAAAAGATTGGATTAGTGTCGGTACTTTTCCGCATGGCATTCGCCTAAATCCTGTCCGCCGGGAGTTTTATACGGCAAATTTGAAAGACGGTACCATTTCAATTGTGGATATTCTTAGCAACAAGGAGACCCGGATACCCGTAGGCGGCATGCCTGTCCAGGTGGCCGTGTCGCCGGATGGCAGAAAAGTTTACGTGACGCTGGCCGCAGATAATGTTGTTGGCGTTGTGGATGTAGCGCAGCGCCGCAAGATAAAAACCATTCCGGTGGGGAATGCTCCGGCGCAAATATACGCCGACCCGATGGGAAGGTATGTGTATGTCGCCAACCAGGGTGACAAAAACCACCCCGGCAATACGGTCTCGGTCATCGATATATCATCTGATAAAGTAATAAAGATCATCCGTACCGGCCGCATGCCCCACGGCATTGTGGCAAGTGCAGATGGACGTTTTGTCTATGTTACGAATATGGGTGATAATACTGTCTCGCAGGTGGATACGGTCAGTTTGACCGTTGTGAACCAGTACCGTGTTGGCGAATCACCCAATGGCATCACCCTTATCGAGGAGGATAACTGATCATGCCGGTGATTGTCAATAATACGGAAATTACGGATGATTTGGTGTTTGCGGAAATGCAGTATCATCCCGCTGCTTCGGCGGAGGAAGCGCAATATAAAGCTGCGGTGGCACTTACCATTCGGGAATTGCTATTACAGGAAGCCACCCGCTTGGGCATTGTTGCACCCGATGATTCTTCTACCCAAGAAGTGCAGGAGGATTTTAGAATAAGCAGGCTGCTTGAACGGGAAGTTGTCACACCGGAACCGGATCAGGCTTTCTGCCAACATTATTACAGCCAGAATCAAAAAAAATTTCGCGATAGCGAAGGAAAATCCGTGCCGTTTGAATATGTGAAAGCACCAATAGCGGACTATTTGAAAGAAGTGTCCTGGCAAACGGCGGTGAAACAATATATTAAGATTCTTGCGGGGAAATCCCGCATAGCCGGAATCCATTTGGAAAGCACCGATAGTCCACTGGTGCAGTAGCAAGGGCGGGCTAATTATAGATCGTAGCGTCAGCGGATGCTGTTAAGCGCACCCCTTTAAAGGCATAAGGGGCTGGCCTAGATCAATATATTCCTGATTTAGGCCATCAAAGGATGGTTGATTAAAATATCGGTGTCGTCTATCTTGGTCGCAGAAAAAGGGTCAGACCATGGTTTATCTTTATCTATGCCTATCCATTATTGCGGAGGTTATCGGTACGGCGGCGTTAAACGCATCCGAACAATTTACGAAACCTATCCCCATTATCATGACAATTGTTAGTTACGGGGTCACTTTTGTTTTTCTTTCCCTGGTTTTAAAAACCATGTCGATGGGAACGGTTTATGGGATATGGGGTGGTTTGGGAATTGTCCTCGTGACCTTGGTTGGGTATGTTTGGTTTGATCAGAAAATTGATCTGGCCGCCGCTATCGGATTGGGGTTCATTGTCGCGGGGGTGGTGATTATCAATTTGTTTTCAAAAACCCTCATGCGTTTTTAAGCCCTTATATTGAAACGAACCGGTATAAAATGATGGGGATTTACTTTTCCCTTCATGGGCTGCATAGGAAAGTTTTTTTAGTTTTGGCCTATTTTAATATATTCCTTATTATTAAGTGGCAGATATTTTTGATGATAACGTTCAGGCAAACCCTCTACTGTGAAATAGTTGCAATCAAATATTCCAGGGAATCATGATCATGAAACCGGCAGATGAAAATTTTATTCGGGGAATACCTAAAGCCGAATTACATGTTCATATTGAAGGGACATTGGAACCAGCGCTTTTATTTAAATTGGCGGAACGGAATCAAGTCAAGCTCAAATACAGCTCCGTTGAAGACCTAAAAAAGGCCTATCATTTTAAGAATTTGCAAGATTTCCTGGATATTTATTACGCGGGCGCATCGGTCCTGCAGGAAGAGCAAGATTTTTATGACCTGACCTGGGCTTATCTCGAAAAGGCCCATGCCGATCATGTGGTACACACCGAAATATTTTTTGACC
>JBGAWJ010000150.1:0-1505 GCA_044227605.1 Alphaproteobacteria bacterium
CTTTGGAATAAACCCACAATCAAATAAACCATAGTCTTTCGGCAGCTTTTGCCATAATTCTTGAGAAATATCCTGAACCTTAGCCTGCCCCAACCCCGTCTCTATTTGCAGTAGTAAGGCCATACCAAGGCAACATGCGGCAATCATCATTTTAAAAGTCATCGAATTTTTATCCTCTTGACGAAAAATGGGTTATTTTGAATATATTTACTGCAATTTTACCTTGTAAATTCTCGGCAACCAGAAATCCGCCTTTAGCTCTGGAAAAACTTCTGGATCAATGCCCATATTATGAATAGATATTAGCAGTTCATTGCCTGGCGAAAGCATTGCCAAAGTTATTTTTAAAGGATCCTCCCCTTCCCCACCCATGAAAACTTCTAAATAATATCTGTTTTCATCTTCTCCGGTTATGAGGGGAATTTCCTGAATAACCTCACCTTTAGAATTGATTTGGCTCACATACATGCTGGGAGGGGGTAAATCAACCTCTTCACATCCTGCCGATGCCGCCTGTTGCGTATAAACAATGACTAAGTCGCCTTTAGCGGTTAGACTGGTGGTTTCTATTTCATTGTAAATTTCTCCTTTAAAACCGTGGGTAGGAAGGTTTAAGACCTGATCCGGCATTTTCTGACAATCCTTATTAAAAGGACTGATCGAAACCCCTATTATGTGACCATCTTCATCATGCGGATAATTGATAAACCCAAAACCCTGGTTAATACCGTTGATATAGGTTTCCCAATCATATTCTTTATAAAATTGATGGCTAATTTCTTGACCCTTTTCATCCAAACAAACTAGAAAAGTTCCCAAAAAATCAGCGTTTTCATAGGTTGATCCATAAATAACAGTTTTTTGGTCATTAGTCAGGAATGTCCATTTTCTTAAATCGTCAACAGGCAATATTTCATCGGCTGGTACACCCAAGGGAAGTTGCTTCACAGCGGTATATTGCCAAACCTCTTTTCCTTCTGCATTTAACCGCACTGCTATCCAACGATCCAGCTTTTTCTCGGCCGCCGTTTCACTAAAATCCTGCATCAACAAAATATAACCGTTGTCATCCGTGGGCGTGGCATCTATTAAAGCCGAATTCTCTTGGGAATTTAATGATTTGGGTGTCGTATATAGCCATAATTGCGGTAAGGTGAATGAGTTTTGATCGGCTGAGGAAGGTAATTTAAGAACAGTAATTGTTCGCTTGTCTTCTCCATTTCTGACCATAAGGACATTTTGTTGTCCCCAAGCTTTTACGAAAGCCCATGGATCGGCACTGTCAGCTAAAAAATCAACCCTAACACCTTTCCCTAATTTTCCGTCATTTTCAATCGGCATCAACCACGCAAGAGCGTGGCTTGACGAGGCTGTTTCATCTGTATCCTGACTAACCTGGCAGGCCCACCATATATTTTTAGCGTCCAACTTTGGAATAAACCCACAATCAAATAAACCATAGTCTTTCGGCAGCTTTTGCCATAATTCTTGAGAAATGTCCTGAA
>JBGAWJ010000151.1:0-1348 GCA_044227605.1 Alphaproteobacteria bacterium
AAATTATTCTGTCCTTCCTGCCCGCCTATTCACCCGAATTGAATCCAGATGGTAGGTTTGGAACCCTGCTAAAAAAGTAGAAGTGGGCAAGTACCCCATACAAAGCGGGATCGGTTTAGAGAGAACTAAATTTTCGGTCATCCAGGCTATCCAACAAAAAGTCGAGCTGGTGAAAAGCATTTTCAAATTACCAGATAACCTATACGCCAACGATTTTGCATAAAAATCATGCGATAATTTTTGGAACGATTAATATGTCAATATTTAAGAAAGACAAAATACTTTTTTCTCATTCCGTTTTAACTTCCTTAAAGAAACTGATGATTTCCTTATTCCGTCCAGGCCATTCTGGATGTGGGCCGTTGCCTTCGCAATACCAAGTCTGTACGCCGTTTTTGCAGCCACTGTAAGCCATACAGCCTTCAACGCCTGGAACTGGGGTGGTAAAAGGCAAAGGTTGCCCAGGTTTGAAGTCTAGGGCTTTTTGTTCAAGCTCTTGTTTATAATAGTTTTCCCAGCCCCAGGCTTTGCCGGATTCTGGTACTTTGCGGTCAGTGGTCTTGTAGGTTTTGGTCGTGCATTTATTGCATTTTGCCCACCATTCAATGGCTTCTTTGCCGTAGTTGGGGAACAGTTTGTCGCGGCTGCTGTGCATCAGCATCACTGGTGTTGGTTTTACGCAGTTACGGTCTTCCAAATCTTCGCTCCGCATACCGACTGCGCTGGGTGCAATTGCGGCTGGAATGTGTTTGGTGCCGTTGAAAAAGGCGGTTCCCATTGCCACTGTGCCGCCGTCGGAATGTCCGGTCAGGAAAATACGTTTTTTGTCGATGCACCATTTTCCCTGAATAAGCTTAGGTATTTCAGCCAGTTGGACGACAGATTCCGGTGATAATGGCCGGTGGTCGGCATACGCAATAACAAATCCTGCTGCGGTTGCCTCGCTGGTTAAGTAGACATGTTCTTCCGCTTCTTCACGATCCCGTCCGGCGGGTGCATAGACCATCAATAAAGGGTGGGCGATTGTGTCCTTATAGTTTGAAGGTGTCCTGACTGAAAAATGGATGCCGTCATCGGTTTTTTCATCGTCAATGGAACCGGCCTCACCCAGTTTTGATCCAGGTTGGCAACCTGTCGCTGACATATCATTGGTATAAACTGCTTCACTTATATTGACACCTGCCTTGGCTGATTCGGTGATATTGGCATCCGGCGTGTAGTACGTTTTGCTGGCACCGGTAAATCCAGCCATAAACAGGCCAAATGCCACTGCAAATGTCATAAGGAGATCGGGTTGTTTACCGCGATAGCGCAGCCATTCCGGCTTGAACAGGCCAATATACAAGAT
>JBGAWJ010000152.1:0-1146 GCA_044227605.1 Alphaproteobacteria bacterium
GGTTACCGTACTTTGGGGGTTGGCAAGATTGGCTTGGCCAGGGGTTAAAGAGTTATTCGGGTTGGCTAGTTGATTGCCGGGGTTATTGCCTGGTGATCACAGCGGACAAAAAGGGCAGCCAAGCTGCCCTTTTTGTTATCAACTTTTTATACTCTTAACCCCTTTTAGCAAGCTTTGTTTTAAAACTTTTGTCAATTTCTGCCAACATATTTTGAGGGTCTGTTTCATACCCTAATTGATAAATATGAAGGCTTTTTATTAGTTCTAAATCTTTTTTATTATTTCTAATTTTTTCTATTTCTTCGATTAGAGAATTTTCAATTTCATTGTTATTATGGCTTTTAAACAAATCAACAATTTGTTGAATAGACATAGATCGTCCTTTTTCATCACCTTCTAAAAGATGGACTTCAAGATAAGAGTTCAGAAAATAATAGATTAAGGGATATTTTTCTTCAAATATTTTAGACATTACCTTCTACCTTTCATAAAACTTTTATTTTGTGGGGTAAGCTGTAAAAATATAATATTCTCCATCACCCTTGCTTTCTAATACCATCCTTGTTTTATATAATTCTTCAAAGTTTTGGCTCCCTCTGGGGACCCCAAAACCAATTGGAGTATTCGCAGGTGTTTTGGATTCCAAAATCAAGCGAAAATTACTTGGTATTTTTTGATTATTATTTTTTGCTTTATCAATACTTTTTTGAATTTCAAGAAGCCAATGATCTATTTCTTGTGTATTATTTTGAAGAGTTGTTCGCACTGTATTAGTTAAAATTTCTTCATTTTCAAAAGAACTAAAATAATGAAAAGTTTGAAATTCTGTCGGATCATTAGCCCGTTGTAATAATTCTTGTCTTTTTAAAAGATGCTTTCTGACATGGCCACCCTTTTTATCATTAATATTGGGGTTCCATTTATACACATCTTCATGCCAAATGATCTTGGTATTTGGTTGTACAGTTCCTATATTGTTCTGTAAAGGGGTTTGTGAGGAGTTGGGTGTAGTGGCCTGTTGGCCAGGGGTTACCGTACTTTGGGGGTTGGCAAGATTGGCTTGGCCAGGGGTTACCGTACTTTGGGGGTTGGCAAGATTGGCTTGGCCAGGGGTTAAAGAGTTATTCGGGTTGGCTAGTTGATTGC
>JBGAWJ010000015.1:0-21502 GCA_044227605.1 Alphaproteobacteria bacterium
CTTGGTCGGCCGCCAATTTTTCTTCCAATTGCAGTCATTCCGCTAATAATTGATCATTATTCGGGGGGGTGCTTACCGCATCTGCTGTTGCGGCTGGAAAAATAGGGGGTAAGGGTTTTTTGTCCTTAGCGGTTGGTTGTCCCTCACTTACAAAGGGTTTATTTGGGCTGATCGTATCAATTTGCTGGTAATAGTCCTCGGCCCCATCAAGTGACCATAATTTCCGTCGGTTGATTAAAAGATGGCGGTTGGCAATTGCCGTAATGAAATGGCGGTCATGGCTGACACATAAAACCGCCGCATTACTGTCCAAAATTTCCTGCTCTAACTGTTCTTTGCCATCAATATCGATGTGGTTGGTCGGTTCGTCCAAAATCAGCATATTCGGTTTTTCCAAGCGGATCAGCATGAACATCAGGCGTGCCCGTTCACCCCCGCTTAAGGAACCCAGCAATTGATGCATACGGTCAAAGCCAAAACCGGCACCGATTAATTCCTTACGCGCGGCTTCCTCATTCAAATGGCAACGCTGATAGACAAAGCGGAACAGGGTTTCATCCTTGCTGGCGAAAGACAGGTTTTGATCATAATAGCCAATCCGGCATTGGGGGTTAAAGCGGATATTAGGGTGTTTTAAAGGCTCGCTGTAAGCCCGCATCACCAATTGCAAGAAGGTGCTTTTACCGCAACCATTGCGCCCGAATAAGGCCACGCGGTCGCCAGGGCGGATAAAAAAATCATCCAGCTGGAACAATAAACGCTCGCCTATCTGCACGGGAAGGTCGCTGATAGTGAGTAATTGTTTTGCCCGGGTTTCTTGGGTTTCCAATTGCAAGCTGGCGGGTCGTTCGCTGCTTACAAAAGTGGTCTCGTCTTTTAAGGCATCCACCCGTTTCATCATGCCTTTGGCACGGCGCGCCAATTTGGCATTATTAAAAACCTTGCCCCAAATCGCCATTTGTTTGGCACTTTTTGTTAAGCGGGCAATTTCTTGTTCCTCAGCCTTACGGGCTTTGGCTGCCGCCAAATCTTGAAGAATCAATTGTGCACGGGCATCTGAAAAGGGTAAGTCAAAACTATATAAACGTTTATCCCGCAAAAACAGGGTGTGGGTAGTGACCGCATCCAAAAAGGCGCGATCATGGCTGACCAGCAGGAATGCACAGGCTAATTTTTCGGTTAAATAATGCTCAAAGAACAGTTGGGTAGGTAAATCCAAATGGTTGGTGGGTTCATCCAGCAACAGCAAATCCGGCTGGTTCATCAAGGCACGGGCCAGCATCAACCGGTTGGTTTCGCCCCCTGATAAGGATTTCGCGGTATTGGCTTTTTGATGGTTGGTAAAACCCATATCATGCAGCAAAATATCGGCCTGATACCTTAAGCGTTGCTGTTGTTCTGGCGGCACCACCGCCAGTAAACATTCTTTTAAAGGCATGGTTTCAAATTGGGCGGGTAAAAACTGCTCAACCACGGCCAAACGCAACCCATTGCTGCGGATGACATGGCCGCTTGACGGCTCCAAAGTGCCCGCCAGAATGGACAGCAAGGTGGATTTGCCGCAACCATTATGCCCAACCAACCCGATCCGCTGACCCTGGCCGATGGCAAAATCAAGATCATGGAATAAGGTGCGGACGCCGATGGTATGACTGATATGGTGGCCGCTTAATAATACTTTCATGGCGCGATCATAGAAAAAAATTGCCCATCCGCCAAGAGGGATAAAACATGATTTTTCTCCCTTAGATAAAACTTTCCCAACCCTGCTGATATGGCTATATATCAGCAGCAGACAGGGAAAAATAGTTGATGAAGCGCTAAAATTTATAGTTTTTCGTGCTTCAGCAGCCAGGATTTCATGGGAAGGCCGCCGCCAAATCCCACTAAATCACCCTTGGCGCCAATCACTCGGTGGCAGGGGACGATGATGGCAATAGGGTTGCGGGCGTTAGCCATGCCCACGGGCCGCATGGCCTTAGGACGGCCGATTTGCCAGGCTATTTGTTGGTAGCTGGCGGTTTTACCGAAGGGGATGGTGACTAACGCCTGCCAAACCAATTTTTGGAAAGCCGTACCCGTGGCGGCTAAGGGCAAATCAAAAAGGGTGCGCTGATGGGCAAAATATTCCTCAAGCTGCAGGAAAGCCCTCATAAAAATCGGCAAGGATTTTTTGTCTTGCAACGGCAAGGGCATTTTTTGAATGCCCTTGGGTAAATAAAGCCCAGTTAAAGAAGTGCCGTCACTGGCTAGGGTTAAAGCGCCAATCGGGCTGTCAATTTCCGTGTAAACAAAAGGGGATGGGGTCATGGTTTTTTCCTTAGGGTTGGGGATGGGGCCGATTGCCATAAATACATGGCGGCATAGGCACGCCAAGGGCGCCAGGCTTCAGCCAGGGTTTCAAGATTTTTTTGGGTTTTTCTGGTGACCTGGCATAAAACCAGGTCGGTCGGCATAAAGGCGTCCGGCCAACACAAGGCCCGCATGGCAATATATTGGGCAGTCCAAGGCCCAATGCCGCGGATGCTTAATAGGAGGTTCAGGAAACGGCTTTGATCTTCCCCTTGCAAATAATGCTGCAATTCGGGCCATAATTGCCCTAATTTGATAATCGTCAGGGCTTTGCTAGACTGAATCCCCAGCTGTTGCAGGGCGGTTGGGTCGAGGCCTGCGATGGTTTCCGGCATTGGCGATAAGCGGTTGAGGGTAGGATCAGGGGTAAGCAGGGGCGTGCCAAAACGTTCGGCCAAGCGCCCCGCCAGGGTGGTTGCTGCTTTTACGCTGATTTGTTGCCCTAACACAGCCCGCCAGCTAAGTTCAAAAACATTCATGGTGCCAGGTACCCGCAATCCCGGATGCTTGTGGATAAGGCGGGATAACAATGGATCTTGCCCCAAATGCTGGTGGATGATATCGGGGCGGGCACACAGGTCGAAGAAGTGACGCACCTGATCTAACACTTTGGACAACACGGGTAATAAGGAAAGCGACAATTCTATCGTCAGATAATGACCATTTGATGATTGGCTAGCTTTTACCCACCCTTGATGTTGGCCAAGCTGCAAGGTGCGAGTATAGGAGGTGCTGGTCACTATCTCCACCCCCATTACCGCGCGTTTCCCTAAAAACCCCAGCAATTGTGGCCAGGCCAGTGGGGGACGGTAGGCTAGGGGTAAACTGAAGCCATCTGAAATAGGCACTGCGGTGGCTTTCCGCAATTGGCTGGGGGTTAGACGATAATGTGCTTTCAATAGGGTATTAAAGCGGCGCACACTGGAAAAGCCACTGGCAAAAGCAATTTCGGTAATAGATAAATTGGTTCCGGTAAGTAGTTGTTTAGCCAGTAATAAGCGTTGCGTTTGCGCCAGTTGAATGGGCGAAACCCCGAATTCCTTAACCGAAATCCGCCTTAAATGGCGAGGGCTAAGATTGAGTTGCTGGGCTAATTCTGCCAAGGGCAATTCTTTATTTAAGGGACTTTCCTGGATGGCTTGGGCAAGGCGGTAAGCCATTTGCTGGCCAGCCTCAAGGGGGGTGTGCCCGGGGGCTAGCTCCGGCCTACAACGCAAGCAGGGGCGGAAATGTTCCTTTTCAGCGGATGCCGCATGGCTAAAAAACCGGCAATTTGATTTTTTTGGCGTTCGCGCTGTGCAAATGGGCCTGCAATAAATGCCGGTGCTGGTAACCCCCACAAAAAACAATCCGTCAAAGCGGATGTCACGGGCGGCTAAGGCTTGATACTTAAAGTCATCATCCATCATATCACCCCTAAAAATAAATCACGCAGGTTGATACAAGGAATATAGCAAGTTTAAAAAATAATACCCGCCATTTTCGGCCAGGAATGTAAAAAATATTTGATAGAATTTAATGGGGATAGAAATATTACAATCTTTGTTGCTAAGAAAAATTAGGCAAAGCGGGCATAATTTTGCCACGGACTTCACCGAAAGAAACATGATGCTTACCATTTTGGCACTGGGCAGTGATGGTGATGTCATCGCCATCTTCTAGAAAAGTGCGCGCTTTCCCATTGCCAAGGGTTAAGGGTTGTTGGCCGTTCTGGCTGATTTCCAATAAACTGCCCCAGGATGAAGGCTCAGGGCCACTGATGGTGCCAGAGGCCAGCAAATCCCCTACCTCGAGGTTACAGCCATTCACCGTATGATGGGCAATTTGTTGGGCCATGCTCCAATATTGATGACAAAAGTTGGTATGGATCAAGGATTGCTGGTGGCCGGTTGCGGTTTCTAGGGTTAATCTCAAGGGAATATCATAGCTATAACGTGGTGATTGCTCGAGATAAGAAACGACTTGAACATCCAGCGCTGGCATCGGTTGGCGAAAAGGTTGCAGCGCCGCCAAAGGCACCACCCAAGGGGAGAGGGAGGTTGCGAAATTCTTCCCCAAAAATGGCCCCAACGGTTGATATTCAAAAGCTTGGATATCCCTTGCGCTCCAATCATTCACCAATACCAACCCAAAAATATAATCCTCAGCTTGGCCGATGGGAATGGGTTGAAAGGCTTGGCTGGGTTGGCCGATAAAAAGGCCAACCTCAATTTCAAAATCCAGCTTGCGGGTGGGCCGGAATAGGGGTTGGCTTAAATCTGGCGGCAATATTTGTCCCCAGGGTCTTACAATGGGGGTGCCGCTAACCATCAAACTGCTGCTGCGGCCATGATAGGCGATGGGTAAATGTTTCCAGTTTTTCGGCAACGCATGGGCCGGATCACGGTATAAAGCGCCCACATTGCGGGCATGCTGTTCCGAGGAATAAAAATCGGTATAACCGCGACTATAAAAGGGCAGATGTAGTAGGGCTTGATCGACCGGCAGGAAGGCCATCCGGTGGAAATTTTTGTCTTTCAGGGGGGAGTGGCGGCTGGTCAATATTTCCTGGATCCATTCCCGGATATTATGCCATGACAATCGCCCCAATTCGGCTAAAGGATTAAGGGTAGCTTGCCGGAAGACGGAGAAGGGGGTGATCGATTTGCTTAACCCTTGCTGTTCCAGGTAAGCTAAATCAAGGATATGTCCACCCACCCGGACACCAATGCGTTTTGATTGGCCAGGATACGAAAAAACCCCATAAGGCAAATGATCCAAACCAAACCCATGATCGTGATTGATATCAATATAAGGGCTGTCCATCTGCTTCCTATCAAAATTTTAGCGGAAATCTGGCCGTTCCAAAGCCCCTAAACAGGGGTGGACGGGATACAGTGAAGGCTGATCTAGGAAAACATCGGCTAGAGTATCAGCGCAGCTATTGCTCGGAACCACCCCATGACCAACGTCAGGAAATTCAAAGAAATAAGAATTTTCCAGACGGGAAGCTGTCAATTTGGCGGCATTTAAGGGCGTGATGGGATCATAACTGCCAGACAAGATTAAGGTGGGAATGGAGCTATAAACAGGGCTATTAAGGGCTGCCTGAGAATTTGTACTATGCCAGAAAGGGCAGACAATGTTCAAATCATAATAATCGGCAACGGCTAAGGAATAAGGCTTATAGCGGTCAATTTCAATTTTTTGCCGGTTGAAATCAGTGCTGGGATATTCCTCGCCGCATTCAAAAGAAAAATACATGCCATAAGAGAATTGGGTACCTTCGGAGGCTAATAAATCTTGGACAAAAGCGGAAGCCAACTGCTCCTCGCCATGAAATAATTGATAGATTAAGCGGGGTAATTTTCTAATATTGGCGCTGTCGTAGAGCCCTTGAAAAATCATTAATACCAATGTTTGCGAGGTCACTATTATATAGCGGGCTTTTTTAAGGCCATCTTTTTCCACCTCAATCTGGAGGGGTTGTTTTTCCAGCTGTTGATATAATTCCAGGAACTGCTTTTCCAGATCAGGATATCGTTGATTACATCTGTCATCAGCCCTGCAATCCTTGAAGAGGCGCTGGAAGGCATGGGCCGCTGCGGCTGGGGCATCGACAAATGAATCAACTTCCGGCGGGTAAACAGAATCCAAAATCACGCTGCGTATATATTGGGGGTAATCGCGCATGAAGGTTAAAGCAAGCTTGGTACCATAAGAAATACCGTATATATTGATTTGCTGGATTTGCATCAACCTTAATAAATCGGCAATATCTGCCGCACTTTCCAGGGAATTATAAGCGGTTAAATCAATATGTGCGGCTTGCAATTGTTGTTGGCATTGCCCCGCAAGCTTTCGCAACATTTCTTTCCATTGTTTTAGCGGCAATCCATTTTTTGCCAATTGTTCTATTTTTCCATCAAAAAAATCCCGGCAATAAAGGGCGGGGTTGGCTGATTTGGTACCGCGTTGATCGAGTAACAATAGATCACGTTTGCGGTTCCAAGTGGTTAGTTCAATCCAATCCCACCAATCATCAATGTCATCCCGAATTAAATTTGCACTGTAACCGGGGCCGCCATCCAAATATAAGATAGGGTCGGGGAATTCCTTCTGGTCAGGTGTGCTTAACAGGGCAACGGGCAGGGAAATTTCCGCGCTATCGGGCTTTGAGCGGTTTTCCGGCACATGTAGGATCCAACATTTGGCTGTATTGCCTTGGGGAATGCTAAAGGAGCATGCAACTGATTCTAGACGGGGGGGTAGAGCCTGTGATAGGGCCGGGGATAAAAAAAATAACAACCCAAAAACCGCTAACCAATTTTTCTGGGGCAATTTACCTGTTCCTGCAAAAAATGATGACATATCAATATCCCTGGTTATCGGGGAAAGCTTGTTCCCGGAGCATATAAAAATTTGTGGCCAAGAGGAAGAGGCGAGGCCTAGCGAAAACAACGTTTAATTTGCTATGGTCAAACATACCATTAATGCAATGGGTTGCAGGTGAGAATTAATTTTCATTCCAATCGTTAAAAAAATCTTCATCAATGCGTGAAATATGAAGGGTTTCTCGAATTTCGCAACCAACATGATGGCTGATCATCAGCTGAGTCAGTTTTTCGCCATGAATCAAAGCGATATTTTTGCTAGCTTTAATCGCTTCTTGCCGAGCGGGTGCGCTGAAATCCGCAGTGGTTACAAAGACCCCTTTGTTCGTGTGATGTTTATCTAAGCTGCCAATAAATTCACGAACTTGTTGGGCGGAAACCCAAGTATCTGCGGACAAACGTTTGGCTTGGATATAAAGACGATCTAATTCCAAGACATCTTGGTAAATCACCCCGTCCACCCCCCCATCATAGCTTTGGCCTAGATGTTTGGTGCCATTAGCAGAAACGTTAAAAACCTTTGCTACCAGTTCAAGAACCACTTTTTCAAAAGCGGTCGGAGATAATTGCATCAGTCGTTTGAGTAGTTCCGTGGCTAAAGACCTTTGAATTTGTTCATGATATTGGCGCACAATTTCTTCGGGGGTTAGTTCTGAACTGGTGTCGCCAATAGGATTGGATTGTTCGATGGGAGATGTGGGATTGCCCATGGTTTTGCTTGGTTCATTGACACGCGCCGCCATAAACTGCCCAAATTCTTTATAACGTCTTAAAAAATTGACGGTTAAAAAAGCAGGGTTGGAATTTAATAATTCTATTCCCCGGCTGGTCAGACGAAAACTGCCACGTCCCGTTGATTCAATCAGTTGGGCGGCTGTCAAATATGTTTTGGCCCACCCAACTCGATTTGCAAACAAATATCCCCGGCCGGAGGGCAACAACTGATACCGTTCTGCTTCGGTTAGTTTGAAGCTACGCGATAATTCCTGGATTGCCAGGGATGTTTTTATTTCCTGCTGGTTATTAAGGCTTTGAGCAAGTTGCAGAACCGGCAGCATCAATTCATAAAATTTGGGTATGGCCATGCTATCTTTTCCTGATCATTTCCTGGGGTAGGATGCCTGAATGGAGGAAGGCTGGCAAACATTTTTTGATCTAAAAAATTGTCAGTTACCGTGTTAAACGCCAACCCAACACTACTTTTGTTGATCCATACAGTCTTTCTTGCCACCAATGATAGGGGGGGATAATAGGTAATCGTTCATCCGCGGCCATTTCCAAAACGAAACGGCAGTTTGGGTGCAACCATCCTTGTTTCTCAAGGGACTGCAAGGCGGGGATAATAAGATCCTGGTGATAAGGGGGATCAAGGAACACCAAATGTGCCGGAATTAACCCGGATTGGTTTGATAATAAAGGGGGCGTCAGGATATTGACCGGGTACAGGCGGCTTTTAGCTTGAACGGATAATTGGTTAATATTCTGTTGAATAACATTTACGGCTTCAGAATGTTGTTCAAAAAAACAAACCTGGTCTGCCCCTCGGGATAAGGCTTCCAAACCCAATGCGCCGCTGCCTGCAAACCCATCAATCACCACCAAATTTTGCCAAACGGATAAGAAGCCCAATGACCGGGCCAAAAATTCGGGGTTATGTTCCAACACATTAAAAAGCGCCTGTCGGGTGCGGTCAGCGGTGGGGCGGGTATGCTGTCCAGGTAAAGTTTTCAGCAATTTGCCCCGCCACCTGCCACCGATAATCCGAATCATTTTTTCTTGGTCTTTATTTTGGTATTGATACCCAACTGATCCCGCAGCACCCGCCCGGGAATTTGTTCGGCTTCACCTTTCAGTAAATTCCCCAATTGAAAGGGGCCAAAAGACAAACGAAGCAGACGGCTGACTTCCCAGCCAAAAAATTCACATAAACGGCGGATTTCCCGGTTTTTGCCTTCCCGCAAGCTGATGGTCAGCCAGGCATTCTCCCCTTGTTGGCGGTCTAGGGTCACCTCTTCAGTCTGATACGGGATGCCGTCAATGGTCAACCCTTCTTGCAAACGCTGCAATGATCCTTGGTCAACCTGGCCATGAACGCGCACCCGGTAGCGCCGCAGCCATTGATTGGCTGGTAGCGTTAACTGGCGGACCAGTTCGCCATCATTGGTTAATAGCAATAAGCCTTCCGAATTAAAATCTAGCCGCCCAACCGCGTTTAACCGCTGCAATTGACGAGGTAAATATTCATAAATGGTAGCCCTTCCCTCGGGATCATGCCGGGTGGTCAGGCAACCACGGGGTTTATGATACCGCCATAATTTCGTAGGTTCGATATCAGGGATAACTTGACCGTCAACCACAATGATCTGGTCAAGGGTAACGTTCAGGGCTGGACTAATAATAACTTTGCCGTCAACTTGAACCCGTTTTTGCTCAATATAACGTTCTGCCTCCCGTCTTGAACATAAGCCGGAGCGGGCAATAACTTTAGCCAGTCTTTGGCCTTTTGCATCAGGTGGTTGTTCGCCAAAATCCGCCGGTTCTTCGATTGGGTCTGTCATGTCAACTATTTCTTAGGCTGCAGCGGCACTAGTGATCATGGCTTTGAAAATCCGCCGGTCACCCTCACTTATTTCATATTCGGGATGCCATTGCACCCCCAGGCAAAAGCGATAACGGGGGTCTTCAATGCCTTCAATCACCCCGTCGGGTGCGACAGCATTGACCACGACCGGTTTGGCAACAGTTTTGACTGCTTGATGATGGGCGCTGTTGACGGCTAATTTATCGGTTTGGCAAATCCGGTGCAACAAGGTATTAGCCTTAATCAAGACATCATGACCCGGCTCATTGCGAGGATTAGGCTGCTCATGTTTCAAAGTGGTTTTGATTTCATCGGGGATATGCTGGATCAGCGAACCGCCAAGTACCACATTTAATAATTGCTGACCCCCGCAAATACCAAGTACGGGCAGGTTACGCTCTAACGCTCCTTTGATCATCCGGTATTCAAACAGCGTGCGCCGGTCTTTGGTGCGCACGGTGTCATGCCGAACGGTAGCCCCAAACAAAGCGGGGTCAACGTCAAAATTACCGCCAGTTACCAATAAGCCATTGAGGAAGCGGAAATATTCGTTCACTTGGTCAGGCTGATGGGGTAGGGTAACGGGTATACCGCCAGCTTTGGCAATCGCATCACAATAGTTTTGACGCACGGCGTACCAAGGCAGTTTTGACCAACCGCCGCCTTCTTCAGAATCAAGGGTTATGCCAATAATCGGTTGAGCCATTTGTACACCTAATTGTTTTTTGCGATGATGTTATATTTTTTTTCTTATCTGCTTTCAGCATAAAAGTAAACCAGGGGAATGACAAGGGTTTGTAATTGTTTAACGAAAATACCGCATGATCACACTTTCCTATTTTTACTTGCCAGGTTGGATAGGAAAACGAATGATAGGAATGTGGTTATCATCTTGATACAGATAAGGTCAAATATGGTTGGATTATTATCTTCCCCCTTTATGGAAATTGCCTTAGAGGAAGCGGCCGCGGCGGCATTGCGCGGAGAAGTGCCGGTGGGGGCGGTATTGGTCGATTATCAAAACCAGCAAATTTTAGCCAAAGCGGGCAATCGGGTTGAGGAATTATGCGATCCTACCGCCCATGCCGAAATGCTGGTGATTCGCGAAGTTAATCGTAAGATACTGGCCCATGCGGATTTATATGTAACCTTAGAGCCTTGCCCCATGTGTGCAACCGCCATCAGTTTTGCACGCATCCGCCGCCTCTATTTTGGGGCGGAGGATCCTAAGGGTGGGGGGGTTGAGCATGGCTGCCGGGTTTTTACTCAACCCACCTGTCACCATCGCCCTGAGATTTACGGGGGCATTTCAGGCGATAGGTCCACCCAGCTGCTGCGCCAGTTTTTTCAGGCCAGGCGATAAACACAAATGGTCTAATGCTTGGTCAGTGCTATATATTTTATAGGGGCAAGATCCTTTATAAGGGTTTTCTCCTGGCTTTCGGTTTCCAGATAGCTACGACCATCGAAACAATACTCAGCATCACATTAATCCCCCCAAAAATTGCTTCTTGTTGGTAAGCCGCCTGATATTCCGGTAGTAAAAACCCGGTTTCTTGTGATAATTTTGCCAACCGCAATGCTTCTTCAATGGCGGGCAAGACCAAGAATTTACTATTCAAAAGGATAATCAGCATTAAGAACTGTTTGATAGTAAGCCAACGATGTTTAAAAAAACCATAATATTTTGTGGTCATAATCAGGCCGCTTAGCACAACCAACCCCAGGCCGGGAATAGTTAAGAAAAGGGTGCCGGTGCGGATTATTTGCCTGGAAAATACTAGGTTTTCCAGGCTGCTGTGGCTGGTTAACCCGGATATCAAGATATAAAGAAAAATACTTCCTAAAAATAGAATCAGGCCTAGATAATGGAATAATTTCAGGGATTTCATTATTTCATGCTTCCTTTCATGAGTTGTTAAATATATAGTTTGCATACGAACAAAATAGATATGGGGTTATTCGGCCAAATTGTTCCAGAGCATTTTCAAATAAGTTTTGAGCCGTTCTACATCATTTTTATCAAACCCCTTAGTCGCTAATTGATTAACCGCGATGGCGTGGGGTGGTAATTCATTCCGTAACCTTGATCCTTCAAATGTTAGATACACCCTAATTGACCGCCGGTCCATTAAATCACGTACCTTAGTCACCAAGGTCTTTTTTTCTAATCGATCAATAATACCAGTCATCGTGGCTTTATCAAAATAAAGGTTTTTGCCAATGGCAATAAGAGGCTGGCCATTTTTTTCCCAAAGCTGGGTTAAAATGGCCCATTGGGGTGCTGTTAGATCATAAGCAGCGAGCTTATGGTCAAGGGCACGCTTCATGGTAAAGGCTGCCCGGTTAATTAAAAATCCGATACTGTCATCTAGTTTTATCATATGATATAGTTTGCATACATATTATTATTTGTCAAGGCGCAATCTGCTTACACCTAAGACAAGAAGTTATTATCCGCCTGAATTGAATATTAAAGGTAGAATATTAGTAGGTATCTTGTGGTTCTGACCTAGGCCGATCAAAAGCCTTTAAGTTTTCAGAATCCCCCACCATCCATAGCAAATCGTTGGCTTGCAAGATTGTGGTTGGGTCGGGGTTCAAAATACGCCTACCTACCCGTTCAATGCCTACAACCAACCCATGGGCTTGTTCCCGCAATTGAGAATCACGGATGCTTTTACCAATTGCCGGATGATCCGCTGGCAAAAATATTCCCTTTAAGGAAAAATTGTCCAATAAATCCACAGGTTCTATTGGTTCTTCAGTGCTTTCAACCAGTTTACTGAATTGGTCGATTTGCTCATCGGTTCCCAAAACGATCAGTTTATCCAGCGGTAAAATCCGTTCCTCCCCGCGTGGGGCAATGATAGTGCGGGCGCCGCGGTAAATCGCCACAATATTCACCCCAAATTTTTGCCGCAGTTGGTTTTGGGTTAGGGTTTTGCCTAATAAGGGTGAGTGGGAGCTTGCCTCCATTTCTACAAAATGACTGTCCCACGGCGATAATTCTTCATATTTCCGTTGCCGCCCATCTTCTTTACGGATGTTACCAACCAGTCGTTGCTCAAACCATTGATATAATCTTCCCAAATGTCGGTAAGCAAAAGAAAATAAAGCTAAAAAGACAACCGCCAAGACTCCAAACACCACCCAGTGGCGGAAATAAGCAACGGTGAGGATTAAAACTTCTGCAATTGTTAATAACCATAAAAGGGTGATGGAAAAAGTGGAAAACATTATTTCTTGGCGTGTGGTACCCCGTGAAGAAAATAACATGCCCCAAAGGAAAGGTGAGGAGAGCAGCATGGCAATCAACCAAGCAGCTGTTAATCCCAACCATTTTTCTTCAAAAAGTGTCGCGATAGGGGCCAACAGCAATTTATTAACCAAGGTAAAAATAATTGCTACGATTAAGCCATTAACCAATAACCGCACCGTGGTTTTACGGAACAATGATTGTTGTTTGGATTGCGATAAGGTGCGAAAAACCCAGGCCGAATAACTGTTAAGGAAATATTTTACCCGGTTCGATAGCAAGCCATCTATTTTCTGCGCTAAATATCCCGACAAACGGATGGAATAGGGGGTGGTAAAAGTGGTAATCCCTGAAACGGCCACAATAATGGCATATAGGGAGGGGCTGGTGACATTTAAGGTCAATCCTAATCCGATAATGATAAACGAAAATTCACCCACCTGAGACATGCTGAACCCCAAACGCAGCGATGTATTTAAACTTTGTCCAGTCAAAAGGGCGCCGGTTGCGGTAAGTAATAATTTACCTAAGGTAACTAATAAAGTGATCACCAAGACTGCCGACCAATGCTCCCACAACACGTTTGGATCCAACATCATGCCCACCGAAATGAAGAAAACGGCGGCAAACATGTCTTTGATGGGGGTAATAATATGGTCAATCCGCTGCACCAATCTGGTTTCCGATAGGATAGATCCCATAATAAAAGCCCCTAAGGCAGTCGAATAATGGAAGTAATCTGCAACCCACACCAAAAGTAAGCAAAGACCTATGGAAACAACCGTTAAAGTCTCTTGGGTGGCGTATCCGGTAATCCGCCGCATCAAGGTGGGGATCAGGAAATAGCCGATAATAAACCACGCCCCAACCACTAAGATCAATTGCAAAGCTGACCAGGTGATTTCTAGGGAGAAAATACTGTCAGTTTTGACAACGGTGGATAAAAATACCAATAAAAGGATGGCTAATAAATCTTCAACCACCAACACCCCAAAAACTAATTCCGCAAATCGTTTTTTCATCAAGCCAAGATCACTCATGGCTTTGATGATGATGGTGGTTGACGAAATGGCCACTGCCGCCCCTAAAAATAAAGAATCATAAAATGTCCAGTTCATCAGGCGACCTACGCCGAAGCCTAGCGCACAAACGGCTAAGACTTCAAATAACCCCGTCAATCCGGCGGAAAAACCCACCCGCGCCAGCTTTTGAAAACTGAAATGCAATCCTAAAGAAAACATCAAAAAGATGACGCCCAAATCAGAAAGGATTTTAATGTTGGGCAGGTCAATGATTAAGGAATGGGACAGGGTATAGGGGCCGATAATGATACCGGCAACCAAATATCCTAAGACCAGTGGTTGGCGGATTTTCTGGAAAAGCAGCGTGGTAATACCTGCCACACCTAACATGACCGCTAAATCCCTGATCAATGGCGCTAAATCATGCATGGTATTTTCCTGGAAATCAGCTGATATTCGCATAGCGGGCGAAAAAAGCATTCTGATTGTCTTCCTATCATCCAATCTTTGGGGATGCAATATTTTATTGGGTTCTCAAGAAATATTTTTGATTATCCCCGACGTTATTTGGGATGCAGGCGAAGCAAGCAGATAACCTAAAGGCAGTGTTGCCAGGTGCGTGCCGGGTGAAGGCTACGTGCATTCAAAAATTTTTTAAAATTTCATCATAAAAAAGGGGCAAACAAGAATTTCTCTGTGCCCCTTTTAACGGATTGGAACAATTTTAATTAACCAGCGTAATGCTTACCAAATCGGTTGGCCAAGAAATCATCCAAATTGGCATCTTCCTGCCTAACAAAACCCTTAGCTGGCAGGTTGCCCAAGCGGTGCATGTCAATCATGGCGCAGGCGCCAGCAGCAGTGGTGATTTGAATAGCACTCATCCATTTGCCGTTGATCTCTTTAGCATAGATTTTGCGGCTATAGGTTTCTTGCCAAAATTTTCCGCCCTTTTCGCCCGTGACGTTAACAAACACCAACACCACATCTTGTCCCGTACCGGGAATGGCATTTTCCAAAATGTTTTTCACCACCTCACGCCGTTCTTGCAGGCGTAAATCCTGAAGTAAAAACTGCATCAGGTTTTGGTGGCCAGGATAGCGGACGGTTTTATAGTTTAGGAATTGTACGCGGCCAGCCAGCGTATCACATAAAGTGCCCAGTCCGCCGGAGGTATTGAAAGCCTCATATTCCACGCCGTCAAGGGAGAAATGTTCCAGGCCTTCCAAGGGCGTTAGTTCAACTTTTTTGCCATTTTCAATGGCTTCACACAAATTGCAATATTCATTGATCAGACCGTCCGTACTCCAGGTTAAGGTATATTTCAAACGGTTGACTGGAAATTGTGGTAAGGCCCCGACGCGCATGGACACTTGGTGTAATTTATCAAAATTCTTCGCCAAATGGTGGGCGGCAATACCTATAAATCCAGGGGCTAGACCGCATTGTGGTACTAGGGCAGTTTTTGCCTTCTCTGCCAATTGTTTGACGGTACGGGTGGAAGTGACATCCTCGGTCAAATCAAAATAATGGGCGCCAGCTTGGGTTGCTGCACGGGCGACCAGCGGATTAAGGGCATAGGGCAGGGCGCTCAGCACCGCCTGCATGCCTTGCATGGCTTGCAATAATTGTTTTTCATTGGCCACATCTGCCTCAATTTTACGGATGGCCGGATTTTTGATATGGGTCATAAAATCCTTACTACGGTCAGCAACCGCCACTTTATATTCGCCGCTAGCATTTAACATTTCTGCAATAGCGCTGCCAATTTTACCGCCGCCAACCACCAATACCTGATACATATGCACCCTCCTGAGCCTAAAAAACCTTGTTGAATGAATAATGATATGCTATCCCTGTCAGCTGGACAGAAGATAGCTGGCGTAATGATAGATTTACTTATAAAACAAGACAAATGACTTTAAATAATTTCGAAATGACGGAATAAACAGAAATGTCCTTAAAACAAAATCCTAATCAGACGGATGAACATCTGATAAGCTTATTAACGGCAAATGCCCGGGTGTCAGCTGCCTTATTGGCGAGGAAGGTTGGTTTATCACGCAGTGCCGTCCAGCAGCGGCTTCGGCGGTTGGAGCAGCAGGGAATTATTGAGGGATACAGCGTGATGCTGAAAACCATCCCATCGCATCCGCAAAGATGGCGGGCGATGGTGATGGTGGTGTTGGAATCACGGCAGCAGGAACGGGTAATTGAAAGTCTGCGCGGCATGGCCGAGGTGCTGGTGGCCCATACGGTCAGCGGTGAATATGATTTAATGGTTGAAATCGCTGCTACTGATGCCGAGGATTTGGATCAGTTATTAAGTAAAATCGGGCGGTTGCCAGGGGTTGGCCGCACGACTTCATTTATTTTGCTTAGCCGCAAAATCAGCCGCGGTGATCGGCAATCAAAAGAATCCAACGTCTGATTTCCGCGGGTCAAAATTTTATACATTCTTTAAGAAATGGGTTTTGGGCAGGGGAATTCCTCAAATAATATGATGATGATAAGGCCTGAAGCTGAAAAATGCGAACCCAAATACCCATCTTTTGGAGCTTGTTTTAACCTTCTGGTGATAATTTCGCGCAGCATGAAATCTGTAACGGGTGGGGGAATAGAAAAATAGGAGCAAGTGTTGTTCCACTGATCCACTGTTTCTAATCCATCTATAAGACCGATTATATAATGGGAACAAGTATTTGGATCATTATCACATAAAGTTAAGAACATATCTCCCGTATAATATGACCATGATTTGGATGGTTGCGCGGGCTGTTGTCCTAAGGCTGTACCGGCGATAAAGCTAAAAAATAAAAGCTTGAATATTAATTGTATGGATTAAAAGCCTCGTACGTATACGAATTTTATAAATGCCCCATCAAAAAAGCTGGCTGACCGGCAATTCCCCTAGAGAGACCGGGATTATTTCTTAGAATTTTGCTGCAGCTGGTTCAGTTGCTGTTGCAATTGGTCCAACTGTTCCTTTAAGTTTTTTAAGCTTTGATCGGGTTGCCCGCCACTACTGGGCGAGGATCTTTCCTGGTTTTTCTCAGTGCCCATGGTATTTTTAGCCCCAAAGGGGTTAAACATCTGCAAGGATTTTTGGAAAAAATCCATATTGCGGCGCGTCACATCATCAAGCTGCGGCAAAGGGAACATAGGGCCAAAAGTTTGCTGTAATTGCTGGCGGAAATTTTGTTGCTGTTGCACAAAGCTCTCCATCGATTGATCCAGGTATTTTGGCACCAGCATTTGCAGATTGTCCCCATAAAAACCGATCAATTGCCGCAGGAAATTCAACGGCAATAATTGCTGCCCTTTGCCTTCCTGCTCGACAATAATTTGGGTTAAGACCGCCCGGGTAATATCCTCCTCGGTTTTGGCGTCCACCACCACAAAATCCACATTGTCTTTCACCAACTGGCATAAATATTCCAAAGTCACATAGCTGCTGGTGGCGGTATTATAAAGACGGCGATTGGCGTATTTTTTAATCTTGATTGGGTTAGCGGGGGCGGTGGCTTCGGTCATGGATTTTTTCCTGGCTGGTTTTTGATATCAGATAGCTGGTTCAACAAACCAACTTGTATTTTCCGTTAGGAATAAGGGTTCTTTTTTGTTAAGCTATCTCAGATGCTATCGAAAAATAGCTAAAGTCAACAACTGATCCTTTCCCATTATATAGGGGAAAATTAGGATCACAATGATTTTTCCGTCAAATGATCCGTTAGGTTAAAAAAATAAAATAACCGATCAGGAGGAGACAACATGGCAACGACCGACCACAAAAAAAATTCATCCGCCCAAAATACGGAAAAAGCTAATCCATCTGCTAAACCACGGACAGCGGATAAGGGGGAAACGGAGCCTACCCCCGATAGTTCCTTTAATCCCGATTACCCGGGTTCATGGATAGAGGCGGCCAAACAAACCCTTGATTTATGGCAACAGCAATTCTCCGGTAATTTGGCAGATCCTTATTGGGTTGACCAATGGGGATATTTCTTGAATAATTTACGGCAGGCGGCTGCCCAACGCGATGCCCAAAATCCAAAAACTGCCGCACCTGACCCAAAGCAACATTCCAAGGCTGCTGATCATGAACAACCGCCTGCAAAGCCCAAAGCCGCTGGCTTATCATCTGAACAACGCCTGGGCGATGTGGATGAGTTGGCCAAACGCCTCCATGACCTTGAAAAACGGGTGGCCGTTTTGGAACGACAAAATGGGTCAACCGCCCCTCAAGGCACCCCTAAATCTTCCAAGCGCCCTTCTTGACGCCATCAATCAGGAAGGACTTGCGCGTTACCAGCGTTTTCTGAAGGGGATAAAAGCTTATCAAAATCATCCGTATCAGCGGCAAATAAAGCCGCTGCCGGTGGTTTCCCAAGAATCAACCAGCCGCTTATTTCTGTGCCGAGGGATGCAGCCACGAGGGATGATAGTGATCATACCTTCCCTCATCAACCGTTCTTATATTTTGGATTTAGCAGAAAATAATTCTTTTATTAGGAGGTTAGGGGAGCGGGGATATAGTACCTTGCTGCTGGATTGGGGTGATCCCACTGTCTTGGAACAGCAATTCGGCTTAGATGATTATATAGCACGATTATTACATATGGTGGAGGCAGCTAGGCTACAAGCAGGCGATCAACCTGTTTATATCATGGGTTATTGTATGGGCGGGCTGCTTGCTATGGCTGCAGCTGTCTTGAAGCCGAAAGTTTTTAAGGGTGTATGTTTACTGGCAACACCCTGGGATTTCCAGGCCGTGCCCATGCCGCTCGCGCAAGCCCTTAGCCGTCATGGGCCCAGTTGGCAATCTTTGTTGCCGTCCCTATCTGTGGTGCCAGTTGAATGGTTGCAGTGGTATTTTTCGGCCCTTAACCCTTTGCAAATCCTACAAAAATTCAGCAAATTCGGGGAGTTACCCCAGCAATCTGCCGCTGCCCAGCAATTTGTAGCGCTTGAGGATTGGTTAAATGATGGGGTAGCCGTTACCCAGCGGGTCATTCAGGAATCTTTAGAAAACTGGTACCGGGATAATTTGCCCATTCAGGCAAAGTGGCGGGTGTGTGGGCAAATCATTGACCCCCGATATGTAGATTGCCCTATATTGGCGGTACTGCCGAAACAAGACCGGATTGTCCCCCTAGCTAGTGCATCTGCCATATCCAGCAACCTGGCATCCATCAAAATGATGATTATTGATGCTGGTCATATTGGCATGGTGGCCAGCCCCCGTGCTGCGCCGCAAACTATAGAAGCGATTGTGAATTGGCTAAACACCCTTTCCTAGAGCCGAAAAAATTTGCCTAAAAATAGCATGTAATATATTATGTTGTGACGCAGCATGAAAATTAGCGCCTGCTGAGGCCGCTAGGTGGAAAGCTGTGAGAATGATTGGTTCAATAAAATAGTGAGAAGATGATGCAAGAAGTTATGATCGCCAGTGCTGTTCGTACCCCCGTAGGCTCTTTTCAAGGGGTTTTTAATCAATTGCCAGCTCATCAGCTGGGTGAAGTCGCAATCCGGGCTGCTTTGGAACGCGCGAAAACCGCTCCCCAAGATATCCAGGAAGTGGTGATGGGGCAAATACTTACGGCAGGCGCCGGACAGAACCCGGCCCGGCAAGCGGCGATGGCTGTAGGCATTCCGGTGGGTGCCACTGCCTATGTCCTTAATCAAATGTGCGGATCGGGTTTGCGTGCGGTAGTAGCTGCTTACCAAAGCATCCGCCTGGGTGATCAAGATATGGTTGTGGCGGGCGGGCAGGAAAGTATGAGCCAATCTCCCCATTGTATATGGTTGCGGCCGGGGGTGAAAATGGGGGATGCCCCCATGGTAGATACCATGATTCATGATGGGTTATGGGATGCTTTTCATCATTACCATATGGGAATAACAGCAGAAAATTTAGCCCGGCAATTTAACATCAGCCGTCAACAACAAGATGAATTTGCCCTTTTTTCCCAGCAAAAAACCGAACAAGCCATTAAGAATAATTTGTTCCAAGCCGAAATTGTCCCTGTTCCAGTCAAAAACGGCAAAATTGAAAATTTGGTGACTGCGGACGAATATCCCAAAGCTGGCGTAACCTTAGAATTACTTGCCAAATTACGCCCGGCATTTGACCGGGAAAAGGGTACAGTCACCGCTGGCAACGCCTCTGGCCTGAATGATGGAGCAGCGGCTATGGTCTTAATGTCAAAAACGACAGCTGTGAAGAAAGGGATCAAGCCGTTGGCGCGGATCGTTTCCTGGGCAACGGCGGGGGTGGAACCTGCTTTGATGGGAACGGGGCCCATTCCGGCCAGCCGCTTGGCTTTACAGCGGGCGGGGTGGAAAATGGACCAATTGGATTTAATTGAGGCGAATGAGGCTTTTGCCGTGCAATCTTGCGTTGTGAACCAAGAAATGAAATGGGACAAGGCGAAGGTGAATGTCAATGGTGGGGCGATTGCCTTGGGTCATCCCATCGGTGCCTCGGGTGCCCGCATTCTTGTTACACTGCTGCACGAAATGGGGCGACGTAAGGCCAAACGGGGCCTTGCTACCTTGTGCATTGGCGGCGGCATGGGCATTGCGATGTGTGTGGAGCGGGAATAAAAATTTGGGAAAAGATCATTCCAGTGATTTTTCACCAAAAGATGGGCTCCATATTCTGGCCATGGCCAAGAAGTATCAGACATCCCGCGACCGCACAGAAATCTTGAATGTCTGGCCCATCAAGGTCATCCCCGGCACAATTTACAAAAACTTATTCATGCCCTTGAAACCGGCGTATCTGTTGGTTGGGATGAATTTAATATGGATTTTGATCCCGGTCATGCAGTGGTGGAAATCAGCTTCCTGGATCAACAAGCGTGCTGCTGTGCCCAGGAATTACTAGAAATATTGCACCTTTTGCAAAAGGCCATTCAATAAAGTGCAGGCCACCATCAACCTTTTTAAGGATAGGATGGATTTTTGCAGCTATTTACTGCTTCTCTGTTGTGAATGCCTTATCTTTTGGGGATAAATTGTATATTTTCCGTACGATGGGAACAAAAAGATAAAAAGCACTTTGAGATTGTTGGCAGATAGAAGAGACCCCCTCTCCCAAATTTTTTAATTTAGCGAGATTAAAAACTTTTTCCTTTCTATCATGGGCAATAACCCAAATAGCCGCTAAAGATAAATTGCTTTCGCCAAAATATCCGGAGCCGATGTTATCCTTACTGGTATACATTAAATGCATTGCGCAAGTTACGTCATGAAGATCCATATTATAAAGCTTATTTTCTAACGCCAGTTCTTGAGAGAAATTTTTTTCTGCGACAGCCAAGGCTTCTTGATGACTGAGCGGATATAAATCAATAATTAAAGATGATCTTGCCTGTGAACAATCTTTAGCCAGTTGCCCTTTCGTTGAGGTTAAAAGAACTTTGGAATAAATATTTTTAGGTGATAAATAACCATCTAGCCAAGTAAAAATAGCCTCTCCTTCCCAAGAAGGGCCATAAAAACCATTATGAGTTTTCTCATCGGAGGAAGGGTACAAGCTTCCAATAAAATCATCACAAGTTATTTTTGATATATCCAAATTTTGCTGATAGGGATTAAACCCGAAAGCTTCGGTTATTGCCACCAAAAAAGACATTCCTATAAACCATAAAATTCTTTTCATCAGAAGATTGCCCCTCATTTTATTCATGCTGGAAAATATAAGGTAATCCATTGGGATAAAAAAATAAAGCTTCCCAAATAAACCAGGTGCAATAAGGGTCGCTTGCCTGAAGGAAAATTGTTGGTATAATATTTACTAATAAATAAGAGAATAAACAAAAATCTGGCGGGGAGGGTCACATGACAAAACGGGTAGCAGTGGTTACGGGTGGTACGCGCGGTATTTGCGCCGCTATTTGCGAAG